>NZ_SOFW01000013.1:0-1118 GCF_004402315.1 Cryobacterium sp. TMT1-3
GTGCCATGAAGCACCTCGTTCGGCACTTCTCCGATAATGAATCCGCAAACGCCTGCCCGACTGCAGGTTTCGGGCGAGTTCGGCGACGCCGGCGGCACTTGGCATCGGGCTAAACCATGGAGTGTTGTCGACCACAATCAATTCGGACAATGGCAGTTCCAACTGGCGGCCCTGAGGGCGGCGGGAAGCGAGCTTCATTTGGGCGCTACGCGTGAGTGAATCGATACCAAGTTGGCGCGCTTGCCCGGTGTCCAAACCCAGTAGCTTCAGCGCATCGACCTCGGTGGGACTGAGTTTGGACACGTCCAGCTGTGCCCCTGGAAGCAGGACGACGCCTCCATATCGGCCTCGCTCGGCGAACACCGGTACATCTGCGTCCGCCAGAGCCACGACGTCGCGCAGTACCGTCCGGACCGACACTCCCAACTCTTCTGCCAGCTCAAGCGCCGTCATCTGGTGGCGCGTCTGGAGCAGCAACATCATCGAAAGTAGGCGGTGGGACTTCATCTCACCAGTATCGACGGATACCAGACAAAAGCTGTCATGTATTGATGAAAGGCTTGCCGTTGCCGAGAACGTCAACTAAGGAGATCCCCATGGCAACACCAAACCTGTTCCTCATCTATGTCACCGACGTCGAGCGCTCCACCCGCTTCTACAGCGATCTCTTCGAGATGGAACCTGTCACCATTACCCCGCGTTATGTCCCATTCGAGGTAGCCCCGGGCGTACTCTTCGCTCTATGGTCTGGCCGCGGCGACACTGTCACGACGGCGACGCCGCGAACCAGCGAGTTGGGACTCATGCTGCCCGGGTCAGCATCCGGAGTCGATGACTGCTTCACCGCGTGGACGTCCAAGGGGGCCACTGTTATCGAAGAGCCGCACGAAGACGTCTTCGGGCGCACATTCGTGGTCGCCGACCCTGATGGCAACCTCATTCGTGTCTCTCCGATCGACTGAAACGGAGTACAAGGGCAGACTCGATTGCGCAATTCTGCTCTTGTAAGGTTCGAAGACCGGGCCGGTTTCACGCGTAAAATGTCACGACCCCAACGATTGGCATGCTGGGTGACAGACGCTGCCTGTTCCGGAGGTATGTCCCGAATCGGGAACGTC
>NZ_SOFW01000038.1:0-1249 GCF_004402315.1 Cryobacterium sp. TMT1-3
CGGATTCAACCGGTCGTCGCAACGATGGGTATTTCTGGCTCTGACAGTAGTCGTTGCATGGCTTGAGTGGGTGTGATGCCGCCGAGTGTTTTGCGGGGTCGATTGTTGAGTTCGGTAGCGACTTCGAGTAGCCGCTCGGGCGAATGAACGGATAAGTCGGTGCCTTTGGGGAAATATTGGCGCAGCAGCCCGTTGGTGTTCTCGTTGGTGCCTCGCTGCCACGGCGAATGCGGATCACAGAAGTAGATAGCCATCTTTGTGGCCAGCGTGATCTGCCGGTGCTGGGCCAGCTCGGTTCCCTGATCCCACGTCAACGTCTTAGCCAAGCGTTCTGGCAGAGTCTGTATGGCTGCCAACAGGCAATCGCGAACCGTGATCGCGCTGTGGTCACCGGGGAGGTGGACCAGCATTGTGAACCGGGTCTGACGCTCCACCAACGTAGCGATCGCCGACCGGCAGTGTGATCCCAAGATCAGATCTCCTTCCCAATGCCCAGGCACGGCCCGGTCGGAAACTTCCGCCGGTCGCTCGCTGATCATGGTCATGTCCGGGATCTTGCCGGAGTTCTTCGCAGCAGGCCGTCTCGGACGCCTGATGGCGCGGCCGGTGCGCAAATGCTGATGCAGATCACCGCGCAAGTCACCCCGGCCGCCCCCATAAAGCGCCTGGTAGATGGCTTCCGGGCTGACTCGCATTTCCTGCCGATCGGGAAACACCGCGGCCAGATGATCACTGATCTGTTCCGGACTCCATTTCAGGCACAACTTTTTCTGCACCACAAGGGCCAGCTCCGGATGGTCGAATTTGCTGGCCTTGGGTCGACGTCCGCGAAGCTCGGCCTGCTTCTGCGCCGCATACGGGGCATACTTCGTCCGTGCCAGCGGGCCAGTCTTGGATCCGCCTCGAGCCAGCTCTCGACTGATCGTGGCAGCAGACCGGCCCACCAGAGCAGCGATCGCCCGCACGCCCGTGCCACCTAGGTGCAAGTCCGCGATCTGCAGTCGTTCCTCCAGGGACAAGTACCGCCCAGACTTCTCTGCCTCAGGACGAGGGATCCGCCCACCCGCTGCTTGACGCCAACGCCGTCCAGTTCGTCGATTCACCCCGACAGCATCGCACGCAGCAGTCAGCGTCGAGCCTTGAGTCATCAACACCCAAAACCGCGCCTGTTTCTTAACGAACTCATTCTTCAACCACACGTACAACACCTCACAAAAATCGAGTGTTGCGACGACCGGTTGAATCCGCC
>NZ_SOFW01000031.1:0-1410 GCF_004402315.1 Cryobacterium sp. TMT1-3
ATCACCCTCACAGCGGTGGCACTCTTCAGCTTGACGGGCTGCGCACCGAAAACAGCCGTAGCAACAAGCGAGTCAGTACCCGAAACAGCCGCTCCAACTCCAGCGCCAGTAGAAACCGCCGTAGTACCGCAAATAGCAGAATACGCCCCATACGCAGAAGCAGTCCCTGAAAACCTGGTGCAATATGAAGGTATGCCATTTGAAACTTTTGAAATACTCCCTAAAGATGAGCAGGCACCGTACGTTTCATGGCTTATTCGTGACAAGGACACATTTGTTGCTGAGTGGCGAGATCAAAGAATAGGACCTAATGACGGCATAGACAATGATGTTTCACTCGATGACTCTGGGCAAGAGGCCTTAGTTAGTAATGCATGGATGCTCCGAATGGCAGTGTCTCTAGATACGAACGACGCAAAGAAAGTTTTGACTTTTCTCATTGAAGACAAAGAACAATCAGTAAAATATGATGAGCTCCTTAGTGCCGGCGACGTACCAAATCGAAAGCCTCGTGCCATGGCTGAAGGTCAAATAATGCCTATATCAACCGTGACTGCAGAGTCCGAGTTAACTCCTATTCAAGGTGTCTATGTTAAAGAAATCACTGCGCTTGAAAACATGACCAACACGGTAACGAAGGGCTTTATGTTCTACCACGAATATACCGACTACACCGGCCAAGTCTACCCTGTGTGGCTAGCTAAAGGCTAGTACTACTAAAGGCATCCCCACTATCAAAACAAGGGCACCACTGGCATTAGCAGA
Source organism: Cryobacterium sp. TMT1-3 (assembly GCF_004402315.1). Taxonomy (NCBI): domain Bacteria; kingdom Bacillati; phylum Actinomycetota; class Actinomycetes; order Micrococcales; family Microbacteriaceae; genus Cryobacterium; species Cryobacterium sp. TMT1-3. The sequence continues at coordinate 766 of NZ_SOFW01000031.1, forward strand.
TACATCGCGAAAATGCTGGCGTGCACTGGCGTGCTTCACTGTTCTTGGACACGGCATCGTGATCCAGGAAGTTGAACCACTTGACCAGCAATGAGAAGAAGCCCAAGCGCTCGTTCTCCCCGCAGTTTCGCGCGGAGGCCGTGCAGCTCGTCGTCACGACGGGCCGGCCCGTCAAGCACGTTGCCGATGAGCTCGGCATCGCGGACCAGTCCCTCGGCCTGTGGGTGAAGCAATTCAACGCCGAGAACGAGGCACGCCCGGGGCCGCCGTTGAGTCCAGCGCAAGCGTTGGAATTGAAGGAAGCCTTGACCGAGAACGCTCGGCTTCGGATGGAAAATGAATTCCTAAATTATTCTGATGTTCGGATTATGCCGATGTTTGCCTGAAAGCCTAGATCAGCGGCGAGTGATGGCCGCGAACCTCGGCATAATCCAGCCGGCCATTTGATACTTGTCCTCATCTATGAGGAAGGACAAGGATCATGAGCGATCCTGAACATGTGCTCGTCGAGGGCCCCAGGGGTCCTGGGTTGTCGGGGTGATGCTCTCTGGTCTGATGTTCGGTCGATAGCTTCAATGACGGCAGTCGTAATCATTGCCCGCATTGGCGTGCCTTGGTATTTAGGGTCAGGACCTTGCGAGCCTG
>NZ_SOFW01000027.1:0-1492 GCF_004402315.1 Cryobacterium sp. TMT1-3
CTTGGGTTCTACTGGTCGTTGCAACACCCAGACTCTTGGGAGTTTGTATGACCACGTTAAACCCGACCAATGAGCCCTCGACCGACGAACAGAATCCGTGCGCGGACAAGGCGTCTTTTCTGGCTCTGCTGGAGCGACTTGGTGACGTGACTTCTGCCTCGGCTGAGCTGGGCATCAACCGCGGCACTGGCTACCGTTGGGCGCGCAGCGTTGGGATTCGAGGGCCGAAACCGCACCCTGGGCGTGAGATGTTCCGTGAGCTCCGCGCGGCTGGCACTCCCCGCCGTGAGGCGGCCGCTTTGGCCGATGTCGATATCAGGACTGCCGTCGACTGGGACAAAGGGATCCGTAAATCGAACAACCGGCGTATTTACCCAGACGGCCGCGTGATCGAGTACACAGGAAATGTGAACCGCACTCCGACAGCAAAAGCCATAGAGCTAGCCGCGCTTGAGAAACAAATCAATGTTCGTTACCTCTCTTTAGTTGAGAGAGAAACGATCCGGGATCTTCACGTTGCCGGCGGCTCCCTGCGAACAATCGCCACATTGATGAGCCGGTCCCCGTCCACAATCAGCCGCGAGATTGCCCGAAACCGCCAACCCGAACACGGGGAATATCAGCCCTACTCCGCACATCGACTAGCCGCCAGTCGTCGTCCGAGGCCTAAGGACTTGAAATTTCATGCTGAGGTGCAGCTGCGCGAATACGTCGCCAAGAAACTTGGCGTGCGCTGGTCTCCCGAGCAGATCAGTCAGGCCCTGATCAGGGAATTCCCCACGACCGACACCATGCGGGCAAGTCCTGAAACAATCTATCAAGCTCTCTATTCTCCAGCCCGCAGCGGCCTCCGCCGGGACCTCACCGCGAAGTTGCGCACCGGCCGATCGCGACGCAAACCTCGAAGAAGCAGCGAGACACGCCGGTCACGATTCGTGGACCCCATGACCATGATCTGCGACCGTCCCCCGGAAGTGGAAGACCGATCCGTTCCCGGCCACTGGGAGGGTGATCTCATCACCGGCGCCCACAACAGGAGCGCGATCGCCACGCTTGTGGAACGCACGACTCGCTTCGTGATCCTCGTGCACCTGCCCGTCGATCACACCGCCGAATCAGTTCGCGACGGCCTCGTGGCCGCGATGAACATCCTCCCCGCACATCTACGCGGCTCTCTGACCTGGGACCAAGGTGTCGAGATGGCGCATCACACTGCCATCCGCCTTGGCACAAACATGGACGTCTACTTCTGCGACGCAGCCAGCCCCTGGCAACGCGGATCCAACGAGAACACCAACGGCCTACTACGCCAGTACTTCCCCAAGGGCACCAACCTCTCCACCTACACCGCCGACGACTTACGCGCGGCAGCACACGAGCTCAACGAACGCCCACGGAAGACGCTCGACTGGGACACCCCCGCCGAGCGCTTCGCTAAACTGCTGACTACTGAATAGACCACCCGGTGTTGCAACGACCCCCAGAAACCGCC
>NZ_SOFW01000029.1:0-1492 GCF_004402315.1 Cryobacterium sp. TMT1-3
TCGTCACGAGCCTGCTTCTCCCGCGCGCGAATGCCCGCCGCGTCGAGTTCGTCGCGCAGCCGGCGGGCTCGTTTGTAGGCCTGCTCGGTATTCATCCCCGCAGCCTCGGCCAGCAGCACCCTCAGCGCGGCAGCGAGCTTCTCGGCGGTGACGGCCTGGTCCAGGGTACCGAGGCCGCGCAGCAGAGCATCACCGACACCGGGCGAGAAGATGCCGGCCGCGACAGCGTGCACGATCGGCGCCTGCCACGGCACCACCACCTCCACCAACGGGATCACCGGCATCGGCACGACCAGCGAGATCGGCGGCGTCCCTGGAACCAGTGGGACAACAGGGGTGACCGGCCTGACCGGGCGGGGCGCGGCGTCGGGAAGTGGCAGATCGGGGTGCAGCTCGGCCCAGACGGCCGCCCGATCGGCTTCCCGCGCCTCCCACTGGGCAGCCTCCCAGTCGGCCTCTCGCTGCGCCTGCGCCGTGGCGAGAGCCGCAGCGGCCGCAGCTTCTGCCGCTTCGGCGGTGGCCACTGCTGCGGCAGCAGCTGCGGCCACCGCGGCGGCGACGGCCGTGGCCTGCGCGAGTCGCTGCGCGTCCCGGGCCTCGGCCGCCCGGCGTTCGGCCATCTCGGTCTCCCGCATCAGCACGCCGACCGCGAGCAGCCGTCCCGCCTCGATACGGCTCAGGCCGGTCGCGTGCTGCACCATCAGAGTGGGGTTACCAAACCCGTGCCGCGCCGCCAGCCCGGACTGACCCAGCTGCGGCCTTGACCGCTCCGCGATCGTGCCCGCCAACCGCGCCGCCGCCGTAGAGCTCAGCCGCAGCAACGCCGCGATCGGACCCCGCGCCGCAAGCACCTCAGCATCGGAAAGCCCGGCGAACCCGGCACTGGAATCGCCCAGCGCAGCCACCAGGGCCGCCGTGCGGGTGAGCTCCAGCGCCAGGTTGTTCATGATTCACGTCAACACCCGACCACCGACACGAGAAAATGTCACTCCTACAAGCACGAAACCGGGCCAACTCACCAAAGAATACCCAAAGAAATGTTTTGCAGCCGGCCCGGGGCTCCCACCGATCCCCGCCCGGCCGGTTCACCCGCACCGCCCGAAACGGCCGCCCCAAAGCCGGCACCAGCCCGCCACGCCTGCCATCGCGGGCTCCCGCGCCACCACGACTCCACCATCGACACCCGAAGAAAGAAGCACCTCGCCCCGCACGTAGCGCGAATCCGCCCCAAAAACCAGCCTGTGGAAACTTCGAAAGGTTGTAGCAATCCGGTCTATGGTGACCGCATGCGAACCCCGCCGCGTCGCCACCCCCGCCACCAACACCCCCACCCCAAAGCCGCGACGACCGCCGGCACACTATTCCTGATCCTCGCCACGCTCAGCGGATGTTCCGCCACCCCCGCCCCCACACCCAGCGACACAACAACACCCGTCACGGAAGCAACCGCCGCGCCGACCGAGACTCCCCCCGTCTTCGCCTCCAACGAGGA
>NZ_SOFW01000028.1:0-1774 GCF_004402315.1 Cryobacterium sp. TMT1-3
CTAGCTTTCTTGGGGGCCAGAAGTCGGGCGTTTGTACCGAGTTTTAGGCAGCGTTAGCCATGTGGGCGTCGTTGAGGTAGCTGTCGATGTGTTCCTCGATAGTCTTCAACGCCTGGCGGAGTGGGGCTGGTGCCGGGGGCGTATTGGCGGCGATGAGTGGCCGGAGGAGCCGGTCGTGCAGCTTCGTATAGAAGATCGCGATGCGTTGTCCATCGGCGGTGAGGACGTAGGTGTTGCTGTGTTCGCGGCGTTGGATCAGGCCATTGGCGCGGAGCTTGGCGAGGTCGTAACTCATCTGGCCTGCTCTGTATTCAGTGTCAAGTAGCGGGTTCACGAGGGCGCGGAGGCTCCGGTGGGTGAATCCGAGGACGTTGATGCTGATGCAGAGAGCGCCGAGCAGCGCCACGACCCGAGGGTCGCCGAATCTGATGGCTGGAGCCCTTCTCCCGTCCGGTGTGAGTGTTGGGGATGCGACCCGCTCAAAGGCTGGGCTCGCAAGGACACAGCGCTGCCCGACACGTTCAGTATCGAGTAGTCGGGCGTTGATGTCACGGGCTTTGAGCTGCAATTCCTCCAGGTGTTCCAAGCGTCGGAGGCATTGGAGATCTCGGGGGGAGTTGATGACGGTCTCGATGCGCAGGGCTCGGCCGTCCTTGAGGTATTGCTTGATGCGGGAATGTTTGAAGAACGCATTCACAGTGACTTGGGTGCCCTCGGTCACGATCTTCGTTTTGCACGGCGTGTGGTTCACGATCGGATGCGCGCTGCGGGAATGCGGAGCGTGACCGGTGAAGAGTAACTCCACGGTCTCGGGGCGGCCGATGTCGAGGTTGTCGGCGATGAGAGATTCGAAGAACCCCCGAGCATGCCGGGGAGCGTCGAAGACAAAGGTGCGGGAAGTTTCAATCTGACGCATCGACAATTCCCACCAGTACCCGAACGTGCGGTCGTACTCATTCAACGGCAACGGCAGGAGGTCCATCCACCGGTCAAAGAACGCTTGAATGGTGACTGATCCAAGCCGGTCACAGATCGCTTGCAACGCGTCCGGGGCATCGCAGCTGGCGAAACCATTCGAGAGGGACGTGAAGCCGATTCCAGCCCGTGTGGCTTGACGTTTGGCCCACTCGTGGCCATTGACCCAGACCTTGATCGGGTAGGGGAAGTACGCGCAAATCTTGATGAACGAGGGACCAAATTCCGTGTCCCACAGGTAGAAGTAATAGCACGTGATTCGACGGTCGGCTTTCGTGAACGAGAACCACGGAACGCCGGGTCCTTCGCGTCTGTTCGCAGCGAACACATTCTGGTATTCCTGCGCGATTCCGATCGCGGCAACGCCGGAGTGACCAGTAAGTTCCTGCGCCAGGATGTGGCGGTGCATCACGTCGACTTTCCGATCGTCCTTCTTGAACGTGATCACGGGAATGTGATTAGTCTCCGCGTATTTCTTCACGTCTTGGCGGAACACGGTGCCAATCTTTTCAAGAATCGCAGGCGACGGAATCGACTTGCCCAGATGCTTGCGCATGAAGTTGATGACCTGACCGCCAACTTGCAGGATCGGAACGTAGCCGTTCAAATAGATTCGATCGAGACACTCGATTTCCAAGGCCACGTGACCATCCAGGACCTCGTTGATATTCACCATCACAACCACCCTCTTCGTGAGCGCTCATCACTAACTCAAGGATGGCCCAATACCAGGGATGACGTCATCAGGAACGTGACCATGCAGCTCGGCGGTCAGAGGAGAAACCTCACTGGGAGCGTG
>NZ_SOFW01000036.1:0-1872 GCF_004402315.1 Cryobacterium sp. TMT1-3
ACTGAAATTGTTGTCGGGGCGCACCCGCTTGATCCGTTGTCCCGTGCCGAGATTTCTCGCGCGGTCGCCATTCTCAAGAATGGGCCGGCGGCGGCTGAGACGTTCCGCTTCATCAGTGTTGAGCTGCGGGAACCGTCCAAGCATGCTCTGCGGGCCGGCACGGAGACCGAGCGTGAGGCTGATTCGGTGCTCATCGACCGGGCCACGGGCGACGCGTTCGAAGCGATCATCAACCTCGATTCCGGCATCGTCACGACGTGGACCCAGTTGGCATCGGGCGTGCAGCCGCCGTTCATGCTGGACGAGTTCGCCGAGTGCGAGATCAACTGCAAGAAGGACCCGCGCGTTGTCGAGGCGTTGACTGCCCGCGGCATCACCAACCTGGACCTGGTCTGCTTTGAGCCGTGGTCGGTTGGCTGGTTCGGAGAAGACGCTGAAGGTCGACGCCTGATGCGCGCTCTCGTCTTCGTTCGGCAGGATCCTGACGACAGCCCCTATGCCCACCCGATCGAGAACTTCGTCGTCATCTACGACCTCACCTCCGGCACGGTCGCCAAGGTTGAAGACGCCGAAGCTATCCCGGTGCCCTCGGCTGCCGGCAACTACCTGCCCAAGTATGTCGGGCCGGCTCGCACCGACCTCAAGCCCATTTCCATCACCCAGCCCGAAGGTGCGTCCTTCACGGTGACGGGTAACCATGTGCGGTGGGCCGACTGGTCCTTCCGCGTGGGTTTCACACCGCGTGAGGGCCTGGTGCTGCACCAGCTCAAGTTCCGCAACAAGGGCACGGACCGATCCGTCATCAACCGCGCGTCCCTGGCAGAGATGGTCGTTCCCTACGGCGACCCGGCTCCCGTGCAGGCCAAGAAGAATGCCTTCGACTCCGGCGAATACAACATCGGCAACATGGCTAACTCGCTCAAGCTCGGCTGCGACTGCCTGGGTGAGATCAAGTACTTCGATGGCATCACGACCGACAGCCACGGCAACCCGATGACCATCGAAAACGCCATCTGCATGCACGAAGAAGACGACAGCATCATGTGGAAGCATTTCGACTTCCGCGAAGGTACTGCCGAAGTTCGACGCAGCCGCAAACTCGTGATCTCCTTCATCGCGACAGTCGCCAACTACGAGTACGCGTTCTACTGGCACCTCTTTCTTGACGGCAGCATCGAGTTTTTGGTCAAGGCCACGGGAATTCTGTCGACGGCCGCCCAGAACCCGGGCGAAAAGACCCCATACGGCCAGGCGCTCAACAACGACGGCCTCTACGGCCCCATCCACCAGCACCTCTTCAACGTGCGGATGGACTTTGAGCTTGACGGTCCGCTGAACTCCGTCTACGAGGTCGACACCGAGATCCCGGCCGACAACCCCACCCTCACCGCGTTCCGTGCGGTTGATCGACTGCTCGAAACCGAGCAGGCGGCAATCCGCAAGGCCGACAGCTCCAAGCACCGCTTCTGGAAGGTCGCCAACCGCGACAGCAAGAACCTGGTCAACGAGCCGGTGGCCTACCGCCTCATCCCCACGAATGCGATCACCCTGGCCGCCGACGAGCGTTCCCACGTGAGTCAGCGCGCTCAGTTTGCTCGCAACAACCTGTGGGTGACCGCTTACGACCGGGCCGAGCGTTTTCCGGCTGGCGAGTTCCCGAACCAGAGCACCGGCGGCGATGGCCTGCCCACGTGGACCCTCGCCGACCGGAACATCGTCGACCAGGATCTCGTCGTCTGGTACACCTTCGGAATGCACCACGTCGTGCGCCTCGAAGACTGGCCCGTCATGCCCCGCCAAAACATCGGCTTCATGATCGAACCCCACGGCTTCTTCGACGAAAACCCCACCCTCAACCTCCCCGAGTCCGAG
>NZ_SOFW01000017.1:0-1971 GCF_004402315.1 Cryobacterium sp. TMT1-3
TCATCACTAACTCAAGGATGGCCCAATACCAGGGATGACGTCATCAGGAACGTGACCATGCAGCTCGGCGGTCAGAGGAGAAACCTCACTGGGAGCGTGGGTCAGTAACGGCAAAGTTTAAAACGCCGCCGGATTTCCCGTCCTTGGCCGTGGGGTCTGGGAAAATTGCTTATGAGCGATTCTGATGGCCTGTTCCCCGCGACGGAACTTGAGCACGTTGACTTGGTCGTGGATGACGGGGTCGAAGCTGGCGCGGGCGTGAACAAGCGATTCCGGGCGTTCGAGCCGGCGGCGGTGATGTTGGTACCGCCGTCGTTGGATGAGTGGCTGCCGCAGAATCACCTCTCCCGTTTCATCGCGGACATCGTCGAAACCCAGCTGGATCTGAAGAAGTTCTACGCGTCCTACGCGAAGACGAAGGGCCAGCCGCCTTACGACCCTCGGCTGATGGTCCGTGTCCTGCTTTACGGGTATTGCGTGGGTGTTCGGTCGTCACGGGAGTTGGAACGTGTCTGCGTGGATGTGGTCGCGTTTCGTTGGCTGGCCGCGCAGCAGGCGCCGGATTTTCGCTCCATCGCCCGGTTCCGCAAACGGCACCTTTCCAGCTTGGGGAACGTGTTCTTGCAGGCGTTGGAGCTCTGCCGCGCTGCCGGAATGGTGTCATTAGGGCAGGTCGCGTTGGACGGCACCAAAGTGCGCGCGAACGCGTCCCGGCGCAAGGCCATGAGTTACGCCCGCCTGACGGAGAAACAGAAGGTCCTCGCTGACGAGGTCTCCGCTCTGCTGGCTGACGCCGACGCGATTGATGACGCTGAGGATGCCCGTTTCGGGAAAGACAAACGCGGCGATGAGTTGCCGCCGGAGCTCGCGCGGCGGGAGTCACGCCTGGTGAAACTGGCTGAGGCGCGCGCCGCGTTGGAGGCAGACGCGGCCGCGCGGGCTCGAAAAGACGCGGAGAAGAAGGCCCGGGACAAGGGCGATGATGACGACGTGGTCTCGAAGAAGGGTGATGACGCGGCAAAGAACGCGGTCGTCGCTCCGAAGGCTCAGCGCAACTTCACCGACCCGGATGCTCGGATCATGAAGACCGCCGACGGGTCCTTCCACTACACCTACAACGCGCAGGCCATCGTTGATGCGGACCATCAAGTGATCGTCGCGACGACGCTGACGAATATTGCCGTGGACGTTGAACAGGTCGTGCCGATGATCGAGAAACTCCACGCCACGATGGGTACTCTCCCCGCCGAAGTGCTGGTGGATGCCGGGTATTGTTCAGCAGCAAACTTGGACTACGCCAAGACCGTGGAAGCCGCGAGCGACGGACGGACTGAGTTCTTCATCGCGACCGGCCGGGTGAAGCACGGGGAACGTGTTCCGGATGTTCCTCGGGGCCGGATCCTCGCTGACGCGACGTTGCGCGAACGCATGGCGCGGAAGCTGAAGACGAAGAAGGGCCGCGCGGCCTATGCGCGGCGGAAGGCAATCGTGGAGCCCGTGTTCGGTCAGATCCACACCCGACAAGGAAAATTCGTTCTGCTACGAGGGTTGGAGCAAGCAGCCCACGAGTGGGACCTGATCGCTGCCTGCCACAACCTGATGAAGCTGCACACCGTGCACACCAAGGCTCTCCTCGCCACGCAAGCCGCGCTGACAGCCCGCCCGGCAACCTAAGGTCCAGTGCAGAACCGCCCTGCCGGGCGCCAGCGGCCTCGACCTACTGCCGCCAACGCGGCACTGGCCCTATTTTCAGTCGGCACGAGAACAACGCAGACCCCGCAGTCCACGACGACCGCCACAGCAACGCCCCGCCCGCTGCGGCCAAATCGGCCCGAATCTCGTCGCATCAACTTCGAATAGGCGTTACTGACACACGCTCCCAGTGAGGTTTCTCCTCTGACCGCCGAGCTGCATGGTCACGTTCCTGATGACGTCATCCCTGGTATTGGGCCATCCTTGAGTTAGTGATGA
>NZ_SOFW01000032.1:0-2838 GCF_004402315.1 Cryobacterium sp. TMT1-3
CCTGCGAGGCTCCGCGGGCGCCACCGCGAGGCGTGCCGCCGCGACCGCCGGCCGAGCCGCCGCGGTTGGCGGAGGCATCCGCTGCCGGACGGGAGTTGAAGCCGCCGGCCGCGGTGAACCGTTCGGCCGCCGCCTTGCGCTTGCCGGCGGGGTGGTACGGACGGTCTTCAGCCTTGGGGGTGGGCTTTTTGCCCTCGAGTGCCTGACGGCCCTGGCCGCCGGAGCCGACCTGGGCTCCGCGGCTGCCCTTGCGCACCGCTCCGGTACGCGATTTGCGGTCTAGATTCTTCATCAGTCAAAGCTCCAATGGGCACCCGACGGGGTGTCTTCGATGGTGATTCCGGCGGCGACGAGTTCGTCCCGGATTCGGTCTGCGGCCGCATAGTCGCGGTTTTCCCTGGCGAGGGTGCGGTCGCCGAGCAGTCGCTCGACCAACGCGCTCAGGGCCACCATGGCCGGTTCGTCTGTTGCCACGGCCCAGCCGGGCGACAAAGGGTTGATTCCCAGCACTTCGCTCATCGCGAGTACTTCACTGCGAGCGGATGCCGCAGCGTGAAGGTCTTCGGCATCCAGCGCGGCGTTGCCGGCGCGCACGGTGTCGTGCAGCACGCCGAGCGCCTGCGGAACGGCAAGGTCGTCGTCCATGGCCGTGGCGAAATCTTCGGGCACGACCTCGACGCCGCTCCCGGCGAACCGGGTGCCGGCCAGCCGGCGGTCGGCGCGGTCGAGAAAACTCTCGACCCGCTCGAGGGCTGCTTCAGCCTCGGCGAGCGATCCGTCGTTGTAGTCGATGGTGGAGCGATAGTGGGCGGCGCCGAGAAAATAGCGCACGACGATGGCGCGGGCCTGATCGAGCAGTTCGGCCGCGAAGACCGAGTTGCCGAGCGACTTGCTCATCTTCTGACCGTTCACGTTGACCAGCCCGTTGTGCACCCAGTAGTTCGCGAAGTCGCTGCCGGCCGCGTTCGACTGCGCCAGCTCGTTCTCGTGGTGCGGAAACCGCAGGTCGAGGCCGCCGCCGTGAATGTCGAAGTGGTCGCCGAGGTAGCGGGCGGCCATGGCTGAGCACTCGATGTGCCAGCCGGGGCGGCCTCGGCCCCACGGCGAGGTCCACGCGGCCGAGGCCGGCTCGCCCTCTTTCGAGCCCTTCCACAGGGCGAAGTCGCGGGGGTCGCGTTTGGCGCGGGGGGAGGAATCCGTTGCCGCCTCCATATTGCCGGGCGACTGGTGGGTGAGGGCGCCGTAGGCCGCCCAGCTGGCGCTGTCGAAGTAGACGTCACCGGACGCGTCGGGGGCGGCGTAGGCGTGGCCCCGCTCGATGAGGGTGGCGATGATGGCCTGCATCTCGGAGATGCTCGCCGTGGCGCGCGGCTCGTAGGTGGGCGCGAGAATGCCCAGGCGCTGGTAGCCCGCGGTGAATTCGAGCTCGTAGCGGTAGGCGAGGGCCCACCACTGCTCGCTCGAACCATTCGCGTTGATCAGGATCTTGTCGTCGATGTCGGTGACGTTGCGCACGAAGGTGACGTTGAGCCCGCGGTAGCTGAGCCAGCGGCGCAGCTGGTCGTAGACCAGGGCGCTGCGCAGGTGACCGATGTGCGGGCTGGACTGCACGGTGGGTCCACACACGTACATCGAGACCTGACCCGCTTCGAGGGGGACAAAATCGCGCAAGGCCCGGGCCTTCGAATCGTACAGTTGCATGGTCACGCCTCCCAGTTTAGGTGAGGGGTCTGACCCGGCCCGGGCGCGGCAGAGGGCGCAGCGGTCGGCGCAGCAGAGGGCGCAGTAGTCGGCGCCGGGTAGAGCAGCGCGGTCGCCGTCGCGGCAATGCCTTCGCCGCGACCCGTGAAGCCGAGCGCATCCGTTGTCGTCGCGGCGAGATTGACCGATGCCGAGAGGATACCGGCGAGTCGCGCTTCGGCCTCAGCCCGACGGGGCGAGAACTTGGGCCGGTTGCCGATGATCTGCACCGAGACGTTACCCACGAGGTAGCCGGCGGCACGCACCAGGCGCACGGTCTCGGTGAGGAAGACATCGCCGTGGGCGCCGCTGAATCGGGGGTCGGCCGTGCCGAAGACGCTGCCGATATCGCCGAGGCCGGCCGCACCGAGCAGGGCATCACAGATGGCGTGGGCGGCGACATCGCCGTCGCTGTGTCCGCTCAGGCCCCGCTCCCCCGGCCAGTACAGGCCCGCCAGCCAGAGTTCGGTCGCAGCGTCGGGCTCAGTGTCGTCGGCGAAGGCGTGCACGTCGAGGCCGGTGCCGACGCGGGGAAGAAGCGGCGCCGCTGCCGCGTGCAGTAGCAGATCGGCCCGTTCGAGGTCTTCGGGCGTCGTGATCTTGAAGGCGAGCGGATGCCCGGCAATGACCGTCACCGGATGCCCGGCATCGGCGACGAGCGCTGCGTCGTCGGTGAGCGCCTCGAACCGGCCGTTCGCCGCAGCCCAGGTGCGGGCGGCCTCGAGCATGGCGCGCGGGAACCCCTGCGGGGTCTGCACTGCGGAGAGTTCGGAACGGTCGACGGTGCCCAGGATGGCTCCGGAGGCGGCGACGCGCTTGATGGTGTCGACCACGGGCAGGCCCGGGATGATGCCGTGCCCGGTGGCGCGCACGGCGGCGACGACCTGGTCGCAGAGCGCTGCGGGTGTGAGGGCGCGGGCGGCGTCGTGCACGAGCACGACCTCGATGCTCGGTAGCAGGGCGCTCAGGCCGTGGTCCACCGATTCCTGGCGGGTACGTCCGCCGGCGACGATGGTGATGGTCCCGGCCGGGTCGGGCGTGACGCTGGCCGCTGCGGGGCCGGGCCCGGCCGACGCGGGGGCCCCGTGGCGGGCGGCG
>NZ_SOFW01000012.1:0-2903 GCF_004402315.1 Cryobacterium sp. TMT1-3
CTCGGCGACCGCGACCGGTCCGGCCGTGGCCAGTGACCGCCCGACCAGCGGATGCCGCTCCAGGTCGACTCCGATGGCCGGGTCATACGCGGTTCGCAGGATCACGGCGAGTTCATCAGCGGTGAGCCACCCGCCGACTGTGAGGTCCGCCGCGCGCAACGCTCCAGTCAGTGCCGTCATTTCCTGGCGCAGTACCGTTGCCGCGCATCCCGCCGCCCTGTGTGCGCACTTGGCGAGTCGCCGCGCTGAGATCGAGTGACAGCGCGATCGTGGTGGCGTGGCGTTCCCCGGCGGGTCCGGCCCGCTCGATGAGGTCGCGGTAGGTGTTGGCGGCCCAGCTGTCGTCGTCGATGCCGTGCCCCTCCCACCATTCGGCCAGTCCGGTGCCGGAATCGGGCAGCGTGCGCTCCGACACCTGCAGCCGCGCAATTCGCCCCGACCGGCACGCCCCAGCCAGTACGCGCCCCCACCCGACGACGCGGCGGTGCTGCTCGTCCGGGTCGAGCAGCGCGAACGCAGGGTGGGACACCGCGACGACGGCGGTGAGGGTTTGCGCGTGCGGGTCGTGGATCATGACCGCTCCCGATTCGGGGTCGTTCCACTCGCGCAGCGCGGCCGAATCTCCCGGCAGCGACAGGGTGCCCACCGGTCGCGGGCGGATGATGCGGCGCCGGTAGGTTAGCTGCTCATGCCCCGACCGCCATGCCCACCGGCTGACGACCGGCATCCACTCAACGATTTTGCGCCCGCCGATCGGGATACCCGCGATCACCGCGGCGGTACCCCAAAGTGGGCTCGTCCACGCGACGCCCGCGGCGCCGGCCGTGTATGGCGCGGTGACGATCGTGAGGGTGCCAATCGACAGGGCGACCAGTTGCGGCACCGCCAAACCCAGCAGCACTCCGCGCTTGGTCAGCCGCGAGAACTGCACCGGGGCGAGACGGTAGTCTGTGCGGTTCGTGTCAGTGTCCATGGCTACGCGTCCTTGGTTTTTCGTCTGGCTGGCAGTTCTTGCGGTGAAGCGGATGCCGGTGGTCGAGCCTGCTTGGATGCCGGCGCACTCGGGGCGCTGGCGTTGCTGGCGGACTGGGTATGGGTATCCGCTTTCTGAGCAACCGCGTTGCCGATCTTCGGGCCGGCCTTGGCTGTGGTACTGACGACGGCAGTTCCTGCCGCGACTCCCGCGGTGGCCAGGCCAGCGCCAGCTCCAACTGCTGTGCCTCCCGCTCCGGCGCTCGAGCCGGCACCAGCGTTCGCAGATGCGCCTGCGCCCGAGGCACCGGCCGCCGACGACGTGGGACCGGGGCCACCGCTGCTGGACGGTGCCGTTGGTGCAGGGCTGGCCTGTGTCGCTCGACCGCTTGGGCCTAGAACCTTCTGCGCCGTGCTCATCATCGGTGCGCTCGGCACCGGCACCGGGCGGTTCAGCGCTGACTTTGCCTCTTGCTCGCTGGACATTGCGTGGTACATGTCGAGCCCGACGAAGTTGAGGAACTTGTAGGTGATGTAGGGCGCGAAGGCGGCGATGAACATCAGTACGATGCCGGCGATGGGGTCGCTGACGGAGGCCAGATCCGCATCGATCGGGGCCGAGACCTGAGCCACTGCGACCAGAAAGATCACGACGAGCACGAGCTTGGAGAGGATGAGCGCGACCACGAAGGCGACCCATTTGGAGAACCAGCCTTTGGCGGCATCCCAGGTTGCGCCGGCGAGGGCGATCGGTCCGAAGACGATGGCCACCAGCAGTAGCGCTTTGCGGATGAGGAGGGAGAACCAGACGACGGCCGCGCCGCTGATGGCGAGGCCGGCCAGGAAGATCGTGAGGATTGCGCCGACGCCGGGTGCGCCGGGGCTGATCGCGGTGAGGCCCACGGCGAGCAGCGCGATGCGGTCGCCCATGCCTTCCATCGTGTTGCCGCTGGCCTGCACGACGCCGATGGACAGCTGGTCAGTGATTTCGAGCAGCAGGCCGGTGATTGTGATGATGACGAAGGATCCGAGCACCGATTTGGCGACGCCGAGCGCGGCACGGGAGAGCGCGGCGGGGTCGCGGTGCACGAGGCCGGTGATCAGTTGCAGGCAGAAGAAGATCAGGGTGACGAAGACGGCGAGGCCGAAGAGCACGTTGTAGACGTCGATGTAGGTCGGGTCGGTGAGGTCGACGAGGGTGGTCGTGTCGAAGGCGGCCCAAACGGATTCGAAGAGCCAGGCAGCGGTGGAGCCCATCGCGCCGGCGAGCCAGTCGAACGGGGCGGCGACGACAGAGGATGCGACGTCGCCGACGCCGGTGCAGACATCCGCTACGACCGGCACATCGCATACGCTCATCGGCTGCCCCGCTCAGTCTCGGGGTCAGACGGACTGGCCGACGTTCCAGAAGAAGTTGACGAGGGTGACGGCGGCGCCGCAGATGATCGCGGCGCCGCAGGCCACCATCACGCCGGTCTTGCCACGGGAGGCGAGGTGCGGGTTCGACGAGTTCGCGCCGAACCCCCAGACGATCGCCGCGACGATGAGGGCGAGCACGCTGAGCACGAGGCCGATGGTCATCACCGCGCCGACGATGACGCGCAGCTGCTCGATGCCGGGAAGTCCCGTGCCGTTCGGGTTGATGTCGATCATCGGTGGCTCCCTGTGTCGTTTGATGCGTACGACAGGGAGGAGCGCAAGCTATCCCTCGTGAGTGCGGGGTGGCGGACTTCGCTTGTAGACTGCCACCAATCACGGTTACGTGAACCAAGGAATGTCTGCATTAGTTGACATTCAAGTGTGGATATGAGCCACGCGAGCAAACTTCTGATCTAGCTTTCTTGGGGGCCAGAAGTCGGGCGTTTGTACCGAGTTTTAGGCAGCGTTAGCCATGTGGGCGTCGTTGAGGTAGCTGTCGATGTGTTCCTCGA
>NZ_SOFW01000018.1:0-3438 GCF_004402315.1 Cryobacterium sp. TMT1-3
CACGACCGGACTGGTGTGCGTGACCGCGCCCACCGTCGACGAGCTCGATGCTGCAGTGGCGTCGATCGAGCAGGCTGCCATCCAGGCATCCTGCGAGACGCGCCGGCTCGTGGGCCAGCAGGCGCAGGCGTTTACGGCGGCGGCGTTGCCGTTGTGTCGGAGCGTGTGACTTGGTTCAGCAGCAGTCTTCGTGCTCGACGTCCCGTTCCCCGGTCAGAGCAGCCACGGGCACTTTGCAGGCGTCGCCGCGCCACGCCTCGAGGCCTTCCCTGACGGCGAAGACCACGATCACGAGGGCTGCGACCGAGTCTGCCCACGCCCAACCGAACAGCGTATTCAGCAGCAACCCGACTAGGAGGGCTGCGGAGAGGTAGGAGCAGATCAGGGTTTGCTTCGAGTCAGCGACCGCCGAAGCTGAGCCCAACTCCCGGCCGGCGCGACGTTCGGCGAAGCTCAGAAAGGGCATCACCAGGAGACTGACCGCGGCCAGCACAATGCCGACCGTGCTGTGTTCCGCTTCCCGAATACCGAATAGGGACAGCCCTGCCTCGACGGTCACGTACGCTGCGAGAGCGAAGAAAGCCCACGCAATGACTCGCAGCGCGGTCTTCTCCCGCTTCTCTGGATCAGGAACTGCGAACTGCCATGCCACCGCGGCCGCGGAGAGGACCTCAACGATAGAGTCGAGGCCAAAACCGATGAGGGCCGCTGAGGACGCCACACTCCCGGCCGCGATCGCAATGATCGCTTCGATGACGTTGTAGGCAATAGTCGCCGCAACGATCCACCGAATCCGGCGACGGAGAACCTGCGTTCGGTCAGGCTGGATCGCAACCACTCGGTCGTCAGCGGGAAGGCTCATGCGTCGGTCCCGCAACAGAGCGGCACGTCGCAGCCCTCTTCGACGCAGCCGAGACCGTCATCGACGGCGAGCACCACATCCATCAGGGCGACCAAGGCCTTTGTCACGTGGGGATCCGCGATCTCATACCGAGTCGAGCGTCCTTCCGGAACGGCGACCACGATTCCGCAGCCTCGCAGGCAAGACAGATGATTGGACACGTTCGACCGCGACAGCTCCAGCTCGCGAGCCAACGCACCCGGATAGCCGGGCCCATCGAGGAGGGAAAGCAAGATCCGAGACCTGGTGGGATCGGCCATCGCTCGACCCAACCGGTTCATCACGTCCACCCGCGAAGCAATAGTCAGCATGCACTGACATTACAGCAGGGACTGACTAATCACCACCGGCCGGTAAGGGTGTGTCCCGTGCTCATGCAGCGCCATTTTCTAGTGCTGCCCAATTGGATCGGCCCGCAGCCGCAGCGCGACCCACAGTCCGCATCGACGGCAAATGTAGACGTTGTCACTGAGGGCGTGCAGCCGACGACGCGGATAGGTACGACTGCAGCAGGAACAGGTGAATTCTGATGCGTCATCCATGAGCCGCGAGCGCGTCTTCAATTTGCTGCTGGGTCGGACATCCAGCCATGCCGCTCGGAGTGAGATAGATCCGGCAGGCGAGATCGCTGGTGCGACCGTCCGTGGGGAAGAGATCGACACCGTCAACGAGGATCGTCGGGGATCCAGCGAAGGAGAAACTTGCGGCTGTCTCGGCGGAATCAATCAGGGTGGATTTGATCGGTGTGTTCGAGGGCATCGTGATCTCGACCGCTCGCTGCAGGCGAAGAAGTGTCTCTCCCGAGTTCGGGCAGTCTGCAATGTTTAGCATCTCGATTGTCGCCATGAGTTTCTTTCTCTGCAGGTCGAAGTTCGTATCGTCCAACGGACTCGAAGCCTCTGCTCTCGATTCTGTCACCGCAGCCCCGGACCGCGTAGCGTCCCGCGCACCTCTAAGACGAAGTGAATCGTGATTGGAGCGACGCATGGCTGGGTACGAATCAAAGGACCGCCCATCTAGATGGATCAGTGTCGTCTTTCTGCAAGGAGTTGAGGCCGACGCGGTACTCGGCCTAATCGACCGAAGCGGAGCATCCGCTGCGTTCGATTACCTGCAGCCACGAGATCTCGGCGAGGCCACAACCGATGCCGCCCTCGAGAATGGGTACGTCTACGACCGCATCCCGGCCGGCCGGACCGACCACATCATCGAGCACGACGGCTCGCCGTACGCGCTGACCTACAGCAGGACGTACCGCTACGTTTCACTGTTGCGGTGGCATCCGCTTGAACCTGTAGTGGAGCGCGCCCGAAACGCTCCCCGTCGAGACGACATCTGGGCCGCCCCACGGTCAACACGCCTGGCCGACCGCACGGTCACCCTGTGAAAGACACCGCAGTAACAGAGCGGATGCACACGGCCGCGCTGGTCGAGCCGCGCGGCGAGCTGCGCCGCGACCGTCGCGCCCGCCGGCGGGAAGCAGCCAGGATCGAAGCTGATGCTCAGAAGGCCAATACCGTTGCGGCGCGCACGCGTTGGCACGCCGAGCGGGACGAAGCACGATCGGGCGCCTATCTGCCCAAGGCCGGCGAGCCGGGTCCGGCACAGCTGCGGACGCCCGGACGGCTGAAGCTTCCGAAGCATCAGGACACCACCGCGACCCTGTCGGGCCACTACCCGTTCCTCGCCGAAGCAGGCCTCGGCTCGGCCGGCGTCTTCGTCGGTCAGGATCTCTACTCGGGCGGCTCCTTCGTCTACGACCCGTGGGTGCTCTATCAACGGGGAATGATCACCGCGCCGAACATCGTGCTGGCCGGCATCGTCGGCTCCGGCAAATCCTCGCTAGCGAAGTCTCTCTACACCCGCTCGCTCCCCTTCGGCCGCCGCGTCTACGTGCCAGGCGACCCGAAGGGCGAGCACACCGCAGTCGCCGAGGCCGTCGGCGGCAAGGCGATCATCCTCGGCCACGGTCTCCGCAACCGGCTCAACCCGCTCGACGAGGGCCACCGGGCAGCATCCGTTTCGGACGCCGAATGGTCGGCGCAGCTGGCGGCGAGGCGGCGCGATCTGATCGGCGCCCTCGCCGAAACCGTGCTCGACCGACCGCTCAGCCCGCTCGAGCACACCGCCATCGACCTCGCGCTGGCCGATGCCGTGCGCAGCGCGGAGGTGCCGATCCTGCCGATGGTGGTCGATCGCATCCTCTCCCCCAACCCCGAGGACGACGAGGGCCGCCTCGCGGCGGACGGGCGCCTCGTCGGCCATGCACTAAGCCTCGATCCACCGGTCGAGTTAAGGTTGTGACGGCGCGTTAAATCGAGAATGACTATCGGATCAGGAAAAATAGAACTTACTTAGGGTTCAATTTGACCGCTCCGAGAGGCACCTCGTAGATGCAACTTTTCCATACTTCGAACCGCTTGTCCGCCACCTGCGGCCGACACAAATCTCGTGTCGGCCGCAGGGCTCGTCCCCGCGCTGGCGTTGGCGGTGAAAACAGGTCTCGGGGAGCTCGTCGACGCCCGGTTGAGCGTGCC
>NZ_SOFW01000001.1:0-3843 GCF_004402315.1 Cryobacterium sp. TMT1-3
TTCTGTTCGTCGGTCGAGGGCTCATTGGTCGGGTTTAACGTGGTCATACAAACTCCCAAGAGTCTGGGTGTTGCAACGACCAGTAGAACCCAAGAGATCGTGGGCCCGGTTGCGCAACATGGGCCGGCGCAGCGGAGGCCACCGCGAGCCAACGCCAACTAGCCCCACCCCGCCCCTCTTCCATAGAGTGAACCTATGACATTGAACCAACTCCGCGTGTTCCTCGCCGCGGCCCGTCTCGGGTCGTTCACCGCGGCCGCCGAATCGCTGGAGATGGCCCAACCCTCGGTCTCGGAGCTGGTCAAGCGTCTCGAGGAGACCTATGGCACCCGCTTGTTCGTGCGCGGGGGCCGCCGCCTCATCCTCACCTCGGCCGGCCGCGAGCTGCTGCCGCTAGCCGAACAGACCGTCGCCAGCGCCGCCGCGGCCGACCGGGCCCTGCGGGCCGTGAACGCCCTCACCGGGGGAGTGGCCTCGTTCGGTCTGCTGCGCAACGCCAACTACTACTCGCTCAGCAATCTGCTGACCCAGTTTCATGCCGCCCACCCGAGCGTGCGGCTGCGGGTGCTCGGTGTGAACTCGGTCGAGGTCGCCCACATGGTGCAGGTCGGCGAGCTCGAGGCTGGCCTCGTCGTGCTTCCGGTCGACACCACCGAACTCAAGGTTCTGCCGCTGCGGCGCGACGAGGTGCTCTACGCCAGCGCGAATCCCGACCACGTCAAAAGCCCGGTCACGCTCACCGACCTCGCCGCCCGCAACCTCATTCTCTACGACGCTCACTACGGCTGGCGCGACCCGACCCGGCGTCAGCTGGCCGACCGGGCCCAGATCGAGGGCATCACGCTCGAGGCGCGCATCGAGGTCGAGCAGACCAGCTCGGCCCTCAACCTGGTCGCGGCCGGCGCCGGCGACACCTTCGTCTCCAAAACCATCGTCGACAGCGGCACCTGCCCGCCCGAAATCTTCTATACGTCCTTCGCCGACCCGTTCTTCGAGACGGTGGCCCTGGTGCAGCGGGAGGACACCGTGCTCTCGCCGGCCACCGCCGAGCTCGCGCGCCTGGCCCAGCTGATGCTCTCCGACTCCGCCAACCTCTAGCCACACGCTCCCCGACGACAACCGCACGCGACCGGCCAGCAGCGCAGGGGCCACCGTCCCGAAGTTCATCACCGACAGCCACCCGTCCAATGCCTGCGTATAGCCTGACCCTATGTCAGGTACGTGTTATGCGGCATTGTCCTTTGATACCGATTCTTCTAGACTCCGAACCATGCTCTTCACACCCTCAGTTCTCCAGTCCCTGGCCGGCTCGTTCACCACCGTGAAGGTACCCGCCGTCAACGCACCTGCTGCCCAGCGCGACCCGGCCGTGGCCGAAACCGTCAGCCGCATGCTGCTCGACATCGAAAAGCGCGGCCTCGACGCCATCGGCGACTACGCCCGCAAGCTCGATCGCTGGGACGGCCGCTCCTTCGAGCTCGACGCCCAGACCATCCGCACGAGCGGTGACCGACTGGCCCCCGACCTGCGCGCGGCCATCGACCTGGGCTCTGAGCGCACCCGGGCCTTCGCCCTCGAGCAGCGTCGCCGCCTGGTCGACTTCGAGACCGAGCCGATCCCGGGCCTGGTCACCGGCGTCAAGTACGTTCCGGTGACCCGCGTCGGCGCCTACCTGCCGGCCGGACGCTTTCCGCTCACCGCGAGCGCCTTCATGACCGTCGGGGTGGCCAAGGCCGCCGGTGTCGACACCGTTCTGGCGTGCAGCCCGCCGCAGCCCGACGGCGGCGCCAATGACGCCGTCGTCTACGCCGCCTACGTGAGCGGCGTCGACCGCATCTTCGTGCTCGGCGGCGTGCAGGCCCTCGCCGCCATGGCCTTCGGCCTGCTCGGTGAGCTGCCCGTTGACATGCTCGTCGGAGCCGGCAACGCCTTCGTCGCCGAGGCCAAGCGCCAGCTCTTCGGCACCGCTGCGATCGACCTGCTCGCCGGTCCGTCCGAGGTGGCCGTACTCGCCGACGAAACCGCCGACCCCGAGATCGTCGCTGCCGACCTGCTCGGCCAGGCCGAACACGGCCCCAACTCGCCGGCCGCGCTCGTCACCACCTCGCAGGCCCTGGCCGACGCGGTCAACGAAGCCATCCTGCGTCAGATCGCCGGTCTCTCCACCGTCGAGATCCTCTCGGCGGCCTGGCGCGACTTCGGTTCGATCACCGTCGCCAAGGACCGCGAGACCGCGGTCACCCTCATGGACGATCTGGCCCCCGAGCACCTCGAAATCATCACGAGCGATGACGACTGGTACCACGAGAACCTGCGCAACTACGGCTCCCTCTTCATCGGTGCGTGGAGCACCGTGGCGTACTCCGATAAGGGGATGGCGGGCACGAACCACACGCTGCCCACTGCCGGTGGTGCCAAGCACAGCGCCGGTCTGTCGGCTGCCCGGTTCGTGAAGCCGCTGACCTACCAGCGCATCTCGAAGGAGGCAACCCCTGAACTCGCCGTTGCCGTTCAGGTGATCAGCGACTCCGAGGGCATGAGCGCCCACAGCGCCACGGCCACGATGCGCCTGGCTCGCTACGAGCTGCCCGAGGCTGAGCTGCTCGCACTCAGCCTGTAATTCAAGCAATATTCGTTCAGGTCATTGGCCGTGGTTAATCACTAACCACGGCTAATCGGCGTTAAGTGACTCGTTCTCGTTCGCATACATATGCTCAACGTTCGCACGTCAATCAGGCTCGGGTGAACAGTCAGAGAGAAGCACTTTCGCTCAGCATGCCGGTGTCGCTGGCAGAGGGCTCGGGCCACGAGCCAGCTATACACAGAGGACTAGGCCATAGCGGCAAACATCACGGCCATGGCGGCCGCGCCGAGAGCTTCAAACCCGTGTTCTGCTGGCACGGAATGACTTCGATGCGCCGAATTGCGGCGGGGGGTTTTCGATAGCTGCCGCCGCACCTGAAGGACGATGAAAACCACGGCCGCTGTTCCAAAGAGTGTTGTCAGCGCAATCGCCACAAGGGGGGCGGCTTCCAGCTTCAATCCGCCGGTACTGGGCGCTGCGGTCGCCATCGCGTGGTGGGCGCTGGCCAGGGCAGTGTGACTCTGGGTCAGAATTCCTTGGCCAGCGGATGCGACATGCCCCATCATCATTGCGACCATGAGTGCGGCGCTGGCCATGGAGATGCTGTGGTAAACGCATTTCAACCGGTCCTGACTGCTGGGGCAGAGGGATCTGAGTTCGGGTCTGGCGACCGCCTGAAGCACAAACCACAGTGCCGCGCCGGCGAGAACCGCGATCTGAACCAGCATCGTCGTTGCACCCAGGGGCCACAGCATTGACGCCATCACGACATTCATGAGGGCGCTGAGAGCGTGGTTGACCCGGTTCGTGATCTGGTGAGACCGGGTTGCTTGCACCACATAGAAGCACGCGCTGAGCAACAAGACGGCTGTGAGGGTCCAGGTAATTGCGGGGAGATCGAACACGCGAATCACGCTTTCTACTGGGTTGTGCCGAGATGCGGGTTCGGTCCCCAGTGCGGCTGCAACCGCACTGGGGACCGCTTGTCTTGCGCTGTTCCCATACCAGCTCCGGGTCATCACCCGGAGCCTGATTCAGTTCCCGAAATCTGATCAGTTCGAGGGGAATTCGGTAGCACTGCCGCCTGCACAGTGGGTTCCCCCCGAAGCGTGATCAGGTCAGTGTCCGCTGCAGCACTGCGCCGCGTCGGACGTGACCGGCTCGGACTCGGGGAGGTTGAGGGTGGGGTTTTCGTCGAAGAAGCCGTGGGGTTCGATCATGAAGCCGATGTTTTGGCGGGGCATGACGGGCCAGTCTTC
>NZ_SOFW01000025.1:0-5679 GCF_004402315.1 Cryobacterium sp. TMT1-3
AACGCAGAAAGGCCACCCGGGGGTGGCCTTTCTGGTCGTTCTAAGTTAAGTCCGGCGGTGTCCTACTCTCCCACAGGGTCCCCCCTGCAGTACCATCGGCGCTGAGAGTCTTAGCTTCCGGGTTCGGAATGTGACCGGGCGTTTCCCTCTCGCTATAGCCGCCGAAACATCTTCTGATGAATCGAATCTATATTATTCAATTATAGAGCCCTCAATGATGAGGGTTTGTTCTCGACCGTACATCGAGAACCACATAGTGGACGCTAAAGCAGCTTCTTCAAACTGAAGTGTTATCAAATTATCGGCTTATTAGTACCGGTCAGCTCCATGGGTCTTTAGTCCCCACTTCCACATCCGGCCTATCAACGCAGTAGTCTAGCTGCGAGCCTCTCCCCCGAAGGGATGGAAATCTCAT
The DNA here is from genome assembly GCF_004402315.1 of Cryobacterium sp. TMT1-3. Taxonomy (NCBI): domain Bacteria; kingdom Bacillati; phylum Actinomycetota; class Actinomycetes; order Micrococcales; family Microbacteriaceae; genus Cryobacterium; species Cryobacterium sp. TMT1-3. Next base: position 416 of record NZ_SOFW01000025.1, read on the forward strand.
CTCGAAGCCGGCTTCCCGCTTAGATGCTTTCAGCGGTTATCCGTTCCGAACGTAGCTAATCAGCGGTGCTCCTGGCGGAACAACTGACACACCAGAGGTTCGTCCATCCCGGTCCTCTCGTACTAGGGATAGATCTTCTCAAATTTCCTGCGCGCGCAGCGGATAGGGACCGAACTGTCTCACGACGTTCTAAACCCAGCTCGCGTACCGCTTTAATGGGCGAACAGCCCAACCCTTGGGACCTACTCCAGCCCCAGGATGCGACGAGCCGACATCGAGGTGCCAAACCATGCCGTCGATATGGACTCTTGGGCAAGATCAGCCTGTTATCCCCGAGGTACCTTTTATCCGTTGAGCGACAGCGCTTCCACAAGCCACTGCCGGATCACTAGTCCCGACTTTCGTCCCTGCTCGACTTGTCAGTCTTACAGTCAAGCTCCCTTGTGCACTTACACTCGACACCTGATTACCAACCAGGTTGAGGGAACCTTTGGGCGCCTCCGTTACTTTTTAGGAGGCAACCGCCCCAGTTAAACTACCCACCAGGCACTGTCCCTGAACCGGATCACGGTTCGAAGTTAGGTATCCAATATGACCAGAGTGGTATTTCAACAATGACTCCACCTGAACTAGCGTCCAAGCTTCACAGTCTCCCACCTATCCTACACAAGCCACACCGAACACCAATACCAAGCTGTAGTAAAGGTCACGGGGTCTTTCCGTCCTGCTGCGCGTAACGAGCATCTTTACTCGTAATGCAATTTCGCCGAGTTCGCGGTTGAGACAGCTGGGAAGTCGTTACGCCATTCGTGCAGGTCGGAACTTACCCGACAAGGAATTTCGCTACCTTAGGATGGTTATAGTTACCACCGCCGTTTACTGGGGCTTAAATTCTCAGCTTCGCCTTGCGGCTAACCGTTCCTCTTAACCTTCCAGCACCGGGCAGGCGTCAGTCCGTATACATCGTCTTGCGACTTAGCACGGACCTGTGTTTTTAGTAAACAGTCGCTTCCCACTGGTCTCTGCGGCCTTCGAACGCTCCCGGAGCAAGTCCGTTCACGCCTCAGGCCCCCCTTCTCCCGAAGTTACGGGGGCATTTTGCCGAGTTCCTTAACCACGATTCTCTCGATCTCCTTAGTATTCTCTACCTGATCACCTGAGTCGGTTTGGGGTACGGGTGACTAAAACCTCGCGTCGATGCTTTTCTTGGCAGCATAGGATCACTGATTTCACCCTTACGGGCTACCCATCGGGTCTCAACCATCATGAGAGACGGATTTGCCTATCTCTCGGCCTACATCCTTAGACCGGGTCAACCATCGCCCGGCTCAGCTACCTTCCTGCGTCACACCTGTTAATACGCTAACCGCACCAGCATAGGGTCGCACGCTAGGCCCCACGCTTCACCCCGAAGGGATCCATCTAGGGGATTCAGATGCTTAGCATTACTGGATTAGTTTGGGCGGTTTTTTGTCAGTACGGGAATATCAACCCGTTGTCCATCGACTACGCCTGTCGGCCTCGCCTTAGGTCCCGACTTACCCAGGGCGGATTAGCCTGGCCCTGGAACCCTTGATCTTTCGGAGGACGGGTTTCTCACCCGTCTTTCGCTACTCATGCCTGCATTCTCACTCGTGTGGCCTCCACGGCTGGTTTACACCGCCGCTTCGCTGGCCACACGACGCTCTCCTACCCATCAACACGGCTGAACCAACACCACAAGGGTGTTAGCTAACCAAAAATATCAATGCCACAACTTCGGTGGCGTGCTTGAGCCCCGTTACATTGTCGGCGCGGAATCACTTGACCAGTGAGCTATTACGCACTCTTTCAAGGGTGGCTGCTTCTAAGCCAACCTCCTGGTTGTCTGTGCAACTCCACATCCTTTCCCACTTAGCACGCGCTTTGGGACCTTAGTTGGTGGTCTGGGTTGTTTCCCTCTCGACGATGAAGCTTATCCCCCACCGTCTCACTGCTGCGCTCTCACTTACCGGCATTCGGAGTTTGGCTGACGTCAGTAAGCTTTTGGGCCCCATCGGCCATCCAGTAGCTCTACCTCCGGCAAGAAACACGCAACGCTGCACCTAAATGCATTTCGGAGAGAACCAGCTATCACGAAGTTTGATTGGCCTTTCACCCCTATCCACAGCTCATCCCCTCCATTTTCAACTGAAGTGGGTTCGGTCCTCCACGACGTCTTACCGTCGCTTCAACCTGGCCATGGATAGATCACTTCGCTTCGGGTCTAGGACATGCGACTGAATCGCCCTATTCAGACTCGCTTTCGCTACGCATTCCCCTCTCGGGTTAAGCTCGCCACATATCACTAACTCGCAGGCTCATTCTTCAAAAGGCACGCTGTCACCAGAACAAAGCTGGCTCCAACGGTTTGTAAGCAAACGGTTTCAGGTACTATTTCACTCCCCTCCCGGGGTACTTTTCACCTTTCCCTCACGGTACTTGTTCACTATCGGTCATGTAGGAGTATTTAGGCTTATCAGGTGGTCCTGACGGATTCACACGGGATTTCTCGGGCCCCGTGCTACTTGGGATACTTCTCGGGCGATTGCTGCATTTCGACTACGGGGTTCGCACCCTCTATGACCAGGCTTTCAATCCTGTTCGTCTATACAACGTTCTAACCCTTACCATTCGGTAGAATAGGCAGAAAAGTCCCGCAACCCCGACCATGCAACGCCTACCGGCTATCACACATGATCGGTTTAGCCTCATCCGGGTTCGCTCGCCACTACTAACGGAATCACTGTTGTTTTCTCTTCCTGTGGGTACTGAGATGTTTCACTTCCCCACGTTCCCTCTACCCGCCCTATATATTCAGGCGGGAGTCACCAGGTCACCTTACGGGCCTGGCGGGGTTTCCCCATTCGGACATCCTCGGATCACAGTTCGTTTATCAACTCCCCGAGGCTTATCGCAGATTACTACGTCCTTCTTCGGCTCTACATGCCAAGGCATTCACCGTTTGCTCTTAAAAATTTGAAATCACATGAGTTTGAATCGATTAAGTATCGTCAGACCGAAGTCTCACGATCGAAATTGACCAATGATCTATAAATAGATCTTTGTAATTTGCTCTCTTACGAGAGTCAAATTTAAGATGCTCGCGTCCACTGTGTAGTTCTCAAAGTACGGGCGGTACCCCTTCAAGCTCACAAGTGATGTGAACAAGAAAAGGTCCAGAGGAACAGTCCGTACCTCCCGAAGGAGAAACGTTCCGGTCCCTCAGGACCCAACAGCGTGCATATATGACTCTCTCCGAAACCCACTTTTCCAACCCAAGTTCTTGCGAACCAGGCGTACCGAGTGAGAACCAATCGTCCTCATACCAATGTCAATGTTCCACCCATGAGCGCCATCCAAGATCGTGCAGTTCAGGAAGAACTGGCGTCGTGGTATGACTGGCACCGTTGATCTCGCTGTATACAGACGAGCAGTGCACGTGCTCCTTAGAAAGGAGGTGATCCAGCCGCACCTTCCGGTACGGCTACCTTGTTACGACTTAGTCCTAATCACCGATCCCACCTTCGACAGCTCCGTCCCTTACGGGTTCGGCCACTGGCTTCGGGTGTTACCGACTTTCATGACTTGACGGGCGGTGTGTACAAGGCCCGGGAACGTATTCACCGCAGCGTTGCTGATCTGCGATTACTAGCGACTCCGACTTCATGAGGTCGAGTTGCAGACCTCAATCCGAACTGAGACCGGCTTTTTGGGATTCGCTCCACCTTACGGTATCGCAGCCCTTTGTACCGGCCATTGTAGCATGCGTGAAGCCCAAGACATAAGGGGCATGATGATTTGACGTCATCCCCACCTTCCTCCGAGTTGACCCCGGCAGTATCCCATGAGTTCCCACCATTACGTGCTGGCAACATAGGACGAGGGTTGCGCTCGTTGCGGGACTTAACCCAACATCTCACGACACGAGCTGACGACAACCATGCACCACCTGTATACCGACCTTGCGGGGCGACCATTTCTGGCCGTTTCCGGTATATGTCAAGCCTTGGTAAGGTTCTTCGCGTTGCATCGAATTAATCCGCATGCTCCGCCGCTTGTGCGGGCCCCCGTCAATTCCTTTGAGTTTTAGCCTTGCGGCCGTACTCCCCAGGCGGGGAACTTAATGCGTTAGCTGCGACACGGAGACCGTGGAATGGTCCCCACATCTAGTTCCCAACGTTTACGGCATGGACTACCAGGGTATCTAATCCTGTTCGCTCCCCATGCTTTCGCTCCTCAGCGTCAGTTACGGCCCAGAGATCTGCCTTCGCCATTGGTGTTCCTCCTGATATCTGCGCATTCCACCGCTACACCAGGAATTCCAATCTCCCCTACCGCACTCTAGTCTGCCCGTACCCACTGCAGGCCCGAGGTTGAGCCTCGGGTTTTCACAGCAGACGCGACAAACCGCCTACGAGCTCTTTACGCCCAATAATTCCGGACAACGCTTGCACCCTACGTATTACCGCGGCTGCTGGCACGTAGTTAGCCGGTGCTTTTTCTGCAGGTACCGTCACTCCCAGGAAAACCCAGTCGCTTCTTCCCTACTAAAAGAGGTTTACAACCCGAAGGCCGTCGTCCCTCACGCGGCGTTGCTGCATCAGGCTTGCGCCCATTGTGCAATATTCCCCACTGCTGCCTCCCGTAGGAGTCTGGGCCGTGTCTCAGTCCCAGTGTGGCCGGTCACCCTCTCAGGCCGGCTACCCGTCGTCGCCTTGGTGAGCCATTACCTCACCAACTAGCTGATAGGCCGCGAGCTCATCCTTGACCAAAATTCTTTCCACCCCAGAAGATGCCTTCCAAGGTAATATCCGGTATTAGCTACAGTTTCCCGCAGTTATCCCAGAGTCAAGGGCAGATTGCTCACGTGTTACTCACCCGTTCGCCACTGATCCAAGGAGCAAGCTCCCCTTCACCGTTCGACTTGCATGTGTTAAGCACGCCGCCAGCGTTCGTCCTGAGCCAGGATCAAACTCTCCGTAAATGTTTGAATAGCTACCCAGCAAGCTGAGCGCCCATCTAGTGCACCCACCAACCGGAATAGGCTGGACAGATGCAAGTTTGAAACTGACAAGAACAAATCATTACTGACTTGCTTTGTTTAGTTGCCTAACCGAAGCTAGGACTTGTTCAATATTATTTCCAAAGGAATCTCTTAGCTGCACCCCGCTAGAAACGGGCCACAACCACGAGGTTTTTGGCATTTGACATTGTGCACGCTGTTGAGTTCTCAAGGATCGGAC
>NZ_SOFW01000005.1:0-26929 GCF_004402315.1 Cryobacterium sp. TMT1-3
TGGGGCCCGGGCGTGGGCGTGAGCCCGGGCGCGGCCTGGAACCCCGGCGCGGCCTGGAGCCCGGGCGCGGCCGCCCGGGGCTCAATCACGTTCGGCGCTCGCCGCAGCACCGCGTCGATGCGGGCGCGCAGCTCGCCGGTGCGAAACGGTTTGGCTACGAAGTCGTCGGCGCCGGCGCTGAGGCCGCGCACGACGTCAACCTCGTCGAAGCGCGCCGAGATCATGATGATGCTGCGCGTGCTGAGCAGGCGAATGCGTTTGAGGGTTTCGAAGCCGTCCATGCCGGGCATGTTCACGTCGAGGGTCGTCAGCGTCGGAGCGTGGAGGCGCACGAGTTCGACGCCCTCGGCGCCGGTGCCGGCGAGCAACACCTCGAAACCGGCCTCGATGAGGATGGCTGCGATCACCTCGCGCACATCCGCATCGTCTTCGATGACCACCGCGATGCGGTCAGTATTCACGGTGCCCCCCCGATTTCACTACCGGTAACTCTATCGACCCGGCCGCGCTCGCCGGACGCGCCCTCGCGTGCGTCCGCTGGAATGGCAGGCCCGGCTCGATCCCGACGGCATCGCCCCCAACGAGGAGGAGGTGGAGGCGAAGAGCACGCTGACGTTCGGGCTGCTGCGCAACGGGCTCTACCCGCTCCGGGCCAACGTCACCCCCGAACTTCGCGGCATCATGGACACCCTCTTCGACAGCCACCTGTCGGCGAGGTCGCGCACACCACGGTTTGAACCCACCGACCCGGCCGACCCGGCCGAACCGGCCGAACCGGCCGACGGAACCGCCACCGCCCTGGAGGGACTTGACAGCGACGGCCTGAGTACTGACGGTGAGCGTTGTAGTGCCGACCCCTTCGCCGGCGACACCCGCTACGACGGCGACGACCGCACCGCCGGCGAGAAACGGGCCGACGTTCTCCTGTCGGTGTTCGAAGCGGCCGCCCGCGACCCGAAGACTCCGACCATGGGCGGCGCGGCCCCCACCGTGATGATCCATGTGAACGCCACTGACCTCGACAACGAACGCGGGGTCGGCTGGATCGACGGCATCGAAGCGCCCATCTCGATGCGCCGAGTCAAAGAAACCATCTGCACCGGCGGCTCCCAAAAGGTCATCTTCGGCGATAACGGTGCCGTGCTCTACCTCGGCGACCAAGTACGCTGCTTCACCCCCAAACAACGAGCCGCCATCGCCGCCCGCGACGGAGGGTGCATCATCCCCGGCTGCACCATCCCCGCCCGCTGGACCGAAGTGCACCACGTCATCCCCGTCGGCAAGGGTGGGCCGACCAACGTTGACAACGGATGCCTCCTCTGTTGGTTCCACCACCACACCATCGACACCAACGGCTGGCAGATTCGCATGATCAACGGCCGGCCGCAGGTGCGTGGCCCACTGCTCTGGGACCCGACCCAAACCTGGCGCCCCGCTCAAAGCCACCGCGCCAACGCCCCGGCCGCCGATCCGCCCTGGCGCACCTGAGATCATGCAAGCGCTCCATCTGCCGCCGGTTGCTGTTCAGGATTGCCCGTCTGTGCTGACGATGCGCATTCCCGCGGTGCAACGGCTAGCCGAGCGTGGCGCTGTTCATCCCAGACAACCGTGTGGGCACCGGAACCTGCACGAGCGGCAGGGTCAGTTCAAACCGGCTGCCGGCCGACGACGATTCGACCAGGCGCATGTCGCCGCCGTGCCGCCGGGCGATGTCGCGGCTGATGCCGAGGCCGAGCCCCGAGCCTTGCTGCGCCAACCGCCGTGCCGATGCGGTGCGATAGTAGGGCTCGAACACGAGCGTGCGTTCGTGCGGAGCCATCCCGCATCCGCTGTCGGTGACGGCGAAGGTCACCGTGTCGAGCGTGCGGGTCTCGCTCACCACCACCGTGCCGCCGACCCGGTTGTATTTAATGGCATTGGTCAGCAGATTGTCGAGCACCTGCCGAATGCGGTTGGGGTCGACCTCGGCGAGCAACGTGTCGGAGGCGATCACGTCGATCGTCACGCCGCGCGCGTCGGCCGCAGCCCGGCTCGCCGCGAGGCAATTCTCGATAAGTGCGCGCAGGTCGCTCGTCGCAAAGGTGAGCCCGAGCAGGGCGGTGCCGGTGCTGCGCGCGTGCAGCAGATCGGCGAGGATTGTCTCCATCTGCTCGGCGTTGCGCACGATCACCCCGGCCCGCCGCGCAATCGTCTGCTCATCATGCGTGCCCAGCACGAGCTCGGCGTTGCCCAGAATATAGGTGAGCGGGGTGCGCAGCTCGTGTGTGACGGCCTCGATCAAGTCGTCGCGGGCCCGCACGGCCTGCTCGGTGAGCACAGTCTGAGCGGCCAGCTGCACCTTCTTACGACGGATGCGCGCCCCCGATACCCCCGCAGCCCCCGCCAGAATAAGCAGCGTCAGCGGGTAGGCCACGATGCGGGTGAAGTTGTCGGGATCGACGCCGCCGCTGTATTGGGAAACAAGGCCCGTGGGACTCGTGACGAGAATGAGGGCAATGGCGGCCAACACACCGCGCAGTCCGTGGGAGTAGGCGATCCAGATCATCGGCAGAATCAGCAGCAGGGCCCCGCCCGACAGCGTGGCGCCCTCCGCGTGTGCGGTCACCCTGATTCCGATCATGTCGGCGAACGGCAGCAGCACTGAAAACCGCTGCAGGGTGGGGTGGTTGCGCCAGATTGCGGTGACCAGGGTGACCAGGGCAATAAGGCCGGCGCCGGCGGCGTAGAGACGCGGGTTGAGGGCATCCGGTTGGCTGAGCAATACCGCGGTACCCACGATGATCAGGGCGCCGAACACCACGCCCTGAAATTCCCAGAGCGAGCGACCACTGTGGTGACCTGGTCGAGGGAAGAGCATGGCCCCAGCCTATGGTTCTGAGCGGCCAAACTTGGCTAAATGCCCCGATCAGGGGTCAAGAAAACTTGGGACAATGCTGTGCCTTGTCGGGCGGAATCTGCTGACAATCCTGAGCCTGCTTCGGAATGCTGGGGTATGCACTCCTAACGCACCACCTGCCGCTGATCATCTTCGATGCTGCGCCGCGCAAAAAATTGTTCGACCTCCAATGAAAGCAGAACCCATGAAGAAGCGCATTCTGGTCACCACGGCCGCGGCGACCCTGGCGGCATCCGTCTTGATTGTGCCGGCCGCCTGGGCGGCACCCGGGGTGGTGACCGCGGGCACGGCCATCTCGGTGGGTTCAGCGCCCATCGATGTGGCGTTCAGTCCCGACGGCACCCACGCCTACGTGACGAACTACGATTCCAACACCATTTCGTTCATCAACGCCGGCAATGACGAAGTGTATGACTCCCTCGAACTGCCCGGATCACCGCGATCGATCGCGATCAGCCCCGATGGCGGCACCGCCTACGTCACGATGCCGGCTGCTGAAGGGGTAGCGATCATCGCCCTGGACACCGGGGCGGTCGGCACGCTGAAGGTCTTTGGCAACCCCACGTCGGTGGCGTTCAGTCCCCTGGGAAACGTTGCCTATGTGACCAACGAGTTCGACTCCACCGTCGCTGTGATCGACGTGGCCGAAGGCCGAGTCGTCGACACCATCCCTGTGGGCCTGGAACCACGTGACGTGGCGTTCAGCCCCGACGGAGCCGTGGCCTACGTAGCAAACTACGGGGCGGCCACCGTGTCGGTCATCGATACCCAGGGCGCAGCGGTGAGCAAAACCATCGACCTGGAAAGCAGCCGCACGAGCGCTGTCGCCTTCGCCCCGAACGGTGAGACGGCCTACGTCTCGCATGAAATGGGTGGCGTATCGATCATCGACGTCGCCACGGCCACCTACTCCGGCGCTGGCTTCGCGGCGGGCGGGAGCCCCTCAGCGGTTGCGGTGAGCCCCGACGGCAACAGCGTCTACGTGACCAATCGCAGCGACAACACGGTGTCGGTGTTCGACGTCGCCAGCAACTCGGTCACCGAGACCGTCGGCGTCGGCTTCGAGCCGCTCGCAGTCGCCTTCAGCCCCACCGGCACCGTTGCGTACGTCGTGAACATCTCCGACTACACGGTGACGCCGCTCACGCGAACATTCTCGTCGAACGCCACGGCGTCGGTGTCATCGGCTGTGACGCCGGGAATCTTCACGACCTGGCTATCAGACGTGAATTTTGAGGCTGTCCCGTTCTCGCATGCCGAGCAGACGACCACTTCGGGGGCCCTGCTGGTCGTCGATGACCAGACCGGGCTGCTGGCCGGCTGGAACGTGACGCTGCAGTCATCCGCTTTGGTGTGGACGAGCCCGAGTGCATCCGTAAACGCTGCCCGTGATATCCCGGCGGGAAACCTCACGGTGGCTCCGGCGAACGAGGTTTCGAACGTCGCGGGGGAGCCCTTCAGCGGTGCGTCGCTGGGCGGTAGCGCGGCCCTCGATTCGGCTGTGAGTGTGCTGTCGGCTCCGGCCGGCGCGGGAAGCGGCTCATATGAGCTCGCGCTGGCCTTCAGCCTCGCCATTCCGGCGAACGCTCCCACCGGTAACTACGCGGGAACCCTGACCACGACGTTTGCCGCGGCGCCGTAGCCGTCTCGCCCCCTCCACACGAAAGCCTTCCATGCGCACTTTCATTCGCCCGCTATACCGCGGCCTCATCACCGCCGTCGCCGTCGCGACCCTCGTCGCGGCCGGGCCGGTGCTCGGGGCGGGCGCCGCGGTATCCGTTGTGCCCATGATTCTGCAAGCGGATGCCCCACCGCTCGGCCTGGTCGCGCTCGAGCAGAACGGCTCGTTTTTCGAAGCCACAATTGCGGCGGGCTCTGCACAGACATTCGACGTCGACCGAATCAACCCGAACGATTCGGTCGTCGCCGCGCGCACCTATGTGGGGGTCGTGTCGACGATCGTGAACGGCGGGTTTGGGGCCGCCGACTCCACGGCCGTCGCCAGCGGGGCGTCGACCTGGGTGGACTACCCCGCCGAGACGCTCACGCTGCAGCCGCAGCAGCACAACGCCGGCACGTTCACGGTGGCGGTTCCGGCCAACACAGCGCCGGGACAGTATGTGAGCAGCATTGTGCTCGAAAATGCAGTCGCTGACGCCGGCACGGGGCAGCTGGCGCTCGCTCGCATCACCCGGCAGGCGGTGGCCATCTCGATTCGCGTGCCGGGCGCCTTGCAGCCGGCGTTCTCGCTCGGGCGGGCGTCGCTGGGCGAGACCGCCGGCTTGTCCGTGGTTTCGGTGAACACGTCGAACGACGGCAACCAGCATCTTGCGCCCGAGGGCACGATGACGGTGTCGTCTCACGGGGAGGTCATCAGCACGCACCCGATCACGATGGGCTCCTTGTGCGCTGGCATGTCCACACAGGTCGCCGTCACGCTCGGCAGTCAACTGGCACCGGGCGACTACACGATGTCGCTCACGCTGACGGACCCACTGACCGGGGTCGCGGCATCCGTTCTTGATGTGCCGTTGTCTGTTGCCGTGCCCGACCTGTTCGAGCAGGGCACGCAGCTGTTTGCGCCAATCACGGGGCTGGTGCCGCCGGTGTTCACGCCGCTGCTGATTGGGCTGATCGTGGCCGGAGTGCTCGGCCTGCTCGCGGTCGGCACCCTGGGCGTGCGCCGCCTGGTGCTGCGGCACCGGGCCCGCGTCGTGGTGCAGCCCGTCAGCTGAACCGCGCTCGCGGCACCCGTTAGCGCTGGCGGCACCCCTACGTAGGAGTGCCCGCTTCTGCAACGAGTGCCGCGAGGGTGCCGGGGCCGGACGAACGGCTAGGCCGTGACGCGCCGGCGCTTCACCACGCTCGCGGTGGCCAGGGCGAGCCCGAGCAGCAGGGCGGCGGCTCCGCCCCAGATCAGCGCGGACGGTGCCGCGTACCCCGCCGAGGCGAGGCGAGTGGTGCTCGAGTCGGCGCCGATCAGGGTGATGGCGGCCGAGCCGGCGCGAGCGGTCTGGGCGCCCGTGACGGTGGCGGTCTGCGAGCCGACGGCCGTGGCGGGCAATACCACTGTGAGGCTCACCGCGCCCGCGTCATTCACGGTTGCGGTCGGTGCCTTCACGGCGCCCATGCTCAACTTGGGGGCGCCGGAGAGGGTGATTTTGGCGCTCGAGTCGTCGGGAAACGAGCCCGGTTCGGCCGTGACCGTCACGGTTCCGCCGGGGGTGGGTTCTCCCGTTACCGTCACGGTCACCCCGCCGCCGGGAACGTATTCGACAGCGGATGCCGCGGCCGGCACCGCAAAAATGGCGAGAGCGGCGAGGGCGGTGATGGCGATGAACTTCTTGGGCATTTGCGAATTCCTGTCAGCATGGTCGATCGTGCTGGTGCCGCGTTTCGGCACCAAGGGCCATACCGTAGCGAGCTTCACCGTAGATATCTACGCTTAATTGACAAATTGTCACCTTCTCGTAATCCCTGTTAGGCTTCCGGGCCGCGGCTCGACCCCGCTGCGCTGGAGTTGCGCCGCCCGCGCAGCGGCGCAGGTCCCGCGCGGGGTGAAAATGTTGGTCGTGGAGGCCGACGAACGCCGCCGCCCGCCCGCGCACCTGCCTGGGCACCTCCGCCGCCGTCCCGGGCCCACCTTATGGACACGGGCCCAGTTTCTAAACTGGGCCCGTGGACGGGGCCCAGGCCCCGTCCAGAGTGCAACCCGCATGGAGCCGCCTGCTGGCCCCGAGCAGCCCCGCACCCACCCGCCTGTAGGGTGGCAAGAACCCTCGACCGAAAGCCGCGCCATGCCCGACCTCGTTCTGCGCTCTGTCCTGCAGCCCGGCGACACCACGCCCTCCGACGTGCACATCGCCAAGGGGGTCATCACCCAGATCGTGCCGCACAACACCCAAACGGATGCCCCCACCCTCGACGGCCGCACCATCATCCCCGGCCTCTGGGACGAGCACGTGCACATGACCCAGTGGGCACTCGCCGGCGCGCGCATCGACCTTTCCGCTGCCGCCTCGGCGCGCGAGGCCCTCGAGATCGTGCGCGCCCAGATCCCCAGGAACACATCAACGATCGTCGGTGTGCGGTTCCGCGATGCCATCTGGGCCGACCAGCCCACGTTGCGCGGTCTCGATGAGGTGACGCAGGGGCATCCGACCGCCTTGATCAGCCACGACCTGCACTGTGTCTGGCTGAACAGCGCGGCGGCGGAGCGCTTCAACGTGCACGTCGACGCGTCCGGACTGCTGCGCGAACAGGCCGCGTTCGACCTCACGATCGCGCTCGGCCAGCTGCCCGACGCCGAGGTCGACTCGCTCACCGCCCAAGCAGCAACCCGCGCGGCCGCCCGCGGCGTGGTCGGCGTCGTCGACTTCGAGATGACCTGGAACCCAGGCGTCTGGCAGCGCCGCATCGCCGCCGGATTCGACACGCTGCGAGTCGACGCCGGCATCTACCTCGCCGACCTCGACCGCGCACTAGCCGAGCGGATGCACACCGGCCAGCCGATCGCAGACACCCATGGCCTGCTCACCGTGGGGCCGCTCAAGCTGCTCATCGACGGATCCCTGAACACCCGCACGGCATTCTGCGTCGAGGAATACCCCGTCGGCGGGCACGGCGTGCTCGCCGTCACCGAAGATGAGCTCACCGAGATTCTGCTGCAAGCGCAGGGCGCCGGGCTGCTGCCCGCCGTGCACGCCATCGGCGACGCCGCCAACACGGTTGCCCTGAACGCCTTCGAGCGCGCCGCCGTCACCGGCCGCATCGAACACGCCCAGTTTCTGCAGTCCGCCGATTTCGCCCGCTTCGCCCGCCTCGGCGTCATCGCGAGCGTGCAACCGGAACATGCCCTCGACGACCGCGACACGGTCGAACTCAATTGGCCGGCCGGCGCCGACCGTGTCTTCGCCCTGCGCTCCCTGCTCGACGCGGACGCCACCCTCGCCTTCGGATCCGACGCCCCCGTCGCCCCCCTCGACCCGTTCACCGCCATGAGCGCCGCGACCTCCCGCGCCCGCAGCGACGCCCGCGCGCCCTGGCGCCCCGAGCAGATCATCTCCCGCAGTCAGGCTCTCGCCGCCTCAGCTCGGGGGCGCACCCGCCTGCACGTCGGCGATGTGGCCGACATCGCCATCCTCGACGGCGATCCGCTCACGGTCTCCGACGCCCTCTTCGAGCGGATGCCGGTGGCCGCCACCCTGCTAGCCGGTCGCCCCACCCACGGCGCGGCCCTTCTGGCCTAGGAAAGACCTACCCGAACCGCCCCGACACGTAGTCTTCGGTGGCCTGCACGCTCGGGTTCGAGAAGATCGTGGTGGTGTCGTCGTACTCGATGAGCTTGCCCGGCTTGCCGGTGCCCGCGATGTTGAAGAATGCGGTGCGATCCGACACGCGCGAGGCCTGCTGCATGTTGTGCGTCACGATCACGATCGTGTACTCGCTCTTCATCTCCTCGATGAGGTCCTCAATGGCCAGCGTCGAGATGGGGTCGAGCGCGGAGCAGGGCTCGTCCATCAGAATCACGTCGGGCTCGACCGCAATCGCGCGGGCGATGCACAGGCGCTGCTGCTGTCCACCCGAGAGCCCCGATCCGGGACGCGCCAGGCGGTCCTTGACCTCGTTCCACAGGTTTGCACCGCGGAGGGCTTTTTCGGTGAGGTCGTCGGCATCCGTTTTGCTCATGCGACGGTTGTTGAGCTTCAGGCCGGCCAGCACGTTGTCCTGAATCGACATCGTCGGAAACGGGTTGGGCCGCTGAAAGACCATGCCCACCTGGCGGCGCACGAGCACCGGGTCGACGCCCGGACCGTACAGGTTGTTGCCATCGATGAGCACTTCACCCTCAACGCGCGCGCCGGGGATGACCTCGTGCATGCGGTTGAGCGTGCGAATGAAGGTCGACTTTCCGCATCCACTGGGCCCGATGAACGCGGTCACCGTGCGCGGCTCAATGACGATCGAGACGCCTTCGACGGCCAGAAAATTGCTGTAATACACGTTGAGGTCGTTAACTTCGATGCGCTTGGACATAAGTCCCTTTCTACGATCTTTCTAAAGCGGGAGTGTTAGCGGCCCAGCTTGGGCGAGAACCAGTGGGCGATCAGACGAGCGAGTCCGTTGAGCACCATGACGATCACGATCAGGGTGAGCGCTCCGGCCCAGGCCCGATCGATGAACGCCTGCGAATCCGCGCCCTGGTTGGCGTACTGCGTGTACACGAACACCGGCAGCGTCATCATGCGCTCTCCGAACAGGTCGTAATTCATGCTCGACGTGAAGCCGGCGATGATCAGCAGCGGCGCGGTCTCGCCGATCACGCGGGCGATCGACAGCATCACACCGGTGACGATTCCGGCAATGGATGTCGGCAGCACCACCTTAAGGATGGTCAGCCACTTCGGCACCCCCAGTGCAAACGCCGCCTCGCGCAGTTCGTTCGGCACCAGTTTGAGCATCTCTTCGCTCGAGCGCACCACCACCGGAATCATCAGCACTGACAGCGCGATCGATCCACCGAATCCAAAGCGGATGCCCGGGTCGTCAAACAGCAGCGCGAACAGCGCGAAGGCGAACAGTCCCGCAACGATCGAGGGGATTCCGGTCATCACGTCGACAAAGAAGGTGATGGCGCGGGCCAGCCGGCCGCGACCGTATTCTACGAGGTAGATCGACGCGAGCAGCCCGATCGGCACCGAGATGAGCGTGGCCATGCCGGTTACCATGAGCGTGCCGATAATGGCGTGCAGCACGCCGCCGCCCGCGCCCACCACGTTGCGCTGCGAAGAGGTGAAGAACGTCGGCGTCAGAAACGCGGGCAGCCCGTTGACCACTGTGGTGTAGACGATCGACACGAGCGGCAGCAGCGCAATGACGAACGCGGCGGTCACGAGCGCCGTCATCAGCCGGTCCTTGGCCTTGCGTGAGCCCTCCACCAGACGGGACAACACGTAGATGGCGACGCAGTACAGCACCGTGCCGAAGACGACCGTGCCGACGATGTTGAACCCGTCGACGTTGCCCGACAGAAAGAGCATCGCGAAGAAGGCGGCCGACACGGCCCAGCTGGCCAGCAGAATCCACAGCGACGAACGTCGGGGCAGTTTGCCGGCGGTGAGCGAATTGGTGAGCGGCGTGGCGTCCAGAACGGATGTCATCAGTTGGCTCCCGAAAATGCCTTACGGCTGTTGATGATGGCGCGGGCCAGCATGTTCACGATGAGGGTGACCACGAAGAGCATGAGACCGGTCGCGAGCAGAATGTTGACGCCGACGCCGTTAGCCTCGGGAAAGTTCAGCGCGATGTTCGAGGCGATCGTATTGGAGTTCTGGGAGGTGAGCAGTTGAAAGATGACCTCGCGACTGGGGGAGAGCACCATGGCCACGGCCATCGTCTCGCCGAGGGCGCGGCCGAGGCCCAGCATCGATGCCGAGATGATGCCGGGCAGCCCGAACGGCAGCACGGCCATGCGGATCATCTCCCAGCGGGTGGCGCCGAGGGCCAGGGCAGCTTCCTCGTGCAGCAGCGGTGTCTGCAGAAAGATCTCACGGCAGATGGCGGTGATGATCGGCAAAATCATGACGGCGAGCACGATGGCCACCGTGAAGATGGTGCGCCCCGTGCCCGAAACCGGGCCGGCGAAGGGAGCGAACCAGCCGAACCAGTCCACGAGGTTGGTGTAGAAGGGCTGCACGAGCGGAGCCAGCACGCCGATGCCCCAGAGGCCGAACACGACCGACGGAACGGCGGCGAGCAGGTCGATGAGGTACCCAAGGCCCTGCGCGAGCCGGCGCGGGGCGAAGTGCGAGATGAACAGGGCGATGCCGATGGCGACCGGCACGGCCATGATCAACGCCAGGATAGCCGCGTAGATGGTACCGAAGATGAGCGGGCCGACATAGGACCAGAAGTTCGTCGTGTCTCCGCTGAATTCGGCCGGGTCGGCGACGAACGCCGGAAGGCTTTCCACCAGCAGAAAGATCGCGACGGCGGCGAGAACGGCCAGAATCAGGCTGCCGGCAATGAGGGTGGCCGAGGAGAAGATGCGGTCGCCCGGGCGTTGCCTGGCCTTGATGGTCGTGGCGGCAACTGTGGTCATGCCGGTCTCCTAAATAGCGTCAAACTGAAGCGTTGAACTCGTGAAAATGTGCGAAAACGGGGTGTGTGGCGGCTGGACGCAAATGGCCGTAGACCCCAGTCTGCCCGATCCGCCCCCGCAGATGTGCGAGAACGGACCGGGCAGGTGTGTTCGGGTGCTACTTGACGGTCGCGAGAACCGCGGCGACGTTGGCTTCGAGTTCGGCCGTCAGCGGTGCAACGCCGGCGGCGTCTTTAGCAACGGTCTGTCCGGCGGCGCTGGCGATGTACTCGATGTACGCCTTGACGAGCTCGCCCTGGGCGGCATCGGCGTACTCGTTGCACACGATCGCGTAGCTCACCAGAACCAGCGGGTATTCCGCCGGGTTGGTGGTCTTGCGGTTCAGGTCGAGCGCGAGGTCATCGGCTGCGCGGTCGGCCACGAGGGGCGATCCGGCGACAACCTCAGCGGCAGCTTCGGGGGTGTAAGCGACGAAGTCCTCGCCGACCTGGAGCTTGGCGGTGCTGAGATCGCCGGCTTGCGAAGCGTCGGCGTAGCCGATCATGTTCGTGCCGTTGGTGACAGCGTCAACAACGCCCGAGGTGCCCTTGGCGCCTTCACCGGGGAACGGGAAGGTGTCAGAGGCCTTCTCGGTCCACACGGTCTCGGCAGCCTGGCCGAGGTAGTCGGTGAAGTTCTTGGTGGTTCCCGAGTCATCCGAGCGGTGCACGGCGTTGATCGTTGCAGAGGGCAACGTTGCGTCGGGGTTCAGCGCAACGATGGCAGCGTCATCCCAGGTCGTGATAGCGCCGGAGAAGATCTTGGCGAGCGTGTCAGCATCGATGTTCAGTTCGTCAACGCCGTCAACGTTGAAGATCACGGCGATGGGGGAGATGTAGACCGGAAGGTCGACAGCCTTGGTGCCGGGAACGCAGGAGGCGAATTCGCCGGCGAGCTCTTCGGTGCTCATGTAGGAGTCGCTACCGGCGAAGTCGGTGCCGCCTTCGATGAAGGCCTTTCGGCCGCCACCCGAGCCGGAGGGCTCATAGTTGATGGTGACGCCGGTGTTGGCGGTCTGGAAGCCGGCGATCCAGGCCTGCTGGGCGGCATCCATCGAAGACGCGCCTGCGCCGTTGAGCGTGCCGGTGAGCGTGCTGGCCGGTGCGTCGTCCGCGGGGGCGGCTTCGTTTGCTGCACAGGACGAGAGTGCGAGGCCTGCGGCAATGGCGATGACCGCGGGGCGGCCGAAACGCTTGAAGTTCACGTGTAATCCCTTTCGAGGGTTTGACAAGACTGTGTTTTGCTGATGCAAGCCAGGTGCTGGCCCATGAAAGAGGTTAAGCAAACGAAGTAACGCGCCACCGTCCTGTTGGTAAACGGAAGGTAAACGCAAGATAACGCTTGCAGCAAAATCAGGCGGTCGCGGGGTACGTCTCGATGGCCAGGATGCCCGCGGCCGGGTTCTCCGCAGAGAGGTGCACGATCGAGAACCCGCCGGTGTCGAGGTCGGCCGCGTCGAACAACGCGGTCGACGTCTGCGAGCCCGTCGCCAGCGCGATCTCGCGCATGATCTCCGGCAGCACCGGTCCGTGGCTGCACAGCACGGCCGTTTTGCGGGCCCGCACCCGTTTGCCGACGATGCTGCGAACATCCGCTTCGCCGCTTTCGAGGGCGTCCTGGCTGATCAGATCGGTCTGCTTGATCGGGATGCCCGTGGCAGCAGCCAGCGGAGCCACCGTCGTGACGCACCGCGTTGCCGTGCTCGAGATGATGCGCAGCGGGCGCCACGCGGTGACCGTGTCGACCAGGCTTGCCGCCTGCGACACCCCGCGGGCGGTGAGCGGGCGACGCGCGTCGGGGCCGCTACCGGTGCGCGGGGCGGCCTTACCGTGCCGCAGCGCGATGACCGCGAACGTGCGGGTCACCCCGGCATCGACCAACGACGAGAACGTCTCGAGAATCTCGACATCCGCCGGGTAGCTCAGATAGGTGCGGGCCTTCTTAATGGTGACCCATTCGATGGCGGCGACCTCGCCGTTCGGCACGAAGGTCGACTTGGCGATCGCTTCCGGCGTGATCTCGGCGGCCCAGTAGTGCACGATCTTGGTGCGCCCGTCGGGCATGGCATAGTGCGACACCCCGAGCGGAACCCCGAGGGCCACGGCCAGCCCGGTCTCTTCCTCGACCTCGCGCACGGCGGTGCGGGGCAGTGACTCGCCCGGATCCACCTTGCCCTTGGGAATGGTGACGTCGCCGTGCACCGTGCGGTGGATCAGCAGCACGTGCATTCGGCCGTCGATCAATCGCCAGCAGACAGCGCCGGCGGCATACACATCGGTCGATTTAACAGCCATCAACGACGCCCGGCCGGCCGTTTGCGCGCACTGATCTGCTGCATCAGCTTGTTCTGCATGTCGCTGAGGTGCACGCCGTGCTCATCGACGTCGTGCCGGGTCCAGTGGCCGGTCTCGTCAAGCCACCAGCTCGACGTGCGGGCGTCCATCGCCCGTTCGAACAGCGCCTCAATCTCCACCAGGTGTTCCGGGTCGACCAGACGCACGAGCGCCTCCACCCGGCGGTCGAGGTTGCGGTGCATCATGTCGGCGCTGCCGATATACACCTGCGTCTCGCCGAGGTTGTGAAAGGAGAACAGGCGGGAGTGCTCGAGGTAACGGCCGAGAATCGACCGCACCCTGATGTTCTCGCTCATGCCCGTGACGCCCGGCTTGAGGCTGCAGATGCCACGCACCCAGACGTCGACGTGCACGCCGGCCTGGCTGGCCCGGTACAGGGCGTCGATGATGTCCTCGTCGACCATCGAGTTCACCTTGATGCGGATGCCGCTGGTCTTGCCCTCGAGCGCGTTGGCCGTTTCCATCGCGATCTGCTTGAGCAGGGCTTTGCGCAGGTGCAGCGGAGCCACCAGCAACCGCTTGAACTTCTTCTCAATCGCGTAACCCGACAATTCGTTGAACAGGCGGGTGAGGTCTTTGCCGACCTGGGCATCCGCTGTCAGTAGCCCGAGGTCTTCGTAGATGCGACTGGTTTTCGGGTTGTAATTGCCGGTGCCGATGTGGCTGTAGTGCCGCAGCACACCCTTCTCGTAGCGCACCACGAGGGCGAGCTTGCAGTGCGTCTTCAGGCCGACCAGCCCGTAGACCACGTGCACGCCGGCCTTCTCGAGCTTGCGCGCCCAGGTGATGTTCGCCTGCTCATCGAAGCGGGCCTTGATCTCGACCAGGGCCAGCACCTGCTTGCCGCTGTCGGCGGCCGCGATGAGCGCCTCAACGATGGGGCTGTCGCCGCTCGTGCGGTACAGCGTCTGCTTGATGGCGAGCACGTTCGGGTCGGCCGCGGCCTGCTCCAGAAACGCCTGCACGCTCGTGGCGAACGACTCGTACGGGTGGTGCAGCAGCACGTCGCGCCGCGCGACCGCAGCGAAGATGTCCTGTTCGGCGTTCGGCTCGCTCGGCAGCAGCTGGGCCGCCGTCGTCGGAACGTGCTTGACGAAGTGCAGGTCAGGGCGGTCGATGCGCAGGTCGAACAGCCCGCCGAGGTCG
Source organism: Cryobacterium sp. TMT1-3 (assembly GCF_004402315.1). NCBI lineage: Bacteria > Bacillati > Actinomycetota > Actinomycetes > Micrococcales > Microbacteriaceae > Cryobacterium > Cryobacterium sp. TMT1-3. Next base: position 14,537 of record NZ_SOFW01000005.1, read on the forward strand.
AGCGGAGCGGGCAGGTGGTAGACCTCCTGCTCGGTCACGTCGAGCTCACGCACGAGCAGGCCGAGGGTGACCTCGTCCATGTCCTCGGTGATTTCGAGGCGAATGGGCGGTCCGAACCGGCGACGCAGCAGCTCCTTCTCGAGCGCTTTGATCAGGTTCTCGGTCTCGTCTTCGTCGATCTCGACGTCTTCGTTGCGGGTGACCCGAAACACGTGGTGTTCCAGAATCTCCATGCCGGGGAACAGGTCGCCGAGCTGGTTGGCGATGAGATCTTCCAGCGCGATATAGCGGATGCGCTCCACCGATTCGCTGCGGTCCACCCGCACAAAGCGCGGCAGCATCGGCGGCACCTTGAGCCGGGCGAACTCCTGCTTGCCGGTCTTGGTGTTGCGCACTCGCACGGCCAGGTTGAGCGAGAGGCCGGAGATATAGGGGAACGGATGTGCTGGGTCGACCGCGAGGGGCATCAGCACCGGAAAGATCTGGTTCGAGAAGTAGGTGCGCAGCGAGCGGCGGTCGGAGTCGCCGAGGCTCTGCCAGTCGACGACGTCGACGCCGGCCGCGGCGAGGGCGGGCCGCACGAGGCTCTGGAAGGCGAGCGCGTGGCGGTCCTGCAGGGCGTGGGCGGCCGCCGAGATGTCGCTCAGAACGTCTTGTGGGGCGCGGCCCACGTTGGTCGGCACGGCCAGGCCGGTGAGGATGCGACGCTTGAGGCCGGCGACCCGCACCATGAAGAATTCGTCGAGGTTGCTGGCGAAGATGGCGAGAAAGTTGGTGCGTTCAAGCACAGGCAGCGACTCGTCCTCGGCCAGTTCGAGCACCCGCTGGTTAAAGGCGAGCCAGCTCAGCTCGCGGTCGAGGTAACGGTCGTCGGGCAGAGTTGGGTCGAGTTTTTCGATCAGGGGTTCAAAATCGTCGTCGAAGTCTGTGAGACCCGAGTCTGCTTGGGTAGTTTCGCCGTCCATCTGTCCATCCTGACATCCTTGGTCATGTCACCGCGACGAACCGGGTGAACGTCAGGCGAAATATTCTCAGAGGTCTTGCTTTTTCGGCGTGCCGGCTCGGTATTTTGCTCCGTGTTACGCCCCCGGGGTCGCCGGCGGGTTCCGCTGGTGGCTAATTCAGGAAACTCCGGCGCCGGTGCGGGGCTGCCGGTGGCCAACTCAGGAATTCCAGGCGTCAGTGAGGGGCTTCTGGTGGCTAATTCAGGAATTCCGGGGCGCGGGTGCGGGGCTTCTGGTGGCTAATTCAGGAATTCCAGGCGTCAGTGCGGGGCTTCTGGTGGCTAATTCAGGAAATCCGGGGCGCGGGTGCCCGCAGTGCCAATGATTTCGGGCCCGACGGGCCGGGCAGCCGGCCTATCTCCTGAATTAGCCCCTCTTCTTTGCGCATAACTCCTGCAATTCGCGTCCTGAGAGTTTTACACCCGCGGAATCACGCGGAACTTGCGGCGGCCCCTGAGAATCTGCAGGACTCATGCCCAGGTGCTGCAGCCGGGTACCTCGCAGACCCGGGCTGGGCAGCCGGCCCGCCGACCCGTGCTCTCAGGCCGTCAGGCGCCGGTATTGCACATCAACCGTGTGGTCGGCGAACCCGAGGTCCCGGTACAGGTGCACGGGGCCGAGGCTGTCGGCCTCCACATAGAGCGCGGCAATGGTGCAGCCGGCGTCGGTCAGACGCTGCAGTCCGGCCTGCATGAGCGCGCGCCCGAGTCCGCGACCAGCGCCATCCGGATGCACCCCGACCACATAAATCTCGCCGATCGCCCCCTCCACCTTGAGCCAGTTGTAGCCGATCAGTCGGCCGGCGGCATCGCGCAGCAGTAGAAAGTCCTCGGGGTTGAACCACGATTCGGCCTGCCGCGCCGTGAGGTCGGCTTCGGTCATCGCGCCCTGTTCCGGGTGCGTCGCAAACACCAGCGCGTTAAGCGCCACCCATTCGGCGTCGTCGATTCCCGCGCGAAACGCCGTGATCGTCTCGCCCCCCGCCAGAGCGGATGCCCCCGCCCCCGCTGCGCCGGCAACCAACGGCTTCCGCAGCTCCAGCAAAGTGCGGGCGGCGACGAATCGAAGCTCGGTCGCGAGGGCCCGGGCCGCCGGGTGATCACCGTGCGACCAGGCGGTCAGGCCGTTCGGTTCGGTCGCGGCCAGTTCGCGAACAGCCTCGCGGCCGTAGCCGCGGCGCCGATATTCCGGGCGGATCACGAGGTCGATCTCCCCGCGTCCGCCGAGCGCAGCCCCGACGACGAGCATGTCCGCCACGCCGCCGCTTTCTGCGACGCCGCCGCTTTCTGCGACGCCGCCGCTTTCTGCGACGCCGTCCCCAATGTCGTTGGTCGAGCCTGCCGAGACCGCAATTCCGCGAACGTGAGCGGTCTCGAAATCGGTCCCATCTGCGCCCGGGTCCAAACGCTCGCCGACCCCGTCAGCTCCGTCCCCAATGTCGTTGGTCGAGCCTGCCGAGACCGCAATTCCGGGAACCGTCACCAAATAGGCGGTACGCAGGCCGGCTTGCAGGTCATACAGCGCCTGCTCATTGAACGGCGCGTACCCGTCGAACGCGAGCGCGGCGGCGGCGACGCGGTGGAAGGAAGCCAGCCCCGCGGCATCCGCTGCACTAAGCGCGGAAAGAATTCGGAACTCGTTCATCGTTCTCGTCGTGCACATTGAACCGGTAACCCACGTTGCGAACGGTGCCGATGAGCGACTCCTGATCGCCGAGCTTGGCCCGCAGGCGCCGCACGTGCACGTCGACCGTGCGGGTGCCGCCGAAGTAGTCGTAGCCCCAGACCTCGCTCAGCAGCTGTTCGCGGGTGAACACGCGCGACGGATGCGCCGCCAGAAAGCGCAGCAGCTCGAACTCCTTATAGGTGAGGTCGAGCGGCTTGCCGTGCACCTTCGCCGAATAGCTCGCCTCGTCGATGACGACTCCGGCCGCGCGAATCGTGTTCGACGGCGAGGTTTGGGCGAGGCGGCCAGCGGTCAAGCGGATGCGCGCATCCACTTCGGCGGGCCCGGCCGTGTCGAGGATGACATCGTCGACGCCCCAATCGGGGCTGACCGCCGCGAGGCCGCCCTCGGTGATCACGAGCAGCAGGGGAGTGGAACTGCCCATGGTGTGCAAAATCTGGCAGAGCGACTTGGCCGCGGCAAGATTGCTGCGCGCGTCGACCAGAATGAGGTCCGAATCGGGGGCGTTGATGAGCTGATCAGCTTGGGCAGGAATGAGCCGCGCGCTGTGCGACAACAGTGCCAGAGCGGGGAGTACGTCATTGTTGGCCGCCGAGGTCAAGATCAACAACTGCGCCACGGGCGCCCTCCAAGTATCTCGAATTTCATACTAGCGTGCCATGGAATGCGGGCGGTCAGGCACAATAGAGACGTGAACTGGCACTGGAAAACGATTGCAACCGTGTGGGTACTGGCGATTGTGGGCGCCGTTCTCACCGCGATTTTGGCCACTCCGGCCTCCGCGATCGGCTGGATCAGTCTGACCCTGGCCGTCTGCACCCTAGTAACCCTCGGCCTGCAGATCGCTACCCGCAGCAAAGAGGGTTACGTCAAACGGGTCACGATGAGCGTCACCGGGGCCCTGGTCATTCTCGTGGTGGCGACCGTCATCGTCGCCCTGGTCTGACAGTCCCACTAGACTCGCAGCATGGATCTGTTAGCGCTAGAACTTTTCTTCCTCGGCCTGTTGGGGCTCGCCAGCCTGTCGATCGCCTGGGTTTCCGGCATCGTCGTTTTCAAGCTGTTCCGGGGGCAGCGGTAAGTCCGCATGTTTGACCTCCCGGTCGGTTTGCCGTCCGAACTTGTTCCACTCTCCTGGCTAATCGGAGTCTGGGAAGGCTCCGGCGTACTCGAATACAAGATCGGCGATGAATCGGTCAGCCGCACCTTTGGCCACCGCATTAGCTTCAGCCACGACGGTCTGCCGCACCTGAACTACAGTTCCTACACCTGGCTTGAACCCGCTTCTGCAGCGGATGCCGCCGCCGGGTCCGCCTCCGGTACGAACGCCGCCGAAGCGGATGCCTCCGGTTCGGCCGCCGTCGGGAGCGCCGCCCCTGGAACAGACGCTGCCGGAACAGACGCTGCCGGAACAGACGCCTCCGGAGCGCACGCTGCCGTAGCAGCAGATGCCACCTCCTCCGCGAACTCCGCCGATACGCACGCCGCTTCGGGATCGGGCGCTGCCTCCGAAACGAACGCCGCCGAAGCCGACGCCGCTTCCGGAGCGGACGCCGCCTCCGGAGCGGACGCCGCGGCATCCGCTGAAGAGAGCGCGTCGGTGCTGCCGCCCGAGATGTTCTCGGACGAGCGGATCCCGCTGGTCACGGAAACCGGTTATTGGCGGCTGAGCCGTCACCAGGGTGATGGCGACCCGGGGCCCGGCATGCTGCCTGGAAGCGGCGAGCGGCCGTTCACCTCCGCTGCGGCCGTGGAAACGTTGCGCAATCGTGATGGCGGGTTCGACATTGAGGTCACGCTCGTACACCCCGGCGGCGTCGCTGAGTTGTATCTCGGGCAGGTCAAGGGTCCGCGCATAGACCTCGCAACGGATGCCGTGCTGCGCACCGCGGGTGCCAAGCCCTATGCGGCCGCGACGCGCCTCTACGGCCTCGTCGACAATCACCTGCTCTGGGCCTGGGACATCGCCGCCCTCGGCCAGGACCTGCGCACCCACGCTTCCGGCCGCCTGGCCCGGGTGCAGTAGCCCCCGCCTTTCTTTTTTGGACGGGGCCCGGGCCCCGTCCCGGGGCCCAGTTTATAAACTGGCCCCGCGGCTATAAGGTGGGCCCGCCCCCGGGGCCCGCCGCCCGCCCGCCGCCCGCCCCGAATCCCGGAGTTCCTGCCCCTTCTTTCCGGGCCCGGGCCCGGAAACCGGGACCATGATCGAACGTGGGCCCGGTTCCCAAAGGTGGTCCCGACGACCCGGCCCGCCCCCGAATAAATTGTGCAGACGTACTGTTGATACCGAAGAACCCCGCAGCCGCCCCTCAACCCGGGCCGGCAGAATTGAGCGCCATGACTGACCAGGCACCAACCGTCTCCCCGCTTCTGACCCTGCCCGGTGCGGTTCAGGCTGAAGGAATCGACGCCGGCGTCGCCGCCCACTACGGCAACCCCATGATCGAGCAGCGCACCCTCGCCGCCGCACGCGCCATCGTCGACCTGTCCCACCGCGGCGTGCTCTCCGTCTCCGGCCCCGACCGTCTCACCTGGCTCAACTCCATCGCCAGCCAGGAGCTGAAAAGCGTGAAACCCGGCGAATCCACCGAGATGCTGCTGCTCGACCCCACCGGACGCCTCGAATACGCCATCCGCGTGCTCGACGACGGCGTCGAAACCTGGCTCCTGGTCGAAGCCGCCGAGCTGCCCGGCCTCCACAAGTTCCTCGACCGCATGAAGTTCATGTTGCGCGTCCAGGTCGTCGACCACACCCTCGCCTATGCCACGATCGGCGCCATGACGGATGCCCCCGCCACCGTCGGCCTCGCCGCCGCCGACCCGAACGGCGTGCCGCTCACCTGGTTGGACCCCTGGGCAGCCGTCGCTCGCGGTGGCTACCAGTACGCCGAAACCCCGGTGCACCCCGGAACCCTGTGGACCTACACCGAGACCCTCATTCCGCGCTCGAGCCTGCCCGCTTTGCGTGACGCTCTCGCCGAGGGCGCACTGCCAGCCGGTAGCATCGCGCCCGAAGCCGAAGCCGAAGCCGAAGCCGAAGCCGAAGCCGAAGCCGAAGCCGAAGCCGAAGCCGAAGCCGTGCCCGAAGCCGAAACCGTGCCCGAAGCCGAAGCCGAGGCCGAAGCCGGTCTAGTTAATGCCAACGCGCCCGCGCCGACCCTGGCTGACGCCGGCGCCCCCGCGCCCGCTCTAACCGGTGCCGAAGCACCCTGGCCGACCCTGGCCGACGAAACTACGCCCGCCCGCGCCGCCAAAACCCCGGCCTCACCCCCCGCCGCGGCATCCGCTTCGCCCGCGAAAATAACCCCCGCCGGACTCCTCGCCCTCGAAGCCCTGCGCATCGCCGCCTGGCGTCCGCGTCGGGCTCGCGAGGTCGACGAGAAGAGCATCCCGCACGAGCTGGACTGGCTGCGCACCGCCGTGCACCTCAACAAGGGCTGCTACCGAGGTCAGGAAACCGTCGCCAAGGTGCACAACCTCGGCCACCCGCCGCGCCGCCTGGTGATGCTGCACCTCGACGGATCCGAGGGTGTGCTCCCCGCCCCGGGGAACCCGGTGCAGGCCGACCGGCAGAGGCCCGAGTCAGAAGCCGAGCGCGTGACGGTCGGCACCATCACGTCGAGCGCCATCCACTACGAGCTCGGCCCGATCGCGCTCGCGGTCATCAAGCGCACCATTCCGGCCGCGTCGACGCTCTTCGTGCAGTCCGAGGGCATTTTCATCTCGGCCGCGCAGGAGATCATCGTGCCGCAGTCGGCCGGATCCGTCGCCGACATCCCCCGCCTGCCCCGCCTCGGCATCCGCACCCCGGGTCACTAGCTCGCGGCCATGATCGCGCCCGTCTTCGGTGGCTAATTCAGGTGATCTGCCGGTTCGGGGGTGGTTTTCGCGGGTGGCGGCATCCGTTTCGGTGGGTTTTCCTGAATTCGCCCCCGGGCGTGCCCGTGCGTGCAGAACACCCTCGATAGAGTGGGCACATGTCTGCCCCCTACACACTCGTCCTTCTCCGCCACGGCCAAAGCACCTGGAACCAGCAGAACCTGTTCACCGGCTGGGTGGACGTTCGCCTCAGCGAACAGGGCACGACCGAAGCCGCCCGCGCCGGCGTTCTCCTCAAGGATGCCGACCTGCTGCCGGACGTGCTGCACACCAGCCTGCTGTCCCGCGCAATCCAAACCGCGAACCTCGCGCTCGAAGAGGCCGACCGCATGTGGATTCCGGTGAAGCGCTCCTGGCGTCTCAACGAACGCCACTACGGCGGGCTTCAGGGCCTCGACAAGGCGGCCACTCAGGCCAAATTCGGCCAGGAACAGTTCATGCTGTGGCGCCGCTCCTACGACACCCCGCCGCCCGTGCTCGACGACTCGAGCGAGTTTTCGCAGGCGCACGACCCGCGCTACGCCGACCTCGGCCCCGATCTTCCCCGCACCGAATGCCTCAAGGACGTCGTCGAGCGGATGCTGCCCTACTGGCAGTCCGACATCGCACCCGACCTCCGCGCCGGCAAGACGGTGCTGGTGACGGCGCACGGTAACTCCCTGCGCGCCCTGGTCAAGCACCTCGACGGCATCAGCGACGCCGACATCGCCGAGCTGAACATCCCCACCGGCATTCCGCTCGTCTACCAGCTCGGCGAGGACCTCATGCCGCTCGGCCCCGGCCAGTACCTCGACCCCGAAGCCGCAGCAGCCGGCGCGGCCGCCGTCGCCGCCCAGGGTAACAAGAAGTAGCCGTCCCACCCGGGCCCGGCCGCCCCACCCATCTCATCTCACCCGGAACACCCGCCCACCCGGCCCACCGGGGTCGGTCGGCTCAGCCGCCTCGCCGGCTCAGCCGTCCCACCCGGTTCGCCGGCTCAGCTGCCCCCAGGCTCGTACAGGCCGCTGCTCGCGCATAACTCCCGCAATTTCCCGGCCGCGGCAGCAGGTCCCGCGTCATTCCGGGGCTGAACAATTGTCCAGATGCATATTGCAGGAGTTATGCGCGGGCCGCCGTGGCCAGTTCAGGAAATCCGCCGGCTGCGCGGCTCGTCGGACCGCAAATACAGGGATTGGTCGAGCCGCGGCATCCGGATTTCCTGCTTTAAGCACCAGATAGTCGCGTACCCCACGTGAAATGTGCCCAGAGCGGATACCCGGGAGTCTCTCGCGCACCACTCACGTCATGGCCGCGCCCGAAACGGGTGGCCGCTACGCCCGTTACCGTCGCGGCCACCCAGACCGGGCGCGGCCACCCAGACCGGGCGCGCCCAACCAAGCCGGGCGCGGCCATCCGCTGCGGCGACCACAGCGCATGCGCCCACACCAAGCGGATGCGCCAAACCTGCATCCGCCGTGAGCAATCAGGCGTTGTCGTCCGGGTGCCAGGCTCCGGTACCGAGGTACTGCACCTTCTTGGCGATCGAGACCGCGTGGTCGGCGAAACGCTCGTGGTACCGGCTCGCCAGGGTCGCGTCGACGGTGTCGGCCGCGAGACCCTTCCAGGTTTCACCGAGCACGGCCTCGAACACGCTCACGTGCAGGGCGTCGACCTTGTCGTCTTCATTGCGAATGGTCTCGGCGAGCTGCAGGTCCTGGGTGGTAAGCAGCTCGGTGAGCATATTCGCAATGACCACGTCGAGCGCGCCCATCTCGGCGAAGGTGCCGCGCAGGCTCTTGGGAATGACCTTGTCGGGAAAACGGTAGCGGGCCAGCTGGGCGATGTGGGTGGCGAGGTCGCCCATCCGCTCGAGGGAGGCGCTGATGCGCAGCGCACTGACCACGATGCGCAGGTCGCGCGCGACCGGCTGCTGGCGAGCAAGAATTGTGATGGCGAGTTCGTCGAGCTGCACCGACAGTTCGTCGATCTTCTCGTCTTCGGTGATGGCCTCTTCGGCGAGGCTCACATCGCTCTCGTTGAACGCGCGGGTGGCCTTGTCGATCGAGATCGCGACGAGGCGCGAAATGTCAACGATGCGCTGTTGAACTTCGGCAAGTTCCTGTTGGAATACATCGCGCATGGGGGTGATCCTTCCTCGCCGCGCGAACACGCACGATCGGTGAGGCCAGCATGACCCCGGTTTATGATGTCGAATTCAGGTTAACGGCAGGTGCCGCACACTTGAACACTTACTAAAGTACAGGGCGTCGGACGGGCGCGCTGTGAACGACGAGCGCAGACTGTCAGTAATCTGTAATTATGGAATCGACGTGGCTGGTGTTGCTGTCGTTGGCACTGGGGCTCGGTGTCGGCGCCGGGTTCGTGCTGCTGCTGCACGTCGCCGAGCGACACGGGCGACGCGCCTCCGAGGTCGTCAATCCGGCCGTGCCCGACGGTATCGATCAGGTGCTGGACGCCCTCGAGACCGCCGGTGTCGTGCTCGACCCGTCGAACAATGTGATCAAGACCAGTCCGGGCGCGCTCACCCTCGGCCTGGTCTGGAACCAGCAGCTCGTGCACCCGGAACTGCTCGAACTCGCCCGCCGGGTGCGGCAGACCGGCGAACCGATCAGCGAAGATCTCGTGCTCTCCCGCGGCCCGTTCGGCGACGCCAGCATGCGCTTTCGGGTGCGCCTGGCCCGGCTCGGCACGCGTTACGTGCTGCTGCTGGCCGAGGACCGCACCGAGGCTTTTCGCCTCGACGAGGTGCGCCGCGACTTCGTGGCCAATATCAGCCACGAACTCAAAACCCCCATCGCGTCCGTCGGGCTGCTCGCCGAAGCGCTCGACAAGGCAGCGGATGAGCCGGAGCAGGTTCGCCGCTTCGCCAACCGGTTGACGACAGAGTCGGCCAGACTCGGCCGCCTCACCCAGGAGATCATCGAGCTGTCCCGGCTGCAGGCGCAGGATGCCCTCGCCGAGCCGGAGAATCTCAGTGTCGACGACATCGTCGCCGCCGCGGTGGATCAGAGCCGGGTTGTCGCCGAGGCGGAACGCATCACCATCGTCATCGGAAAGAAGAGCGGCGCTCGCGTCTTCGGTGACGAAGCCCTGCTCACCGTGGCCGTGCACAACCTCGTCGCCAACGCGGTGAACTACTCGGCCGAGGGGTCGCGGGTCGGCGTCGGCGTGCGCCTGCAGAAGGGCATCGTCGAGATCACCGTGACCGACCAGGGCGTCGGCATCGCCGAAGCCGACCTCGACCGGGTGTTCGAGCGGTTTTTCCGCGTCGATCAGGCGCGCTCCCGGCACACCGGCGGCACCGGCCTCGGCCTCTCCATCGTCAAGCACGTCGTGCAGAACCACGGCGGCGACATCCGCGTCTGGTCGCAGCCCGGCAGCGGATCCACCTTCACCGTCCGCCTCCCCGAGGCGGCAGCGCCCGTCATCGAACCACGCCCGAACAAACCGCGACCGGTCGCCCGTGCGGCCGCAGGAGACACACTATGACACGCATCCTCTTGGTTGAAGACGAGAGCGCTTTGAGCGAGCCGCTGAGCTTTCTGCTCGAACGTGAGGGCTATGAGGTCGTCGTTGCCGAAGACGGACCGAGCGCGATCAGCGAATTCGACCAGAACGGCACCGACCTGATCCTGCTCGACCTGATGCTGCCCGGCATTCCGGGCACCGAGGTGTGCCGGGAGATTCGTACCCGCTCGACCGTTCCCATCATCATGCTCACCGCGAAGGATTCCGAGATCGACATCGTCGTGGGCCTCGAACTCGGCGCCGACGACTACGTCACCAAGCCGTATTCCACCCGCGAGCTGGTCGCCCGCATTCGCGCGGTGTTGCGCCGGCACGAGGATCAAAGCGCGACCGAGGCCGACAGCATGCTGGCGGCCGGTACGGTGCGCATGGACGTGGAGCGCCACGCAGTGACGGTGTCCGGCGAGCTCGTGAACATGCCGTTGAAAGAATTCGAACTGCTCGAGTTTCTGCTGCGCAACGCCGGGCGGGTGCTCACCCGCGGCCAGCTCATCGACCGGGTCTGGGGCACCGACTACTTCGGCGACACCAAAACTCTCGACGTGCACATTAAACGCATCCGCTCACGCATTGAAGCTGCGCCATCCGAGCCGGTCATGCTCGTCACCGTGCGCGGCCTCGGCTACCGCTTCGAAGCCTGAACCGGGCTGGCGGGCGCGAGGGGCGGCATCCGTTTCAAGTAGCTCGCGACGCAGACACAGTTCAGGCCGCCGTCCCCGAGGGGATGGCGGCCTGAACTGTGCGAGAACGGTTACGCGGCGGGCGTGGCCGTCGGGGTAGGAGTCTCGGAAGGTGTCTCTGTCGGCGCGATCGTCGGCAGCAGGCTCGAATACTCATCCTGCGTTCCGGCGAGCACGGGCAGCAGCAGCTCGACGCCGGTCTCCTCGCCGTACTGGAAGTACACCGGGAACAGCGAACCCGGCTGGCTGTCCATGTTCTCCAGAACCACCGAGGCCGCGCCGTCGGTTCCGAAGGTCACCGTGGTGTTGGCCTCGACCGGAACGTCTTGCGACACCTTGCCGGTGCTCGACTCGTACTGCACGCGCAAGCTCTGCAGGGTGTCGGTCGGGTTCACGACGGAGACGACCAGGTTGGCCAGCTCGCCGTCGGCCGAGAGCAGCAGGGCGTTGCGAATGTGAATGTCACCCACGTCGCCGCTGACACCGTCACTCGCGTTGTACTGAATCAGGGTGGCCTGCGGTGCGAAAAACCCGCACGCGCTTGTGCCCAACAGAATGCCAGCCGCCAATACAACGGATGCAGCGATGCGCGCTCTCACAAGACCTCCACTACTGAAGCAGCGCTCGGCGCGCTGCAGAAATTCGCTTTGTAACTAGCTTAGCGGCGTGTTTGGGCGCGTGAATGTCGGCGGCGGGCCTCGCGGGGGCGCGCGTACTGTACCACCTCTACGCTGTGGTATCTTAGAAGTTGCTGAAGGGATGACATCCATGCTGTTTGAGGTTGGCGAAACCGTCGTATATCCCCATCACGGCGCTGCGATGATCACCGAGGTGAAAACTCGCATCATCAAGGGTGAAGAGAAGCTGTACCTCAAGCTGAATGTCACCCAGGGCGATCTCACCATCGAGGTTCCCGCCGAAAACATCGACCTGGTCGGCGTGCGCGATGTGATCGGCAAAGAAGGCCTCGACAAGGTCTTCGAAGTGTTGCGCGCACCGTTCACCGAAGAGGCCACCAACTGGTCTCGCCGGTATAAGGCCAATCTTGAGAAACTCGCCAGCGGCGATGTGATCAAGGTGTCCGAGGTCGTGCGGGACCTGTGGCGCCGCGACCAGGACCGCGGACTGTCGGCCGGCGAGAAGCGCATGCTGGCCAAGGCTCGTCAAATTCTGATCAGCGAGCTGGCCCTCGCCGAGAAAACCGACGAAGAGAAGGCATCCACTGTTCTCGACGAGATCCTCGCTTCCTAACCACTTCTTTTCGTGAGGGGCGGCGCCGCAAGGTGCCGCCTTTTGCATGTTCGTCTCCCATTGCCTGATCCCCAGATAGATACCCTCAAGTCATGACTGTTTCCCCGGCATCACCCGCAGCGCCCACGGTCGCCGTCATCGTCGTCGCTGCCGGCAGCGGAACCCGCCTCGGCCACGCCGAACCCAAAGCATTCGTTTTGCTGCATATGCGCCCCCTGCTCGACCACGCCCTGGATTCCATTTTCGGCATGAACGAATCGGTGCAGGTCGTCGTCGTCGTCCCCGGCGATCGGGTAGCGGATGCCCACGCTCTCGCCGCCCGCGCCGCCGCCCGCCACGGGGCCCCCGCGTCGGCCGGGCCCGGC
>NZ_SOFW01000009.1:0-36560 GCF_004402315.1 Cryobacterium sp. TMT1-3
CGGGCCGGTTTCACGCGTAAAATGTCACGACCCCAACGATTGGCATGCTGGGTGACAGACGCTGCCTGTTCCGGAGGTATGTCCCGAATCGGGAACGTCCTGCGGGCACTTACCATCGCGGTGCTGGGCGTCTCGTTTCATCTACGCCGATTGCAATTGATTTACGACGGGCGCGGCTTTGATATTTCTGAGTATCAGCACGGTTGCGGCTATCAGGAGGATGAGGGCCACTGCTGCGCCGATGATGAATCCAAGACGGGGCTCCATGGCGTCCACGGCGAACCCCACCATTACGGCGGCAAAGGCGGCGCCAGCGTTGACTGCCGTGTTGATCCAGCTCGATGCCTCGGTGCGCACCTCTGCAGCGGTGAGGTCGTCCGCGAGTAGGTAGCCGGTCACGAGCGACGGGGCCAGGAAAAAGCCCACCGCAGCGAGTCCGAAGCCGAGGACCACGACAAACTCAATTGTCGTGAGAAGTGCGCACAGCGCGGTCATGACTGTGACCGAGATGAGTAGTCGCTTTACGAGCGAGCTCCTCCAAGTTCGCTGTCCGTAGAGCAGGCCTCCGACTGCGCTTCGGGCTGCAAAAGAGGCGAGAAGGATGCCAGCCAGGCCGACCGATCCCTGACTGTCGGCGATTGCGGGTGCGACCACTTCCACGGTCCCGAGTATGACTCCCACGCCGAGTAGCGCGATCAACACTGCGACGAACCCGCTCTGTCGTAACGGCCGTGAACTCTTCCGGGGGGAAGCGGTGACGGCAACGTGCTGTCGCGATAGCGAGCTGCTTGTCATGCCGAGGGTTCCGGCAAGCGCCACCGTGGCAGTAGCGACCAGTCCGACCGTCGGCGATGCCGCACTGAGAGTGGCCGCTGCGATCAATGGCCCCGTCGTGAACAGTAATTCCTCACAGACCGCATCGATGCTGTATGCCTTCGTCCGCAGCGCTCCCGGCGCTGTCAGTGAACCCCAGAGCACACGCATCGAGGCGCCGAGCGGTGGCGGGAATAACCCGACAATGGCCGCCAGCCCAATGAGCGCCCCTGACGAAGGGTCGGGCTGGGCTGTCAGCGCAGCAATGCCGCCGAGACCGGCAGCGAAGGCGATGGCTAGCGAGTTGAGTGCAAACCGCTGTCCGCGCCGGTCGACGAATCGTGCGCGGTACGGGGAAGCGATCACGTTCGCGAGCCCGAAAGCTCCAGTAGCCGCGCCGGCGGCAGCGAAAGAATCAGTGCTTCGCTGCACCGCGAAGAGCAGCACTAAGGTCACTATGGCGAACGAGAGTCGCCCGACGAGCGCGGGGACAAAGACCCTGAGTGCGCCGGTCGTGCGCAGTACCTCGAGGTAGCCGCTACTCATGTTCGCGGGGCGGTGTCGTGGTTCACGACTTCGAACAATGCGAGGGTGGCACTCATCCGGATGCCTTCTGGTGTGGCGGAGGGCACCGCCTCATCGTGGATGAGTTTCCCGATCTCGCGTGACATGTCGCGGATACGCTCCCATGCCTCGCGGGAGACGGTGACCTCCGCCTCGGTGAATACGAATTCGGATTCTGACAGGTAACGCGCGCTGCGGGCGATCAGTTCTGCGGCGAGGGAACTCATCAGAGCCTGGTGCTCGTCGACGCGGCCCGAACCGAGCGCTTCGCCGCTCGCGGGATCGTGTCGGTAGCGCTTGGCGGTCCCGCCACGAATATTCGTTTCCTCGACAAGCTGCACGAGTCCCGCCTGAGCCAAACGACGCAGGTGGTAACTCACGTTCGCTTGGCTCTCGCCCAAGATACGCGCCGCCTCCGTAGCGCTGAGAGCCTCGGCAGTCAGAAGCGAAAGCAAACGCAGGCGTAACGGGTGAGCTACGGCCCGGAGGCCATCAAGATCCGGCATGCCCAAACGATATGCCAAACCACACCCAACCTCCAAATTGTTCTTTTGCGGTCACCTGTCCGGAGCACATGCCGACGCAGCTCACGGCACCGTCCGAGCTGAAGTGCCCTAAAACCTGACGATGATCGGACTCACGTTTGGATCGAAACGGCCTGTCCGCCGGCACCGAGCGCCGTGCCCGGAGAGGAACCCTGCGCGGGACGGTTCCGCGAATGTGCCGTCTCAGGGCTTTGTTTCCGTGCACCCGGAAGGGAATCTCTCATCGAGAATCGACGGGCTGGTATCGAAACAAAACGGAATCACGGCGCACGAATCCGGAGGCCTCGTAAAGCCGGATCGCGGATTCTCTGGATGGGCGCGACGTCAGGTCCAGGCTCCGCACTCCCAACGCCTGCGCTCTGGCAATCATCGCGGTCAATAATTCACGAGCGATTCCTCGGCCACGGGTGAGTTCGTCCACCACAACGTCATCGATGTGACCCCGGACCCCGGTCGGTATGGGAAACGTCACGAGGGTGGCCATTCCTACAACCCGACCAGAGAGCCGCGCAAGGAAGAGATCGACTGACTCGTTCTCCACCATCCGATTGAGAATTTCCCTGTCGAACATAGCTGTCTGTGACAGCTGCGGAAGCAATCGGCGAATCTCTTCCGCGACAGCGTTGTCGGCGTGGGTGGCGATCGAAATGGTCAACTCATCTTCCATAGGGAGAGGCTACCTGTGCCGAGCCAGACCGCCGCAGCCGGGTGCCACAGCGGAACGACCTGCGGGCGTGGATAGGCTGGTCCGATGCTCTTCCAGACCGAACACTTATCGGTGCGTCAGTTTCGCCGCGACGACCTCAACGACTTCTCAGCCCTCTGCGCCGACCCGAACGTGATGCGATTTGTCGGGGACGGGACCGTCCTCAGCCGCCCCGAAGTATCGCAGTGGATCGAAATCTGCGAGCGAAAGTACGTCGATCGCGGTTACGGCACCTCGGCCGTCTTCGACGCGCGATCTGGCGAGTTCGTAGGCTACTGTGGCGTGATTCGAGCGCCTGATCGAGACTTCGATGAACTCACGTATGTCTTTCATCAGAAGGCTTGGGGCAACGGTTATGCAACGGAAGTCGGGATCGGCATGCTCGACCACGTGTTTCGCATCTCGTCACTGGGCTCCATCTCGGCGACGATCGAGCCGGAGAACGAGGTCTCCAAACGCGTCGCAGCAAAGTTGGGGATGATTGAACTGCCATTCGATACCGAAGACGTGAGTTATTGGAGGATTACACGCGAGCAGAACTGCGCTCGATAGCTCTATTTAGTCCCCTGGCGGGGAACCCTGTTCACGGTGTCGGTAGACCAACCCTCTACGGGCGCCACAACTGGTGCCGAAGCCCGAGGGACGTCAGAGCATGAGAGGTAACGTGAGCCGTATTTCATCCGGATAGGAAGTTCCGAACCGTGCCTGCCGAGCTCCGGATTTTCGGCAGCGCGTAGCGGTTGCGCCCTAGGCCCACAAGCCCGCTGATGCGGACACCAGGCTACGCTTCGGGCGAGTCCACTGAGTTGCTGACGTCGCACAGTTGCACCGGCCCGGTCAGGTCGTCCAGCGCATGGTTGAGCTGATCAATCCGTTCCTGCGCGGCGGCTCGGAGCTTGGCCCCTACGACGGCCCACTCCGCCGAGGAGGGCTTGGAAGGGAGATCGATGAGAAGTTCCGAAATTTCGCTAACGGACAATCCCACTCGTTGAGCCACTCGAATCACCTTGATCCGGCAGGCATCTTCTTCGCTGAAGCGACGTTGATTCCCGGACGTTCGCTCGCCAGCGATCAGACCATGTTTGTCGTAAAACCGCACGGCCGATGCATTCACCCGGCTGGCGCTGGCCAGGTCCGAAACTGTCATGGATTTCGTCAGCAATTGATTCAATGTACCTCTCCACTTGACTTCAACCTTTGTTCAAGTTTTAGCATTTCTACATGCCCGAACGCAACCAGATTGACACCGTCCCCGTGCCGCAAAGACTCCGTACCAAGGGTTCGGTGGCACTAATTGCGGCGAGCATGCTCACTGTCATGGCGGGAGCAACGATTTCCCCAGCGCTGCCGAAGATGGCCGACTACTTCTCCGAGGTTGATAGTTCCGGCTTCCTAGTGAAACTCGTTGTCACCATCACTGCGCTGTCGATCGCCCTCTCCGCCTCGGTACTTGGATGGCTCAGCGATCGGATCGAGCGGTCCAGCGTGCTCAAGGTTTCTGTTGTCGTTTACGCAATTGCGGGCTCGGCCGGATTGTGGATTGATGATCTGTCAGCACTGATGGTTTCCCGGGTGATCCTCGGTATCGCAGTGGCTGGTGTTATGACGTCGTCAACGGCGCTGATCTCCGAATGGTTCACGGGCGAGCGACGGTCCAAAATGTTTGGTTTTCAGGCCGCTGCGAGTGGGCTCGGCGGTGCGGTGTTCTTGTCGTTGGGTGGGGCGCTGGCGGTCGTCAGCTGGAATGCGCCTTTCGCCATCTACTTCTTGTCGCTGCCGGTCGCCATCCTTGTCGCGTGGAAAGTCACCGACCCGCCCCCGGTGCCGAAAGTCGCAGCCGAGTTGAAACCCGTGCTGAAAAGCAATGCCACGGCCCTCATTTCAGGAATCGTGGTGCTGGCATTTGTGATCCAGATTGTTTTCTATGTGGTGCCTACTCAATTGCCTTTCCTCCTCGGCGAGATGGGCGGCGATTCCTCGATCACTGGCCTCGTGATCGGGTGGATGGTCTTGGTCCAGGCCCTTTCCAGCCTGAGCTACCGCTGGGTGTCCCGCCTGGGATTCAGCAACGTCGCGTTGCTCAGCCTGACTCTGATGTCGGCGGGGATGACGATCGTCGGCACCTCCGGTGCCATCGCGCAGGTTCTGGTTGGCCTATCGATCTCGGCCCTCGGAGTGGGACTCGTGATGCCAAATCTCAATTCGTGGATATCGGACAACACCTCGTCTGCGACCCGGGCGCGCGCTATCGGCGCGCTGATCTCGGCAATGTTCCTGGGGCAATTTGTTTCACCCGTGATCGCGGAACCCGTCATTCAAGGAGGCGACACAGCACCGGCCTTCCTCGCGGCGGGTGTGCTCTCGCTCGTGGCAGCTATCACCGTCCTCGCTTTATCCGTTGCGAAAATCGCGCAATCCGACTCGGCGTCACCCTGACTCGGGACGAGAGCACACGGTTCGTGCACGAGTCGGACGACTTTGCCCGTCGTAAGAAGATTACCGGCGTGCCCATCCTTCATTGGGAATCCGGAGCGCCGCTGAGAGGCGTGCATAGCAAGCACACTGGCAAACCTCATTCCCTGACCTTCCACCTCAACATCACAGAAAACGGACTCAATGAAAATCGGAATCATCGTAGGAAGCACTCGCCCGGGACGTCGATCCATTTTGGTCGCCGAATGGGTCAAAGCAATTGCCGACAGCCGTCAGGAACACGACTTCATCCTGCTGGACCTGCTGGACTACGACCTCCCCCATCTAAACGAAGAGATTCCCGCCGCCATGGGTCACCCGTATGGGCACGGTCACACCCGTGCGTGGTCCGAGTCGGTCGCATCCTGCGACGGTTTCATCATCGTCACTCCGGAATACAACCACTCGATTCCCGGGGTACTAAAGGATGCCCTCGATTACCTCTTTAGCGAGTGGCACAACAAGGCCATCGGATTCGTTGGATATGGGCTACTCGGCGGAAGCCGAGCAGTGGAACACCTGCGAACCATTTCTGCGGAACTTATGCTCGCGGACGTCCGCGCGCAGGTCGCACTGTCCCTTTTCACCGACTTTGTGGACATGGAACTTCTCAATCCCGGCGACCACCACGTAGCTACCGCGAATCAAATGCTTGATCAACTACTGAGCTGGAGCAGCGCCTTGCGCCAGCTCCGTGACACCTCGACAGACTCGCTGTCGTTCGTCGAAGCCTGACGCTCGGCTGAATAGAAGAGTGTCGAGGGCGATCTGTCATTTTTCGAAGTCGTCTGCACAACGGCCATCGTGCTTTCGGGGTTGTGCAGGTGAGTGAGAAAACTGGCTTTTCCGTACTCCTCTGCATAAAACGCCCGTTTACCCCTACTCCTTTGCACGACGCACGTTCAGGCGGCGGTGTCCCCGGCTCGTTGGATTGCCCGGTAGACCGTGGACCTGGCGACGCTGAAGAGTTCTGCGATCTGCACGGTGGTGTGTTCGCCCCGTTGGTGGACCTCGACCAGGTGCTTCTCCTGCGCCGGGGACAGTTTGGGCTGCTTGCCGCGGAGCCGGCCGGCCGCTTTGGCGACTTGCATCCCTTCGCGGGTGCGTGCTCGGATCAGGTCGGCCTCGAATTCAGCGACCATCGCGAGCACATTGAAGAGGAGTCTGCCAACTGGGTCGGTGGGGTCGTGAACGGAGCCGCCGATGCTGAGCTTCACTTCACGAAGGGTGAGGTCGTCGACGATGTCTTTTGCGTCGCGCAGGGATCGTGCCAGCCGGTCGAGCTTGGTCACGACGAGGGTGTCGCCGGCTCGGCATGCGGCTAACGCTTCGCGAAGGCCTGGCCGGGCCCGATTTGTTCCGGTGAGGCCTTGATCGGTGAACGTCTTTTGGAGTGAGACTCCGAGGGCGGTGAGGGCGTTCTTTTGGGCGGTGAGGTCTTGGTCGTTGGTGGATACGCGCGCGTAGCCGATAAGCATTCCGGTCATGCTGGAGTGTACCGTTTATCCGCCCTTCACCGGGCATTTTCTCGGGCGGGGTATACGGGAATCGGGCGCCCCCGAGATCATGCGGAACGTCTTCGGCGGTCCGTGCGCGCCGGGTGTCCCGGTCACCGTCCGTCTATCGGTCAACGCTCAAACACACATACGCACCTGCCACTTCGCCAGTTCGGGATGCATCGCGTTCTGCGCCATCATGGTTCTGGGGCGGGACGCACCTCACGAAACAGGGGAAGCCATGATTCAGATCATCGAGAAAATTGATCGCATCGGAGTGTTGAATGGGCTCGATGGCTCAAAGCATCCTCTAACCAGACTGTCTCTAATTTACGCGGGAAATGGGAGCGGTAAGTCTACCCTCGCCGCTGTACTCGCGGCCGCTGGGTCTGGAGATACTGATTCTCTTAGTGAGCGTCAGTCACTGGGCACGACCGATCCCGCTCACGTCAGGTTGCTGCGCATTGGCGCATCTAAGCGAGTCCTCAACAACGGGCTGTGGGCGGGCGGCCCCTTACGAACTCGTGTATTCGACACCCAGTTTGTGGACCAGAATGTCCACACTGGTGGCGAAGTGAGCCCCTCACACCGACAAGGTCTACTCGCCATAGCCATCGGAACTACGGCAGTTGACCAGCAGGAGAAACTAGAAGATGCTCAGGGGCTGGTTGCTACGGCGAAGGCTGAGATGGAGGGTGTCGAAGCCGCAGTGCTTGCGATGGCCCATGCCGTGGATCGGTCCTGCTCATTCTTAACGTTTCAACAGCTGCAAGTCCCGGATGCGGTGGACTCACTCGTAAATGAGGCTGAAACCGCACTCGTTAATGGCAAGAATGTATCGAGACTCTATGCTCTTCCGCGGCCGGTCGAGTTGCAAAGCATCGCGCTAGACCTCTCCGACTTGTTTGAAGCGCTAGTGGAGTCGTTGTCTGCTCTGCACAGCCAGGCCCGACTTCGCGTGGCTGACCATGTCAGCCATCTGGGCGCTGAGTCCTCGCAGACCAGTGTCGACGCGTGGTTGAGCGCGGGTGTTGGACTTGCTCCGGATGCTGAATGTCCTTTCTGCGGGCAGAGCACGGTGGGTATTGATCTTGTCGATATGTACGCCAAGTTCTTTGACTCCGCATACGGTGATCTTCGCGACCGACTCGATCAGTTGCGGAACCGTCTTGGGGGCGCGGCACGAGAGCGTCTTCAGGCCCAACTGACCATCGAATATGAGCGCGCTTCGACGGTCACGGCCGCATGGGAATCCCACATTGATGTCCTCAACTTGCCCGTGTTAGAACCAATCTCGGAAGCGTTGTCGTCTTTCGGAACGCTCCTTGACGAGCTTCTCGACCAGAAGATGGAGCGTTTCGAAAAGTCCGTCGAAGCAGGAGACAACCGGTCCCTTCTTGAAACGTATGTGTTTGCGCTGCCGGTTCTGGTTGAGGAAGTAAACGCGGGCATTCGGCAAGCTCGTAGCGACATCGAGACATATATGGACTCGCTGTCGGTGTCGAGCGTTGCGGAACTCGAAATAATTCTTGTTGCCGCCCGCCTATCGAAACTACGTGTAAGTGCTGATGTGCAGCGCCTTTTCGCTAAATGGAAGATCGCGAAAAGGGAGGTCGCTAAGAAAAATGCAGAAGCGACCGCGGCGAGGAAAGCTAGCAAAGACGCTATGAACGCGACCCTCGCAATCTTCGAGGGGGTCATCAATGGTCACCTTGAGAAGATGCAGACCCAATTCCGCATTGAAAAAGTCACTTCCACATATGCGGGCGGACCGAGTCGAGGAAACTATGGCTTGAAGTTGCGGGGATCATCGATTGACATTTCAGGTGGAAAGCCACCGTTTCGCATAGCGCTCAGCGAGGGAGACAAGAGAACCCTGGCGTTTGCATTCTTCTGTGCGACTGTGTCGACAGAGGAGGATCTTCGTGGTCAGGTAATCGTCGTTGACGACCCCGTCACAAGCTTGGATCGCCACCGCCGAACCTACACAACCAACACCCTCAACGATTTTTCCTTGCGAGGCGCTCAGGTGATTGTTTTGGCGCATGACGCGACTTATTTACGTGAAGTACGCGAGAAGTTTGGACGGAAAATACTCGATAGCCATGGTGACCCGCGGCCATCTACCGAGCTGCAGCTGTATCGCGACAGCAACGGGGACGCGTCTCTAAGCAAGCACGACCTTGATCGAGAATGCGAGAGTAAGTATTTCCGCAACTACCGCCAAATACGGGCATTCCTCAACGTTGAAGCAGCAGACGGCGCTTTGGTCAGTCACACTACCGCGGGCGAGGCCATTCGTCCGCTGGTCGAGTCGTACCTTCACCGACGATTCCCGGGGCACATCCCTAAGATGAACAAGACCTTGGGCTCAGCCATTCTTCTTATCAAAGCGGCAATGCAGGGTGATGTTCTGTCTTACGCCCAGCCCTTAGTTTCGGAACTCACAGAAATAAACGAGTTTGGCATGCGCTACCACCACGACACAGAGTCGGACATCGAACTGCCCGAACCCGACGCGGATGAGGTCAGGGCTTTCGCTCAGCGCGCATTGAGGATTGTACTTGGAGACCCCACGTTGGTGTTGAGCAGCTTCGGCGTCCGCTGACGGATCCGCTTCCGGGTGCCCAGTCTCGTAGAAGGTTCCTCATGCGGGCGGCGCGCTGGCATTCTGCGGCGAAAGAACATCGCTACTTTTCAGCGAGAGTCACATCCGTGCGTGGAGAAATCTCTTGTCTCCTTGCCGCTCTTCGGTAAGGTGAATCAACCTTAGACTGCCCGTTGGGCTTGGCTTGGGTTTGCGGTTGGAAGTTCGACTCTTGTTTGGGTCATCGCTACCGGCGCCATCACTATCGGTTGTATCTCACTCTTCACACACACCATGACAGGACGCAAGAGCCTGAAATCCGTGAAGCACGTCAGGGCAGCAGAGAAAGAGGCTCCTATGAGAAAAGCAGTTAGCGGCATCGCTCTCTACATTTCAAACGTCAGTAGCGGAGTCCTAGGCACGGTTCTCTTTGAGATGGCCACCCAAACCAAACCTTGCGGTCAGATAGCTAGCTGTCCTGTAAGTGGAACCCTGCTCAAATTCAGATCCAGCCCGTAGCGGTTTCGAGAAGTGGACACTCCCGTTCTGCCGCCTAGGTGCCGTTGCATCCGTGGCCATGTGCTGCCCATCTCGCCCACTCCACGAAGGCATTGAAACGAACGAGGGTTGACACCGTTTCTGGCACCCGAATAAAACTTATGTGCCGAGAAATGTCACAAACAGCACCTGAGAACGCACTTCCCTAGTAACGGCGAAATGAACGGGGTTGGGTGTATGAACCGAAGAGCAGGCTACGCATACGCGGAGCAGGAACTGCTGGCGAAGGTGCAGGGCGGTGACGTTGCCGCGTTCGAAGATCTCACGAGGCTCCATATTCGCTCTGTACTGAGATACGCGTCCGCGGTAACACGGGTCCGCTCTGATGTGGAGGACGTCGCACAGGAGGTTCTTCTGACTGCGTGGAGGCGTCGCGCCGGATTCTCACCGGAACGTTCGATGCTTCCGTGGCTGCTCGTAACCACTCGGAATATCGCTCTCGCGGCGAACCGTCGTCACGCTCGGGACGCAGCGGAATCCCTTGACGCAGTTCCTCTGCTCCAGGCATGGACGCAAGGCCAAGCACAAAGAGATGCCGCGGACGAACTGGCTGAAGTACGCGGCCTCATCGCCGGCCTGAGTGAGATCGATCAGAAGCTGGTCGAGCTGTGCTTCGTGCAGGGTAGGACATTCGATGATGCATCTTCAGATCTGGGGCTATCTCCTCCCGCCGCCCGCAAACGCATTCAACGGATCCGCGAGCGCCTCGTCGCACACCGCTCGACCGCACCAGGTCTTCAGACTGAGAACTAGGAAGTAGGAAGTAGGAATATCATGCCCATTCACACTTGGACGGAAACTGACCTGTCTGCTGCCGCCGATCGCGTGCACAGCAGTGTCTCGACTCGAATCAGGCGCGCCAAGCGCACGAAGCATCTAGCGCTGGCTAGCGGCGTCGTCGTTCTCGGACTCGCGGGCGTCGCTGCCGCATCAACCCTTCTTCCTCCGCAGGCGCGAGGCGAGATTGGCGCTGGCTCCGAGTACGTGATGGCCGTAAGCGAATGCCTCCAAAATGGATCGTGGACTGTATGGGTAGCCCCGGCTAGTACGCCTTGGGCGGATGGCCCCGCAGATACTGTTCATTTCTCAGTCTCTGGCTACGAACAGGTGTCCTTTATGGACAACGTTGAACTCTGCCGAGACCAGGTCGCCAGCACGGCAGGCGTAGCGCTGAGCGAGGTAATCGGCCTGCCCTAGCCAAATCGGATGAGCGAGACGAAACGCGGGGAGCACGAGCATCGCCGAGCAAGGCATTGCCCGACCGTTCCGTTTAGGGTTCCCGCTACGGTACCAGCCGATAGTCGTGTCTCGGCTAAAGGCCGGGGTTGACGATGCGCTCCATCCACGTCTCCGGGGCGATCAAAGTGGAGAACCCGAGATTGGAATACAGGCCGTGTGCATCGTTGGTTGAGAGGGCGATGCGCCTCAGTCCCAGGGGGTCGCATTCCGCGAGAATGCCCGCGATGAGGGCTTTGCCAATTCCGTGGCCTCGCACCATGGGGTCGACGAAGACATCGCAGAGCCAGGCAAACGTGACGCCGTCGGTGATGACGCGCGCGTAGGCGACCTGTCTGTTAGACACGCTGTCGTAGATGCCGAAGTTGCGTGATCCGTCGATCGCTGCGTCTTGCCGTGAGCGTGATCGCTCGGGTGCCCAGTAGGACTGCTCGCTGATCCAGCGGTGCACCTGGACACGGTCGATCTCGGCAGTGTCGGATGAGAACCGATAATTTGCATTCATCAAGCCATCTAATCGTGTTGACACAGACCGTGCCGAGTCCTGTCACTCTGGATCCACCGACAAATCAATCGCGATTAGAGCGAGCGCGCTGAAAGCGTCCCGCAGAAGTTTCCTCGAGGGGCCGACGTTTAGACGGGGTAGGCCGAGATGTCGATCCGTTGCGATGGCGGCAGGATGACATCCGCTGGACGGATTGTCCTGTGTGGAATCGATGGCGCTGTTGTCCAGCTGGGGTCGCCCGCCGATGTTGCCACGACAGTCATGGGTAGGTGGCCCGTGACCTCTGGTGTCAAGTCGCTCAGCGCGGTCTTCAGATCGGCTCGGGCTCGTTGGTAGCGGGTGCGGGCGGTTGATGGGCTGATGCTCAGGATCTGGGCAGCTTCGGTGATGGCAAATCCGTCCCAGTGGATGAGGCGGACGAGTTCGGCCTGCGCCGGAGTCAGTCGGCCGATCGCATCTCGCACGTCGGCCCCGTCGTCCGCGGGTCGCCCTTCGGTGGGGGAGGTTCGGAGGACCTCCCGGAATCGTTCGGTGAGGCTCCACCGTCGTCGTTCACTCCGTGCGGCGTTAGTTACGACATGGCGGGCGATTCCGAACAACCACATCCGGCACTGCTCGGCACCGGGTGGTGTTGAGTCGACTCGTCGCCAGGCCGCGAGCATCAGTTCCGCAAGTCCGTCGGCAGCATCGTCGATCGGGAGTCGACGTTGGAAGTAGCGCAGCAGGTCCGGCGACGCAGCAGCGAGCGCTTCAGTGAGACGCTCAGAGGAGTTGCTATTGCGTGCCCTCACCAGCTGGCTCCGGGGCAGAAGGACTGCCCGTCCGAGCTGAGGTTGCTGTCGGCGCCGTCGATGCCCTGGTTCGAGAGCTCGGCGCTGGCCGCAGCGGTGACAATCATCGTCACCGCCCGCTGGTACTCCGCATCCGCGTTGTAGTGCACGGTTCCGTAGCCGGCTGGTTCGGTCGAGCCGTCGGCGTTGACGGCGATGTTCGAGTCCTGCCGAATCCACTCGATCGTGCTCGCGATCTTCTCCTTGGTCAGCAAGGATTCAATGTCTGTTGTGCGGTAGAAGTTCTCGACGGCCTCGACGGCGGCGGGGTCCTGCCCGCGCACGTTCCCGATCCGCTCCTCGCACTCCACCCCGCTGGGCAGGGTGTAGGCCATCGAGGCGACCGGGGTTTGTGCCCAGGGAACCCAGCTGTTGGTCACCGCGGCCGTTGCCGTTGCTGCGCCACCCAGAAGCAGTACGGACGCCAGCCCCGCGAACACCGGCCGCCTCCACGGCCGTCGTGCGGTCACGCGCGCAGTCTCGACATTTGTTGCAACCCGAAGCTGGGTCAGCTCATCAGCGACACTGTCGGTTATCACCGTGGTGCGCGGAGCGGATCGGTCGAGCAGACCGTCCAGATCGTCAGATGTTGGGCCCATGATGTTCTCCTCAAAAGTTGGTTACATCAGAGACATGTCCGGAACGACGCCCAACGTCTGCGCAAGCCTCAGAAACTCTTCCCACCCCAGGGCCCGCCACCTGGTCCTTCGATCATGCCGGAAGGATTGCGCGCCAGGTTAACGTCCAGAACGATGTCCGAGGAGTTCATCGAACTTCCATCGTCCACTCCGCGCTAACGTGTCCCGCAACAGGTTCGGCAGTCTCAAGGGGTCGTAGCAACACACCGTTTGAGTGAGGTGTTGTCAGTGGCGTCGAGATTGGTCATGAAGGTCCGCGAGAACTTGTTCTGGGATCGTGTTCGGAAAGGCAGGTCATGTCCCACTGAGTGGTGTTGTTTCCCTGCTCAGAGTGCCCGTTCGGGGTTCCACTACGGGCACGACCCAGGAGTCGTTGGTGGTTTAAGCCCGCGAGCACGTCTGAAAGTGACCCTGGTTACGAAAACGGTTACTACTCAGACGCTTGCGAGATGCTCGTGCTTGTATGCAGAGTGAAGAAGTGCTGTGAAGTCGGCGTCCTCGATCAGACGATGATCGCCAATTCGGGCAATGGCGATGCCGGGAGTCCACGAATTCATCACGACGCCCGCCAGATGGCCAAGTGATTCGTTTCGACGAATGGGTTGGGTTTTCTGTTCTACGCCGAGTGCGTTGAGTTGGCGCTGGAGAATTTCCATTGTTACGCCAATAAGGATGTTGGCTTCGGGCCAAATCACTGAGCTTCCATCCCAAAGGGCCAAGTTCCAAATAGTCGCTTCGCTCAGTCGTCCTGCAGAATCTTCAAAGGCAGCATCGTCAAATCCGCGTGTGACGGCCTGACGAAGAAGCAGCGTCTTGGCTACTTCACCGACGTGCTTGACCTGAGGCAAGTCGCGCTCGTGGGCAACAACGTCCAAGGCCAACGGCCCCAGGGGAACCGTGGCAGCGTCGGTGATTCTCGTCAGTACATCCAGATGCACTTTCGAGCGAGGAGCCACGAATTCTCCCGGGGACGACGTGATGAAAAACGCCAACGATGCGTCTTCCGGTGCTGCGCTGAGTGCCACACGGAGATAATCCACAATTTGGGCATCCGGAAGGTGCCTGCCAAACATCGCGTCGCTGGCATCACGGAGCCGCTTGAGATGCAGATCCAGACCGCGTATGGATCGATGGCGGATCTGCATCGCCGTGAAGTGAGCAAAGCCCGCAAAGGCCAGTGGAGCTAAGTCGTCAGCTGTGGCGACTGTACCGTTGAGGAGTGTCAGTGAACGCGTCATGACTGAAGGGTATGAGGTGACATTAGTGTCAGAGGCAAAGCCTGCTCAACACGAAATGCTACGCATCGGCGAGTTGTCGGCGCTCACCGGAGTCGGGCCGCGGCTTCTCCGGTAACTACCAAAGTAGAGGTCTCTTGGCCGCCGACCGGTCCACTTCGGGCCAGCGGCTTTTCGACCCGGCGGTGGTGGACAGAGTGCGTGCGATCCGATCCCTCTTGGACGTTGGGCTGCCAACCCGCACGATTCTAGAGCTCATCGACTGCGTCTCCGAGCCAGGCCGCCTAGAGCCTTGTGCGATGCCTGTTCTAGTGGAGCATCTCAAGGCATATGACGCGCGTATCGCAGACCTCATGGGCACTCGAGAAGGCCTCGAAGCCCTCATCAACTCGGGTCCGGATGCCCGTCACCTTGGCCGAGCCGAAGGTAAACCCCGTTGCGAGCTCCTGCCAGATCTGTCCCGATGATGTCGTCACATCGCTGGGAAACCCCGGCGACGCAGTAGAGCCCAGCGAGGGAATGCTGCCTCCACCGTCCCGCAAGGGGTTGGCGACGGGCAGTGCTCAAGCAGTCCTACAGTCTGCCAAAATAGGCCCGTGACTGATTGGGAAGAACGAATCAGAATATTCTGGAGTGACGCCAGTGGCGCCGACCCTGAGTCCACGTTCGGCTCTATGCAGGCTCTAATCCTAGAGCGACGTGACGATGATCCGGCCGCCATCTTCGAGTGGGCGTCGGTGCATGACTTTCTTGGACGGGAAGCGGAAGCGATTCCGCTCTACCGCCGTGCTCTGGAACTTGGTCTCGATCCTGTCCGCAACTTGCAAGCTCAAATTCAGCTGGCCGGCTCACTGCGCAACGTCGGTGAGACCACCGAAGCGGTCAGGATTCTGGAAGGCATGGAACCGGACGCAACTATCGGCGACGCCCACGAAGCTTTTCTGGCTTTAGCGCTCTTCGACGCTGGGCGGCCCGGCGAGGCTTTACGAGTCGCCCTCAAGGCTTTGGGAAAGACCCTGCCCCTCTATAGCGGTGCGATAGACCACTACGCCGACGCGATTGTCGATTCCAAGTAGCCACCTGCGCTCCCGGTGGGCAAAAGATTCAATCGTCCCGGTGAGGGTTCGGCTTACGGCGATTGTTTTGTGCCGTTCTAACTTGCAGAGGACCCACCCGGACGCGAGCGATTTACCCTGCGTGCCGTCACCAGCGTGATCACCGCAACTATCGCAATCGCGCCGAGCCATATCCATAGGTTCGTGTCGATCCCAACGAGTGACCTTTGATACGAGCCGCAGATCGACGTGCCGCCAGCGGGTGCGTCTGCACACCAGCCTCCGCTGACAATCGGCGCTAAGAAGACGGAGATGCCCAAGCAGGCGAGTGTGCCTAGCCACATCGTGGCGACAACGGATCTCCGGCGGTGAATCATGCCTACAGCCAATCATTACTCAAGCCCGAGCACCCCCATCGATACTCTTTTGTGATCCCACGAGTCGCAAAGAGGCTCCGCTGCGGCACCGTCCCGTTGACCGTTCGGCTTGCGGGCACCTGCGCATGTTCCGCGGCGGAAGGCCGAAACCTGAGCTGCGGCGCAAAAAACGGTTCCATAAGTCTCTGCCGATTGGGACTGTTAGAAACCCCCGTCGATTCCGAGTTGATCGATGATCAGTGCTTTTGGGCAGGTCTTTAGCTATCCGCGGTAGAGCGAACTCAGTCCAACAACGATCGTCGAGAACGGCCGTTACGTTCAACTTCTGCGAGAGCGTGGACACCCTATATTGCTCAAAATTCAATTGCGGCGGCGGCGAGGTTGGGGCGGGCGAGCACCGCGAGTTTGAGCGCATGCTGAGCGAGGGGGGATAGGGATCCGCGCCATTGAACCCAGATCTCTCGGTACGGCAGCGGCGGGTGAATTCGATGGATGCTGATCGCGGCGGATGGCGAGATCGACAGGGCTGGGAGGATCGCGCATCCGGCCCCTGCCTCAACCATCGCGGTGATCGCGTGGTTGTCGGTGGTCCTGAACACAATGTCGAGGGTGACGCCGGCGTCTGTCAAAGCCAGTTCTACTCGGCCCTGGTCGCATATGGCGGGCAGAGCAACCATAGGTCGGTCTCTGAGGTTGTTCAGCTCGACGGCGCCAGGGGGAACCACTCCTCGAGGGGCAAGCAGCAGGTGCTCGTCCGCAACAATGAGTTCCCCATGGTCTGGCGGTTGCGGTGGTGAATCGAAGAAACACAGGTCGTTGGTGTCTAGGTCAGGGAGAGGCGTTTCTGTTTCGACCATGGTGATGGCTGCATGCGGGTTCTTTTCTGCGAGAGCGCGAATAAGTGCCGGCAGGAGCTTGGTCGTCACCGCTTGGAACGTCCCGATTGTCAGGCGTCCGCGGCCGTCGCGGTGATCCATCGCGGCCCGCTCTGCCGCGTCGAGTTCGTGCACGACAAGTCGAGCGTGGTGTTCCATCAATCGTCCGAGGGAGGTTAGTTGCGATCTCGAGGGTCCGCTGCTGCGGTCGAAAATAGGTCCCCCCGCGTCGCGCTCGAGGATGCGGACCTGTTGACTAATCGTCGACTGGGCATAGCCCAGGGCAGCCGCCGCGCCGCCGAACGTGCCCAGATCAACGATCGCTAAGAGGGCTCGGAGTCCTGACGTAGTGAGTGAGTATTTGCGCTCGTGGGGGCCAGTGTTATTGACGTTCGGGGCCAAGGGGTGATGTGGCGAGTAGCGCGTTTCGGGGCCACCGGATATTTCCGTTCGGGGCCATCTGTTTAGCTCCTTCTGTCGTGTGTAGAGGCACGCGACAGAAGGAGTAATCAATAATGGTACGAAGGATTCAAGCCAAGCGGGTGCTGGAACTCCGCGCTGAGGGCATGACGGGGCGCGCGATCGCCTTGTCGCAGGGCATGTCGCGCAAGAGTGTGCTGGCGGTGTTCGACGCCGCCGACAAAGCTGGCATCGACCGTGACGCTCACGTGAACCGCAGCGATGCGGAGGTGTATTCGTTGCTGTTCCCGGGGCGCGGCGAGCACGAAAGTGTGTTCGTGCAGCCGGATTGGGACGCGGTGCATAAGGAGCTCGCCAAGGTCGGGGTGACGCTGAAACTGCTCCATAGCGAGTACGTCGACGGGTGCGCGGTGAAAGAGCAGCCGGCGATGGGTTACGACCGATTCTGCAAGGCGTATGCGACGCATGCGCTGATCACGGGGGCGGCGTCCCGGGTGGGTCATAAGGCCGGGCGGACGGTCGAGGTCGACTGGTCAGGACCGACGATGCATCTCACCGACCCGATCTCCGGAGAGACGTCGCGGGTGTATTTGTTCGTCGCGTGTCTGCCGTTTTCCCGGTATGCGTTCGTCGAGCCGGCGTTGGATATGCGGCAAGATACTTGGTTGTTGGCCAACGTCGCGATGTTCGAGTGGTTCGGTGGGACGGTTCCCCGGATCGTGCCCGACAATTTGAAGACCGGGGTGATCAAGCATCCTCGCGAGGGTGAGATCGTGTTGAACGATGCCTACCGCCAGATGGCGGCGCACTACTCGGCTGCAGTGCTGCCGGGCAGACCTCGGGCACCAAAAGACAAGGCATCCGTGGAAAATACGGTCGCCCATGTTGCGACGTGGGTGATCGCCGGATTGCGTCACCGGAGCTTCGGAACGCTCCCCGATCTGCGGGGCGCGATCCGGGAACGCATGGATGCTTATAACCGGGAACCGTTCCAGAAACGCGCCGGCTCCCGCCTCAGTGTGTTTGAAACCGAGGAGAAAGCGCTGTTGCGGCCGTTGCCGTCGGCTTCGTATGAGATCAGCAGGTGGATTATGGGGCGTCGGGTGCAAAAGAACGGGCATGTGGTCTGGGAGAAGAACTTCTACTCCGTCCCCTTTGCACAGATCGGCCAGGGCGTCGACCTGCGCATCACCAGCCAGGTGCTGGAGGTTTATCGCAATCATGAGCGTCTCACCAGCCACCTCTTGTTCGGTGAGCATGTTGTGAACGAATACCGCACGAACGATGCCGACCAGCCTCAGGGTGAGAAGTATCGGGAATGGGACACCGTCAGAATTCGGGCCTGGGCTGACCGGGTCGGCCCGCACATGGTGACCGTCGTCAACAGGATCTTCGACTCTGTTCCCGTGGAGGAACAAGGCTTTGACGCGGCCCTCGCCGTGCTGCGGCTGAGCCGCCGATACTCCAGCGAGAGGGTGGAGAAAACATGTCAGATCGCGCTCGACGGTCGCGTCCGCTCGCCCCGATATGCGCACCTGCAGCCGATCCTGGAGACCGGGCAAGACAAGAAGAGCACCCGCAGGATGCCGCAGTTCGAACCCACCGAACCCGAAACTGGCGGCTATGTTCGCGGCGCCGATTACTACGCCGGAGGCGGTGCACGATGAGTCGGATCGATATCGAGACCAAACGCAAACTCCGCGAGATGGGTGTCACCACATTGTTGGATGCCTTCGACGCCCAGGACGATACCCTGACGCTGGGTTTGGCGTTTGAGGAGAAGATCAAGCTGGCCGTCGATGACGCCCATTCCGTCTTCACCCAAACGAAGGTCGAGGGGCTGATCCGCCGGGCGAACCTGCGCTATCCGAATGCTGACCTGCGCCGTCTGGACCTCGTCGAGGAACGTGGACTTGACCGGTCAATGATCGCGGGACTTGGCACGTGCTCGTTCATCGACCGGCAGCAGAACGTCGTGTTTCAGGGCTTCACCGGGTCGGGGAAGTCGTATCTGGGGTGCGCCCTGGCGAAAGCAGCCTGCCTGCACCGGGTGCGGGCGCATTACATTCGGATGCCGGAGCTTGAAGAGGCCTGGCAGCTGGCCCGCGATAAACCCGCCGGGACCACGAAGTTCTTGAACAAGTACGCCGCGTTCACGCTCCTGGTGATCGACGACTTATGCGAAGCTTCGCATAAATCGTCTAATGTGCAGCAAAAGATTATGCGAAGTTCACATGGCGTGGCCCGTCACCCGTGCACAAGCAGCGAGTTTAACTTCGCATAACCCACCCCTCTTCCTCCGCAGTTTGCCTTGGCATGATGTCAAAACCTTGACATTTGGAGGGATGGGTATGAATAAGAACATTGACGAGATTGTTTCCCAGGCAGGCCGAATGCTTGCTGAACTGGGGTACACCTCCGGTACGATCCAGCATTACAAAGGTACGTGGAACAAGGCCAAGCGATGGTGTTCCGAACGCGGCATCGAGTGGTTCGACACGGACCAGGAACAGCAACTCATCGTTGACATGGGGTTGAATGAGAATGTTCCGTCCCCTGGCAAACGCAGCATGCTCAGGCACGTGCGGACCCTGCTTTCCGTGGAGAAAGACGGGTGTCTTCCGTCTTTGTCGAGGGCTTTGCCTGAGGATGTACCTGATCGATTTCTGCACGTCTTGGACGCGTATGTGTCCCATCTTCAGCAGCGTGGCCTTGCTCGCCACACACGTCGTGGTCAGACATGCCTCATCAGAAAGTTCCTGACGGGTGTGAGGATCAATGATTTGGGTGATCTCTCCATGGAGGATGTCACTGCCCATATTGAAGCGTGTTCCTTGATGACCCCGCAAACACGGGCCGGGATCCTTTACGCCATCCGCGCGTTCACGACATGGGCAGCCGGCGAGGGGTTATGCAGCTCTGCTGTTGCGGCGGCGATGCCGATCATTCCAGGTCATAAGTATGCTTCACTGCCGTCGGCTTACGCCGTCAGCGAGGTTGCCGCGATGGTCGCTGCAACGGGAGCGGAGTGCCTGCGACGTGATCGGGCGATGCTGCTTCTCGCCTCTGTTCTCGGGATGCGCGCCGGCGATATTCGGGCGTTGCGTCTGGGCGATCTGGACTGGCGTACTCGCGAGGTCAGGTTCACGCAAGTCAAGACCGGTAACCCCGTCAGGCTTCCGTTGCCTGATGAGGTGATGCTTGCCCTGGCCGACTATCTACGCAACGAGCGACCCAAGAATCCAAACGACCACGTATTTTTGCACCATCGTGCACCCCATGACAGCTTCGAGAATGCTGTGAACCCGTTCCACTACGTCGCAACTAATGCTTACGTGCGGGCATCCGTGAACACCTCTGGCAAGCATCACGGGATGCATTCGCTGCGCCACTCAGCAGCAACAAATATGCTTTCCGGCGGCACTCCCTACCCGGTGATTTCGGGAATATTGGGGCATTCGAACGCCAACACCACGCGCAAGTACATGGCCATCGACGTCGAAAGGCTTCGTTTTCTGTCGTTGGAGGTGCCCCGTGGTTGACATCCTCGTGTTCGCTGGCGCTCACGGCGAATTGTTCACCGGGTATGTGCGCTACAAACGCTCGCTGGGCTACTCGATCTCCACCGGCTACCAATACGTGCTGCGAGAAATCGCACGATTCATCGCCGACTACCCGGTCGATCCCGACGTTGTTTCCCGTGTCGCTGTCGAAAAACTCACCAGCAGAAAACCAGGCGAAGCCGTATCGACCCAGTGCAAACGCATCGCCATTCTGCGTCAATTCTGTCTGTGGCTTGCGAGTACGGGCTACACACCGGCGATTCCGCCCGAAGGACTCGTACGCGACACCACCGATTTCGTGCCAAGGATCGTGGCCGCGTCCGAGATGGCCCACATCCTGGCCATTGCCGACCGCACCGCATCCGAGCAGCGAAGATTGCTGCTGCGGCTACTGTGGTGTTGCGGCATACGCAGCGGTGAAGCCTGCGCGCTTGCCGTGTCTGACCTAGACATCAGCGCGGGCACGATCCTGATCAGACACGCCAAAGGTGACCGGACCAGGCTGCTCCCCATGTCGGCATCGCTGTGGGAATATGCCTCGGGCTATCTGGAACGCTGCGGCCTCACCGCCGAGGGTGGCACTCTACCGCTGATGCCAACGGCACGCGGCAATGTTCCCCGCAGCAACAACGCGGGCGCCGCGCTCAGCGGCATCTTCGGTCGTGCCGGCGTTCTCACACGCCAGGGCAAACCAATCCGCCCCCATGATCTGAGGCATTCCTATGCGGTTCACGCGCTCGAAAAAATGGTCGACAACGGGACAGATATCTATGTCGCACTACCGCTCCTGGCCACCTACATGGGCCATGCCGACATCACCAGCACGGAGTATTACCTCAGGTTCACCCAGGACACGTTGCTACGGATCATTGACGCGCAACAGCAGGTTTCACAACGTGTGTTTGGCGGTGCATCATGAGAGAGTTTCCGTCGCTGCTGCAGTCCTTCCTCATCGACTACCTGCCGAAGCGACGAGGGTTCAGCGCCCACACCATCGCCTCATACCGTGATGCTTTCGTGCTGCTACTCAAATGGATGGACAGTGGAGAGGGAGTGCCACCCGACAAGGTCACCATGGCTAACCTCGACCCCGACCATATCGGCCGATTCAGCGATTGGCTCCGCGAGGAACGGCACTGCGCCGCTTCGACCTCAAACGCACGCATCGCCGCCATCAGATCATTCGCAAAGTTCGTGCAGGCTGAGGCCCCCGAGCACATCGAGATCTGTCGCCGTATCCTCCAGATACCCTCCGTGAAGACGCCAACAACCGAGGAGGTCGAGTTTCTTAGCGTTCGCGCCGTGCAGCTCGTGGTCGGAGCCGCGTCCGATGACTTACGGGATGTGACGATCGTGTCCTTGCTCTACGACTCGGGCGCCAGGGTCAGCGAGGTGTGCGGCATGGCGGTCGGGGACCTGACACTATCTCGCCCGCACACTGCCAAGGTCCTCGGGAAAGGGAGGAAGGCTCGCGTCATTCCGCTCTCCTCGCAAGTCGGCGAAATGTTGTCGCGATACATCACCTCGGTACGTCCTCACGCAGCACCGACGGATCCGCTGTTCGTGAACCGTAGCGGAAACCCACTCGGCAGGGCCGGTGTCGCGTATGTGCTGCAAAAGAGCGTCACCGTCGCGCATAGCGCCAATCCAGAGGACGTTCCATCGAAGGCGCATCCCCACATCATGCGGCACTCGAAAGCCATGCACCTCCTCGAGGCTGGGGTGAACCTGATCTACATCCGCGATTTCCTCGGGCACGAGAGCGTCACCACCACGGAGATCTATGCCCGGGCGAGCACCGAAGCCAAACGCCGGGCCATCGAATCAGCCGAACAGAACATCGTTCCCCACAGCCCGTACGGGAAGGAACAACGGGCAGACCTCATTGCCTGGCTTCGCGATTTACTCTAGCTACCAAGGATAATGCGAAGTTAAACTCGCTGCTTGTGCACGGGTGACGGGCCACGCCATGTGAACTTCGCATAATCTTTTGCTGCACATTAGATGAATGGCTCCTGGACGAGCCCGACGAGAGCACCCGCAGCATGCTGCTGGAACTCCTCGAGCGACGCTACGACCAAGCATCGACGGTGTTTTGCACCCAATACGCAAAAAGGGATTGGCACCAGCGCCTCGGCTCCGGGGTTCACGCCGACGCGATCATGGACCGCATCGTGCACAACACCATCTGGGTCGAGACCGGCGGCCACAACATGAGAGAACACACCGCCGGCCAGGTCAAGGCATAAGGCTTGCGTGGTCGGGTGCCGTTGGCCCCCGGCCACGCGACGGCCCGGCGCTCGAAGGCAATACCTGCGGCCCCCGCAGGCAATATTCGGTGGCCCCTAAACACTCAAATACTCAGTGAGCATGGGCTACCTTCTCGTAATCGTTTTTCACGATCATTATCTTCGCTAATTATTGCTTTCGCGAAATGCTGCAAGTTCGTAATGTTGCCTCATGGCAGCCTTCAGTGATTCCATCATGATCTCCAACGACGTCAAGCTCTGCGTTGAGACGTACGGGGATCGAAGTGACCCATCCGTGCTTCTGATCGCCGGGATGTCAGCCTCCATGCTGTGGTGGCCGGGCGAGGTCTGCGAGGCGATCGCATCCTCGGGGTTCTTCGTGATCCGCTACGACCAGCGGGACACCGGCCGTTCGACGAATTTTCCGCGCGGGCGCCCTGGCTACTCGACCCACGATTTAGCGACCGATGCATTGGGTATCTGCGATTCGCTCGGCATACGATCCACTCACGTGGTCGGCCACTCGATGGGATCGATGATCGCAACCATCTTGGCTGTCGACCACTCCGACCGGTTGCGCTCTGTCACCTTGATGGGTGCAACGACCGGAGCGCCGGACCTTCCTTCCGGAACCGGTGGGTCCCCCGATCTTCCTGATGACCTCGAATCGCGGTTGGCCGTCATCGATTACCTCCTTGAGGACACTCGCGCCTGCGATGGCCTATCACCCCGATTCGACGAGGATCGAATCCGTCGGTTCATTGCCCGAGACGTAGATCGAGCTGACGATATCGCCGCAACAATTTCCAACCATCCTGCGATGGAGTTCACACGCCCAAGACGTGGCGACGTCGGCGCCATCTCGATCCCGACACTCGTGGTGCACGGCGAAATCGATTCAATCTTTCCATTGGCGCACGGTGAGGCCGTCGCTCGCGCTATACCCGGCGCCGCATTCGTGATGCTGCCAGGCGCCGGGCACACATTGCTCACCGCCGATCAAGCAGATTTCACCACCCCGCTAATCAGTCACCTCCAGGCGACCGACCACCGATGAAAGAGGCAGTCTGGTTGCCGCTATTTGACGACCTCGCCGACCCCGGCGTCGTCGCCGATCTCGCCGCCCGAGCAGAAGCCGCGAAGTGGGACGGATTCTTCGTCTGGGACCACATCCGATGGGGAGAAGCCGATCGAAGAATAGGTGACGCCTGGGTAACCCTCGCCGCGGTCGCCCGCTCGACGAGCTCAATCCGCCTCGGACCGATGGTTATACCGCTTCCCAGATACCGACCAGCCTCCCTCGCACGCCAAACGGTCAGCCTCGACCTTCTGAGTAAAGGAAGACTGATCCTCGGCGCCGGGCTCGGCAATGACCGTTTTGGCGGCGAGTACAGCAGATTCGGCGAGAGCCCGGATTCACGTCGGCATGCAGCTATCGCTGACGAAATCCGCTCGATACTGCCCGCCGCCTGGACCGGCAACGCCGTTCACCACGCTGGGGAGCACCACACCATCGACGACGTCCGTTTCCTCCCTACCCCCTACCAGCACCCCGCGATCCCGATCTGGATCGCGGGAACTGCAACTGCGGCCGCCCCTCGACGGCGCGCAGCCCTCCACGACGGCTTCTTCCCGGTGAACGTGCGCAATGCAAGCGACTTCGCCGACATCATCCTCGCGCAAAATAACTCACCATCATTCGACTTCGCCGCCACTGTCCGGATACAGGACGACGCCAACGACTACCGGGATGCCGGCGCGACGTGGATCCTTCGCGAGATCCAGCCGGAGATCGGTCTCCCCGCGATCTCGACACTCATCGACGAAGGACCCCGCACCAAAGGGTTCCCCGAACCGAAAGGGCCACCATCGAGCCAGCTGATATAAGGTGAGGACTAGCAGCCTCCATTGACGGGGTGACTCATTCTTCTTTTTGCAACCCGGATCCCGCCTGTGTGTTCATGATGGTAGGCGCGTGCTCAAGGGTGCGTCACGCAACTTTCACGGGGTACACGAACCGTGTCGTCAAACGGCGACCTCCAGCCGCGCGGATGTCGCGTTTCATTGGGAAACTCGTTCGGCTCGCCTGAATCATGCGAGTGTGTCTCATAACACATCGCGTCTCGTTCTGGCCTCTCCCCTGCTCGGTGGATGTCGAGCATTGATACCAGTCCGTTGATCTAGAAGGATTGTTGTTGGCCATAACTCGATTCTGGGTGCCGATGTTCTCGTAATAGCTCCATGCCGGCCATCGCGCATGCCGCCGTTGAGGAGCATTCTGGCGAATCGCCGGTCAGCCGCAGCACATATGGGGCGCCTGATACGAGGCCGTCTTCGTGCTCCCACCACTAGGACTGCAATGTCGGTATTTAGCTGCGGGCGGAACGAAGCTGATCATTTCACCCGGCTCGTTCGTCACCGGGCTAGCTATCGGAAGCCTGACCGCATGGTTGGCGCTTGCCGCACTGACTGTCGTCGCCTGGGTCCGAACGCCCCAATCACGGCGCCGTGAGTTGGACCATCATGGTCGACAGGAATCGTCCCGTAGAGGGTTCATGAAGGCACACTGTCCGAGATATCCGCAGCAGCTCAGTGCCCACCACTAACTCCTCAGTACTGAATCCTCGATCAGGATCAGAGCTGTAAGGTCCCGGCCCAGGCCCCGGTACGTCGATCCCTCAGATAGCGATCCGGGCACGATCGACGGATGAGTCCATGACGCGATAAATCTCTCCTGAAGAGGTGAAGCGTGCACGCAGGTCGGGGCTCGGTTCATTGAACTCGCGCAAATCAGCCATCGTCGAAACCTCGAGAAACTCAGCAATATCCGGAATGGACTCGCTCAACTCGGCGGAAATCTCCGCCCGCCCATCACCTCCGCTCAACAGTGAGACCAGGATGATCCCGCCCAGCGCGACACCGACAGTGCCGACCCACATCATCGGGCCGGCATACGGCTCGCCGCGACTCAAAACGTAATCCAATAGACACCGAGCGAACCCACCGCGAAGCGGGCGACTAGGAGCAAAACGATGACCGCTAGTGCGATGGTCAGCCAGAGCCACCATCGGCGGCCGGTATTCGCGATGGCCAACGCGATGAGGATGGGGACGAAGAGATACATCGCGGACACGACCAGTAGGACAGCGGCGAATCCAAGGGAAGATACGCCATTTACTGAGGCGATGACGGCCACCGCAGGGATCAAGGAAATGGCTGTGGTGATGGTTCCAATGACTCCGACCATCCAAGCGAGCACGAATCGGAGTGTGCGTGCGAGTCGCGGTTTCTCGGCGGTCATACGAGTTCGGATGCAAGCAGTCGCGTGGTCTCGGCTATCACTTCGTTGTTACCTTTTGCGTTGAGGTCGTGATCGTCGGGAAACGAGTGCAGGCCGAACATGGTCGCGCCCATGATCTCGGCGCCGACGCCCTCGAAGAACGCGGCGGCGTAGAAGTCGTCGATGCCGGTCGTCCCGGTGCCGCTGGTGTCACCGAAGACGCGCTCGTGGAACGGGCGGGTCGCGGCGTGGGCAGCCGTGAGGCGCCCCCAGTCCTCACCCATCGAATTTTCGGGGGCGTGGTCGGTCCTCGAGGTGTAGCCGTCCAGCGAGATGAACAGGTCGATTCGAACGCGGGTCATGTCAGGTTTCCTCCGGGGTGATGCGGGTCAGGTGGATGCCGAGCCAGTCGGCTCGGTGTTCTGCGGGGGTTCGTTGCTCGCCGAGCCACAGGTCCTAATTAGTATTGAAGGGCCGGGACTCGTCAACCGGCCCACGTCAGGAACGCGTCTCGCGTTTGAAGAGTGTCCGGAATTGATCTTGTAGCACCAGTGTCGTTTTCCGACGTCGTCTGCACAACGGCCCTTGTATTTTCGAGGTTGTGCAGGCAAGTGTGTGTCAAGGGCCATGAGGAACTGGGCGTTCTTCATGGCCCTGACAGATAACATCCGCAATAGCTTCAGTCGCGCCCGAGAGCTATGGCTGGTGTCTACGGCGCATCTCCTCGGAGCAGTTGTCGTAGATAGCCGACGCCGGCAAAGATGTGCAACAACGCGCCGACCACCAAACCGACCTGCCCGATCAGAAAGACCAATCCCATCCCTGGAATGAGGCCGCCCGTGACGGCGGACGCGCTGATCATAATGAGCGCAGTGCGAATCTTTCCGATCCAGGTGACCGAGAGCTGATGATTCCGGTGCCGTGTCAGGGAGACGCTTCCAACGATCAGATCGACGAAAAGGATGACGATAATTACCGACCAGGGAATTGCACCGATGATCGTTAGTGCGATGCCAAGGCAGCCGATTCCCAATCGGTCGGCGATCGGGTCGAGGATCTCCCCGAGCCGGGTCTCTTGGCCGAGCCGCCGAGCGAGGAACCCGTCTACCCAATCCGTCGCGCCGAAGAGCACCGTGAGAGTGGCAGCTGTGATCGGCTGAGCACCCGACAACAAAAG
Source organism: Cryobacterium sp. TMT1-3 (assembly GCF_004402315.1). Classification (NCBI taxonomy): domain Bacteria; kingdom Bacillati; phylum Actinomycetota; class Actinomycetes; order Micrococcales; family Microbacteriaceae; genus Cryobacterium; species Cryobacterium sp. TMT1-3. The sequence goes on from NZ_SOFW01000009.1 coordinate 27,182, forward strand.
GGCCACGATCGGGACGATCAGGACGAATCGAATAACGGTGACGAGATTTGGGATGGTCCACCACTCGGGTCGCGGCCGGAGAGTCCGATCTTTCGTATTCATGCGGTTACCCGCACCCGCCGCATAACGAAGAACCCAACAGCGGCAGCCACCGCCACCGCGATCGCAGGGATGGTCGTGTGATTGGCAAATTCGACAAACGCGAAACCAAGCGCGGCGCCGCCCAGCACCCAGAGAAGCGACCAGACGACGGCTGCGGTGCCGGAGGCGAGAGCGAACCGCCGGTAGCTCATGGGTGACGCTCCGGCTGCTGCTGCGACCAAGGTTCGAACGCCGGGCAGGAGCCGAGCGACGATGATGAGCCAAAAACCGCGTCGTTCGACGAAACCGCTAGCCGCGTCCCAACGATCGACCCCGATTTTCCGCACCACCCGTGTGTTCACCATCTTCACGCCGAGTTTCCTTCCGATGAAGTACCCGATGTGGTCGCCAATGAATGCCCCGACGGCAGCGACGAGTACGGCAAAGATCAGAAGAGGACTATCACGGAGGGCGACCGCGGCGAACACCAGAACGGTTTCCCCCGGCAGAATGGCACCGAGGCCGAAGGCCGCGTCCACGATCGAGGCAATGAAGACGACCGCGAGGATGATTCCGATGTACTCGCTGACGGAGTCAAGGAACAAAGTGATGTTGTCAAGCATGCAAGAAACGCTAGAAGAGCGCCGCCACCGTCGATAGTGACAAAGGTGAAGCCGCGAGCTAACGAAGGCGAGTTCTTTCGCCCACCCGGTCTCCGTATGGTGGGAGGATGCTCGACAACAATCCGACTCCGCACACACGGCGTGCACGCAATACCAACACGACAGTCGCTGCTGTTGTGGGAGCCCTACTCGGAGTCGCCTCTCCGTGGACGGACGGCTCGGGTCCGATGCTGATAGGTACCACCGCAATCATCGTCGGCTTCTGCGCCTCTCTGTGGAAGCCGTCTTTCGGCGTCGTGATGGTCGCGGTGGCGGCCTCGCTCATCGCTGCGACACTGTGCGGACTGATCTCGAGTCCATCGTGGGCCGGCGCCATCCTCGGACTCGTCCGCGGCACGATTTACACCCTGTGCCTCGTCGTCCCCGTTCTGACGGTCGCCGCGCTTCGCGGACGGCGGGCCTATCTCCAGCGCGGCTGGAATCTGGCCCTCGCCGAGGCACGGGAACACGATGCTCGCGTCGAGCAGGCCGTGATGCGGGAACGAGACGCGATGGCTAGTGAAATCCACGACGGGTTAGGGCACCGGTTGACGCTGATCGCCGTCCAAGCCGGCCGCCTCTCCCTGGACGACACGTTACCAGCAACGGCGAGAACGGAGCTGCAAAGCATCCGGGCCAATGCCGCCGCCGCGTCCGACGAACTCGGCGAGACCATTCGACTAATTACCGAAAGAGACTCCGGCATCACCGCCTCGCTGAGCAACCTCAGCATCGAAGACGTACTCGAGCGCGCGCAATCCTCAGGTATCGAGGTAAACAGCACCCTCGCGACAGACATCGAACGATTTACCAACAATTACTCTCGCGCCGCTCTCCTCCGGGCACTGCAGGAAGGACTCACGAACGCCGCAAAACACGCACCAGGCACGAAGGTGAACATCGACATCGACATCGACGGAGACGAAGTCGAGTTACGCATTCGCAACCCCGATCACGGTACGACACCGTCCCTACCCGCGACGGGCCACGGCATCGTCGCCTTGCAACACCGAGTAGAAATCCTTGGCGGAACCCTGGACGTGAATCGTGGCGAAGACTTCACCCTCACCGTCCGACTCCCAAGGTCGGCAACTCCATCCTCAGCCGCCGCCAGTACACACCAATCTCGGACCGAGCTCGTCACCGCCGCGGACAGCAGCTCCGACCGAAACCGCCGTCGCACTCGACGCCACTCCTGGCTAGTTCCCATCGTTCTCCTCGCCACCGCAGCGCTAAGCGCGATCGGTTACTTCGCTTATGCCACCGTCGCGTCAGTCCTGCCTCCCGAACGGTTCGCCGCCATCAACACCGGTGACACCCGCACCAAAACCGAGCTCCTTCTTCCGGCAGTGGAAATGCTCGACGCCCCGCGAACGTCTCTGGCTCAGCCCCCGAGATCGACGTGCGAGTTTTATGAGGCCTCAATAAGTTTCTTCGACCGCGACGATGTCTTCCGAATCTGCTTCGTTGACAACCGCGTTCTCTCCACCGACACGATCCTCGCCCCATGACTGGAAATCTCACCGGAAACACTCTGCCCGACAAGCCCCACCAACAGAGAGACAGCCCACTACGAGTCCTTCTTGCCGATGACGATCAGCTCGTGCGCGCTGGCATCGCCGGCATCCTCTCCACCGCCCCGGATATTGTAATCACTGCCGAAGCCTCAGACGGAACCGAAGCGCTTGAACTGGCTCGACGGCACTCGCTGGACGTCGTCGTTCTCGATATTCAGATGCCCAGGCTCGACGGTATCCGCACCCTTGAACAGCTGCGGCGCGAGCAGCCACACGTGCCGGTCGCAATGCTCACCACCTTCTCCGACGAGGCCTACATTGCAGAGGCCATCACCCTCGGTGCGCTCGGCTTTTTCCTGAAATCGGATGATCCGCGTCACTTGATCACAGGCGTTCGCGCTCTCGCAGGCGGCGGTGCCGCATTCTCACCGCGGGTCGGCCGGTGGCTGGTCCGCCAGGAAACCGGCGCTCGTTTTGGCCGCTCAACACGAGCCCAATCAACTGTGCGCGAACTGACCCACCGACAACGCGAACTGCTCGCCGGAATCGGGCGAGGCCAGTCGAATGCCCAGATCGCAAAATCCCTGCACCTTTCGGAAGGCACGGTGAAGCAGTACCTCAGTGTGCTCTTCACAGCGCTAGGCGTCGAGAATCGTGTGCAGGCGGCGATCATCGCATACGAAGCCGACCTCCTCAACGAACGCCCATAAGACTTCCTTTGCGGACGCTTAGCCTCAAGACCGTTCAGTTAAGCGCTTGAATGGTCATTTCTGGCTCGTGAGCCGGTTGTGTCCAGTGGGCGTGGCGGAAGCGTCTGGCGGGCCATTCCGAGACTTTGCGTTTGATGACGCGAGGGTTTGATCGTCGTCGGCGTGGGGGTTCAGCCGTGGGATGAGGGCGCGGACAACTTGACTATGAAACGCTCCACTCATCGAAGCATTGCTCCGAGCACATGACTTAGCCGACCCTCCCGAGATCTGCTGTGACAGATGCGCAGACCAGGGTGAGTTCTATCATGGTGGGAACGAACCCACCGAACGAGAAACCCGCTGGGGCACGTCCAAGCACCCCGCGGTGAAGGAGATTCAATGTCGAATTATCAACATGAACCATGCGCGGCAGCAGACCTCGAATTGTGTGTTCTTTCAGACCATGAATGGCGGGTAGCTGACCGGCGACAAGATGAGCAATCACCCGAAAAAGTCCTCGGCTATATCAACCAGAGCGGATCGATATCCGAAGTCCTCAATTTAGAAGCGCCCCGCCGACACATCTGACCTTCAAACAGTTTCACAGGGCCGTCGAATCGTTCACTGAAGGATCCAACCGCTGAGGATTACGTGGGAGAGATGGCCGGCAGCTCAGAACAACCCCTCCTGTTGCGCAGGACTACTACAGGAATCCGCGGGCACTGCGCTAAATCAAACGAACTGAAGCACCCGACGTACGCTGAGAATATCCTCCTCGCATAAATGCACTGCTGTGCAACCATGCGATTGCGGGGATCGAAGAATGACGACGACTTCGGAGTTTGAGAGCAAGGCATAGCTATGAAGCGTCCAAAGTTGTGCAGAACCCGTCCGCTGAGCCTCCTGGCCCATTAGGCGATGAAATCTCATAGCAATCCCCGCTTGTTCCACGCTGTCGAATGTCGCTGATAGCTTGCCAAACGCTTCGAGCGTCGCGTCACCCCAAGTGGCCGGACTCCGGTGTGCGCTGTCCGGACCATCACGAGTCGTACGTTGGTCTTCCAGCAACGTCAGGCCTGCACATCTCCGCGCCATCCGACATCGTCGGTTCCCTTCGCCTCGATGAACTCCTTGAAGTTCGCGAGGTCTTTCTTGATGGCGTGATTGTCTATACCGAGAGCGGCTCCGGCCTTCTCAAGCAGTCCTTTCGCCTCCCAATCGAGCTGAACCGTCACACGCGTCTCGTCCTCAGCCAACTTGTGGAACGTGACAACTCCCGCGTGGTCGACCTGACCGCCGGTACTGTTCCAGGCAACACGCTCGTCAGGGTGCTGCTCGGTTATCCGAGCCTCGAACTCGCGCTCCACGCCGCCAATTTTGACCTTCCACTCGGTGAGAGTGTCGGATACTTGCGTGACGGATTCAACAAAACTGAGAAACTTTGGAAACTCCTCGAATTTTGTCCACTGGTTGTAAGCGACGGTAACGGGAACGTTGACGTCGACAGTCTCGATGGCGTTGGGCATGATGACCTCCTAATGCGAATTCAACGGATGAAATAGTTTCTGCTACCCCATTCACCGTACCGAAGGCTAATCCAAGGTCAACCCGGGTAAGGAAAAACTCGCGGGAACGAGAAGGTACTTGTGCGCGGAACCGCAGCAGCGTGAACAAGCGATGGGACGGGCTAAACGACGGGCGAGGGAGACTCTTCAGAATCTCTCTCGGTCTTAGGGCGAAGCGCGACCAAAATGCGCTTCAGATCGATGACGATCGCGGCCGTCGGGCTGAGCGATGTCGCCCCGGCACCCAACTCTTGCATGACGTGCAGAATCGCCTCGACTGCCGCTACGGCGGCATCCAAGGGTGCGCTATCACGCGGGCCGTCGTCCGTGGCACGCAAGGTGTCCGCAACCGCGTGCAGGGCATCGCTGAGAACCGGCCGCAGCTCGCGCGGCAGCTCAAGGGGAATCGGTTTACCCCAGATCATGCCCGCAAAAACCTCAGTCAGGTTGCGCACGTGAAAGGTGACGTTCTCCAAGGCCGCGAGGTCCTCATAGTCAACAACAAAATTTCTGCGGTTGAAACGAGCGCGAGGGTTACCCTTACGACTCTCGTCGGCGTATTGCACAGCCGACCTCACGTCTCGGGCCGCGTCGGTGAGTGCGCTGCCCCTGGTCGCCCAGAGTTCACGCTCGGGAGGCCAACTCTCGACCAAGGCCACGCCGATATCGCTGAGGTGCGTGGCGAGGGTGCCTCGAAAACTGGTCAACCGATCGACAGCCGTGCCGATGGCAAGCGGCGGCAAAATTAGCAGGTTGACCAAGAGCCCCACCACCATCCCCAGACAGACTTGGGCAAGGTAGCCGACCGAGTAATCATCGGCTTCCGGGCCGCCGATGATGAGAACGAAGAGAGCAGTCAGGGGTACTTGTTCTCCGCCCACACCAAGCCATCGCATTCCTCCGATAAGAGAGCCGAGGCCGATGACCAGCGAGATCGTCCAAACGCTAGGCTCGCTTAGGAGAAGCACGGCACCAGCGAGGGCGACTCCCACGGCCAGCCCAGCGAGGGTTTGTAAAGCGCTGCGGAGCGAACGCATAAGCGTTGGGTGCATGCTCAGAAGAGCGCCCAGCGGCGCGTAGTACCGCAATTCCTGACCGTCTCCAGGGAGGAAAGGGGACAGCGTCCAGGCAATCGCCACAGCAACAGCAATCTTGGTGACCTGGAGGAATCGCGGAGGTTGAAGACGACGACGAACCGACGCCAGCCGTGATGCGTTCCACGGGAAAATCGTTTTCGGCATCGTTTAGTTCTTTTCTGCGGCAACGAAGAGTTGGGATCCGCTCGCCCCGCAGGTTAAGCGCGGATGCTGGCGGGGCGCTGGGAAACATCCGACAAGAAAAACACTCCCGCAGCAGGCCGGTAAGGAGTTGCGGGATGTTCGCATGAGATGTCCACTTTCGTTCACGCCGTGTCCGACGGTTCAGACGCTGCCGCCGTCGCGCGTCTCCTTCCCTGGTGTCTTTTATTGGCCACAACAGGGCTGAGATCCCACTTGGTTCATGCACGGCATTCGTGCAGCGCCGGTCAGCCTCCTGACTCTGACGAAGGAGCTGTCTGTGATCTGGCTCGCGGTGTTCTTGACATCTGTCAGCTCATGCAGGTATTCGCGGAGCCTGCCGACGCTGACCGGTGAGCCGCGACCACCATCAAACACCCAAGCCATTTTTCACCGCTGGGCTTGTCATCGTCCGGGTCAGATAATGCTTCGTTGTAGGTGCAGGCGATGACAAGCAGGTTTTCTCCGCATTCGATGGCGTTAATGCTGAGCATGAGGTTGCCGGCATCGGTGAAGATGCGCGCGGAGCGCGTATCGCCGTCACCAGCAAGCGTCGACAGCATCCCTGCCTGACTTTCATCGGCAGGGAAGCTGTCGAATGTCCTGCCAAATACCAGTGTGAAGATCTCGGAAGAAAGCAGCGGGATCGGGAATGTGCGCTGTCATGCCAGTTTCATGCGCGGCAGACGGCAGGCGGCGGCGGCGGCGGCGGCTCAGGCTGTGCGCCCGTAAACTTCATCTTTGAGCTCAACAGCTTCGAACGTCGTAGAGCTGACGTTGGCGCCTCTGGCTGTGGCTCCGGGCCTTACCGCCGATCCCCTACTGGTCAGCGCCTCCACCTCACCCTTTTCACTCTGCAGTACGTCGTGCCATCAGGCCCGTCGTCGACGCTGTCGCCCAGCCACAGACCGTGAATGACCCGCCCTGTGCAATCCACCGGATCCACGAGGACAGCGGGTAGCTGACCGCGCCGATTCACGCCGACCAGAACGAAACCCGGCCATCGCGCAAATCGGCGTCGTAATGTCACGATCACCTTATTCATTCCGCTCCTTGAACCGCCCAGGCTCTCTCCCAAGGCTATGCAGCTTCCAAGGAACGGTAATATCCCCACTTCGGCCACTCGTGCCTGTGGTCAACAAAAGACACAGCGAACGGGATCGTCCCCTCAACGCCGCCATGTATATCCCAACTGTCGGCTCTGGCTGCTTGACTATCACCATGAACACCGCAGTACTTTATCCAGCTGGATACAACGCCGATTTCCTTGAAATTCCTCTGCCGCTCCCGGCCCCTCCCGCGGGAACCCTGATTCGCGAACTGCCCTACACACATTTCACCGTGCTCCTTGACCCTGCGCGGCGCCTCGCGATCGCGACCGGCGTCAACATCGACGGAGACCAGCTCGTTACCGTTGACCGAGGCGACGACTGGCACCTCGACTCCCGTATCCCGCTCTACGAACAGACCGGGGAGTCCGTCTACGCCAGAAACGACCTCGACCGCGGACACCTCGTCCGGCGACAAGACCCGGTCTGGGACGACACAACGACAGCCCGACGAGCGAATTACGACACCTTCGCCTACACCAACGCCGCACCCCAAGCCGGAGCCTTTAACCAATCGAAACAACTCTGGCTCGGCCTCGAGGACCACGTCCTCACCTACGCACGCACCAACGGTAACCGCATCAGCGTCTTCACCGCCCCCGTACTCTCAGCCCAGGATCCGATATACCGCGGCGTGAAGATCCCGCAAGCGTTCTGGAAGATCGCAGCATGGACCACGACCACGGAAGACTCCACCGTTCTTCACGCCGCCGGATTCGTCCTCGACCAAAGCCCACAGCTAGAAGACATCGACCTCGACACGGTCCGCGCCCCAGCCCCCATGTATGGTAATCCCCCGCCGCTTGGACCGTACCGCACCTACCAAGTACCCATCAAGGACATCACCGACCTCACCGGGCTCAACCTGACCGCCCTATCCGACGCAGACGTCTACGCCCGGGCCCCAGCGATCAGGGAAGACACCGACCGTCGAAGGCGCTGGACCGAACTGATCGACACAGTAGGAATCCACCTCTAGACCGCACCAAATCGTCTACGGCCAGCTCAGTCCCTGGCGCGGAGATAGACATAGACGGTTTCGCGGCTGACCCCAAACTCTCGAGCAAGTACAGACTTCGGCACGCCAGCGGCAGCCTTCTCGCGCAGCTCGGCCGCGCGGGCCATGTCCAGTGACGGGGTGCGACCAGGGTAGACGCCACGCTTCTTCGCCAGGGCAAGGGACTGCCCCGAGTTCAGTTGGCTCAAAGGGTTAGTGATTTCAGGCGGCCGTGGGGCCACATTTATTGTCTCAAACTCGATCGGGGTGAGTTTGCGGGGGCGGCGTTGCCGGCGCTTGCGGTGGTAGGTCCGCTCGATCCAAACCACCATCGCCAAGCGCAGCTCCTCTCGGTTTGACCACCGCTGCCGATCGAGGACATTCTTCTGCAGCAGCGCGAAGAACGACTCCATCGCGGCGTTGTCGCCGGCATGCGCCGATGCGACCCATCGAGCCGGTGATGCCGTTGTGCTTCAGCACCCGCAGGAACGCGTTGAAGCGGAACTGGGAGCCTTGGTCTGAGTGCAAGATCGTGCCATCGATGGTGCGCTGGCCGACCGCGTTCCGGCCGGCTGCGACGGCCAGGGACGCCTTCATCTTGGAATCGATGGAGTAACCGACGATCTTGTTCGATTAGACGTCTTTGATCGCGCAAAGGTAGATCGTGCCCTCGTCGGTGGTGTTCGGTGATGTCGGTGAGCCAGATCTGGTTTGGGCGTGTCGCGGTGAATTTCCGTTTGATGCGGTCGTCGTGGACGGGCGGGCTGGCTTTGCGCGTGAGGCCGCGTTTCTTCGCGAACACGGACCAGAGCCGTTACTGCGAGCCAGCCGCCAGACCCGGTTCTCACCCGCGGTGAGGCCGGCTTGGCCGAGCTCGTCGGAAATGAACCGGTAGTCAAACGAGGGGTCGTCTCGGTGGATATCCCAGGCGGCGTTGGTGAGGTGGGCGTCGTTCCAGTCGCGCTGGGAGATGGGGTTGCGCTTCCGTTGGTGGAACGCTTGTGTGGAGAAGCGCAATACCCGGCAGGTTTGGGTTGACCTCCCGGGAAAGATAGGCGACGGCACGGCGCATGACCTCGGCTTCCTGTTCGAGCAGTCGGATACGTTTCTTCGCATCCCGCAGTTCTGCGGACTCCTTCTCGGTCACGCCCGGCTTGACGCCCTCCTCGACGTCGACTTTCTTCAGCCAGTTCGCCAGACTGGACTTCGAAATTCCGAAGTCTTTCACAATCTGGTTCAGCGGGGCTTCGTGCTTCCGGGCGACCGCGACAATATCACAGCGAAACTCGGGTGGGTAGGATTTGGGCATGGTGACATCTTTCCAGTGAAGACGAATCTCCACTGGTCAGGAGTCAACCAAACCGGGGGGCAGTCCCGCCTTATCCTCGATCCACCGGTCGAGTTGAGGTTGTAGCGGCGCGTTAAACAGAGAATGCCACTCGGATCAGGAAAAATAGAACTTACTTAGGGTTCAATTCGACC
>NZ_SOFW01000003.1:0-42432 GCF_004402315.1 Cryobacterium sp. TMT1-3
CGGCCGAAGCCGAGTCGCTGCTGCGGCCGCCGTCGTTGCGGTCGGTGCGGGCGGCACCGTCCCGGCTTGCGCCGGAGCGGCCGCCACGGCTGGAGTCGCCGTCGCGGCTGGGGCGACCACTGCGCTCACCCTGCGATCCGCCCTGCGAACGGCCGCCCTGTGAGCGACCTCCCTGCGAACGGCCACCCTGAGACTGGCGCTGCTGCTGCGGCGCCTCGACGCGCGGCGCCGGCTTGACGTAGGCGGCGACATCGCCGACGAGGGCGTCGACGGCGGGGGAGGCGGCATCGACGCGTTGCGGGGTCACCTTGATGGACGCCTTCCGCAGCAGGGCATCGGTGTCGCGCTTCTGCTCGGGCAGCACGACGGTGACGACGTCACCGGCGCTGCCGGCCCGGGCGGTACGGCCCGAACGGTGCAGGTACGCCTTGTGCTCGGCCGGCGGGTCAACGTGGATGACGAGTTCGATGTCGTCGACGTGCACGCCGCGAGCGGCGACATCCGTTGCGACGAGAACCTTGACCGTGCCGGCGCTGAAGGCGGCGAGGTTGCGGTCACGGGCCACCTGCGAGAGGTTTCCGTGCAGGTCGACGGAGGGGATGCCGGCGTCGGTGAGGCTCTTGGCGAGCTTCTTGGCCTGGTGCTTGGTGCGCATGAAGAGGATACGACGGCCGGACCCGCTCGCGAGCTTCTGCACGAGTTCCTTCTTCGCGTCGACGCCGGAGACCTCGAACACGTGGTGGGTCATGGCCGAGACGTGGCTGTTGGCCTCGTCGACCGAGTGCATCACCGGGTCGTGCAGAAAGCGCTTGACGATCTTGTCCACGCCGTTGTCGAGCGTGGCGGAGAACAACATGCGCTGTCCGTTGCCGGGCGTCTTGTCGAGGATGCGGGTGACGACGGGCAGAAAGCCGAGGTCGGCCATGTGGTCGGCCTCGTCGAGCACGGTGATCTCGATGGTGTCGAGGTTCACGAAGCCCTGCTTCATGAGGTCTTCGAGGCGGCCGGGGCAGGCCACGACGATGTCGACGCCGGCCTTGAGCGCTGCGACCTGACGGCCCTGCGAGACACCGCCGAAGATGGTGGTGGTGTTGAGGCCGTAGGCCTCGGCGAGCGGGGTGATGGCGTTGGTGATCTGCGTGGCGAGCTCGCGGGTCGGCGCGAGGATCAGGCCGAGCGGGCGGCCGGGGCGACGCTTGCCGCCGGCGAGGTTGCCGCCGAGGCGCGACACCATCGGAATGGAGAAGGCCAGGGTTTTGCCGGAGCCGGTCTTACCGCGGCCGAGAACGTCGCGGCCGTTCAGGGTGTCGGGAAGGGTGTCGACCTGGATCGGGAAGGCGGTGTCGATTCCCTGGCCGGAGAGAACTTTGACCAGGGGAGTCGGCACGCCGAGCGTGCCAAAGGTTGTGGACACAGTGGTGGTTGTAGACAAAGTGGTGCCTTTCGGGGCATCAGTCTCCTCGCCCGTTCGAATTACCGCGCAGCGGTAAGCAAACCAGGAGGATTCACATGGCGAAGGTGCCGAGGGGCACATCCGTTCGCCGTAAGAATGTTTCATTCGAAAAATCAGGTCAGCCCTGGTGGGCCGCCGGATAGAGAAGAGGGCGTTCTACGACGCAGCGAGCACAACTACGCACTCGCAAGTACTCTCACTCTAGCGGATGCTGTCAAATCGGCTCCGCGCGCACCGTCTGTACCTTCGTATCGGGGGTGCTGTACGGAACTGCGGAGACTATCCGAAGTTCAGCCACGATCGCACCCGGAGGTGGGCGAATCAGCGAATTCTCCGCAGTTATGAACGGGCACCCGGACCGCTACGAGTGGTCGCCGTGGTACAGCTCGCCGACGGGCACCTCGACACCGATGACGTTGCCGCTCTGCGGCAGCGGGCAGGCCCACATCGGGTCGTAGGCGCAGGACGGATTGTAGGCGAAGTTGAAATCGAGAATGAGGGTGTCGTCGCCCAGCCCAGGCCCGAGGTCCGCGCCCTTGATGGTGTCGAGCAGGTAGCGTCCGCCGCCATAGGTGCCGTCGCTCTTGCCGGCCAGGGCATCCTTCAGCGGCAAGAACAGGCCCCCGCCGTAGCTGGCGAGTCGCCAGACGTCGAGGGAACCGAGGTACGGCAGCCGCACGGTTCCGACCAGGTCGAATGGCACGGCGCCGTCGGTTCCAGTCTCCACGTTCAGGCGATAGGGCTGATCGGCCCGGTGTACCTCCGCCTCGAACCGCCAGTCCGGGTCATAGGCGGCGATCGGCAGACCGGTGAACACCGAACGGTCGTCGGGCAGAAGCGGCGACGACGGATGCCCGGCAAACAGTTCGTCCCGCCCGGAACGCCACAGCTCGTGCCCGGTCTGCGGGCTGCTCACGCTCAACTGGCGCACCCCCGCGTACAATCCGGTGACGCGACGACGCCAGTCGGCGACCTGCAAGGCTCCAAGCGAAGAACTCACGGTGGCTACGCTGCCGCCGTCGACGGCACGAAGTTCGGGTCGTCGATGCCGACATCGTGCTGCCAGGTGGGGGCGAGGCGTTTGAGTCGAAGCATGCGCCACTGCCAGAACGCCCAGAAGGTGGGCCAGAGCGCGAGCGTGGCCGGGCGGCCGCGAAAGATGAGCTGGTCGCGGTAGAGCGTTTTGCCGGTGCCGGCCGGGTCGGGCGCGATCGCCATGCGGTGATCCCACAGCGTCACCGCGCTCAGCGCGCCGGACACACCGCGGCCGGTATCGCGCAGGATGCGCACCCCGTCGGCCCGGTGGGTGGAGTTGGCGAGCCGAATGATCTGCGTGCCCATCGGCACCAGGCCGAGCATGGAGAACACGGCGGGGTGCTCCCCGGGCTCCCAGCGCGTGGGAAAGCCGTCGGCTTCGAGTGATTCAACCGCCATGAACGGGCTGCTCACCTCGCGGAACACGGCGGGGCTGTGGATGGCGTGCCAGGCGGCATCCGGTGTGCAGTCGAGGATCTCTTTGAGCAGTACGCGCATCTGCCCAGTCTGGTTGACGGTGGCCATCAGTACAACTGGATGCAGTACAAATGAAGGGTGGCAATTCGGTTCTGGCTCGGCGTGGTGCACCGCGAGCACGTGCTGCGCGGGGTCGATCTGGGCATTGCCCGCGCCAATCGCGGTGCCGGCGACGTGATCGCGCAGATGGGTGAGGCCGACGGCATCGTCTACTACTCGCCGAAGACCGCGATCGAGGGCGATCCGCTCAAGGAATTCACCGCAATCGGTCGAATAGCGGATGCGCACGCTTATCGGGTAGGCGACCCCGGCAACGAGTGGCGGCCGTGGCGGCGCCGGGCCGACTACGACCTGGATGCCTGGCCCACCAGCATCCGCCCGCTGTTGCCGGTGCTGCAGCTGACCCGCGGCAACTCGGACTGGGGATTTCAGCTGCGCCGCGGCGTGCTCGAGATCTCGCGGCACGACTTCGAGATGATTCGGCAACAGATGCGCCGGCCCTCCGCCGACGACCGGTAGCACCCAGCATGCCTCATTAGACTTCTTGATATGAATGGCGATCTCTGGTGGGTACCCTCGGTCATCGTTATCGGCCTCGTTGTGGCCGGAGTCTGGGCGCTGGTGACTGCCTCGCGGCGGCGCACCCGGGCCAGACTCGGGCAGGTGCGCGCGGCGGCCACCGAATTGGAGCGCACCGCGGCGAGCAGCCTGGTGCGCGCCGACGACCTCGTGCAGGACGCGACCGACGAGCTCAGTTTCGCAATCGCGCAGTTCGGGGAATCGTCGACCCGGGAGTTCGCGGCCGCGCTCGGCACCTCCCGGCGGCAGCTCAGCGACGCCTTCGCGCTGCAGCAGAAACTCGACGATGCCGTACCGGACAGCGCGGCCGAACGCACCCGCTGGAACCAGCAGATCGTGCAGCTCGCCGATGAGGCGACCAACCGGCTGACCAGCCAAGCCCGGGATTTCACGGCCAAGCGCGGCGTAGAACGCAATGCGCCGCAACAGCTTGACGAGCTGCGCCGCCGACTCGACCGGGTATCCGACCGGGTCGCCGGCGGCACGAGCACCCTCACCCGGCTGGGGCTGAGCTATTCCGCGGCGGCCCTAGCGCCGATCAGCGGCAACGTCGACCGGGCCCGCACGGCTCTCGACGCGGCCAGGGTGAGTGCCGATGCTGCGGCGGCCCGCCTCGAGGCGGCATCGTCCGAACCCGTCGGTGAACAGTTGCAGGCCGCCGAGCACGCGCTGTTTCAGGCCACGCAGCTGCTCGATGCCATCGAAACCGGCGAAGACCAGCTGCATCGTGGCTTCGCGAACCTGCAGAAAGCGCTGGAATCGGCCGGGTCGGAACTCGCCGAAGCCCGCGCCCTGCGCGATGGTCACGAGGAATCCGACGCGAGCGCGTCGCTCAACCAGGTCATCACTGCCGCCGCGTCGGTGCAGGCTTCTCTGCGTGAGGCCGGACGGCGCAGTGACCCGGCCGCCGATCTTGTGGCCTTGGAGACGGCGATGAACGGGCTGGACGGCATCCGCTCCGAGGCGCGCAACCGTCAGCTGCGCCTCGACAACGCGCGCACCGCCCTGGCCGGCGCGCTGCTCACCGCGCGCAGCCAGATCACCGTCACCCACGACTTCGTCGCCGCGAATCGAGGCCGGGTGCAGGCCGGCGCCCGCACCCGCCTGGCCGAGGCCGAGCGCCAGCTGGCGATCGCCGTGGCCGAGACCGACCCGGTGACCGCCCTCGACACCGCCCGCCGGGCGATGACCCTCGCAACGGATGCCGACGCCCTCGCCCGCTACGACACGCACTAGACGAGGTCGAGAGTGTACGAGCCCCCACCTGCATCCGCTGGAGGTGCGCTCGCTTGAAGGAGAACGGCTAGGGGCCAGCAGATGCCGCAGCCCGGCGCCGGATCGCCGGGGTGATCTCGCGCCGCAACCAGGTGATGGCGTGGGCCTGGTCGAAACGGCGGGCGCAGAGGCCGCAGGCCAGGGGCCGGGTGGGCTGTCGATAGCGAAAGTGAGTGTGCCCGGCGGGACAGGTACCCACCCAGGGGGCGAGCTCATTGGCGATCTCACCGTCGTGGGTGCGCTTGCCGTCGTAGCCGAGGTCGAACGCCATCTTCTTCCAGCGCGGGCCGTGGCCGGCGCGCGAACCGGCCAGAGCGTGAGCGAGCTCGTGCAGCAGAATCTGGTGCACGTCGTCGTCGGAATACCGCGCGGCGAGGTAGCGCGACACAGTGATGTGCTTCTTGCTGAAATTACACAGGCCCGCCCGCTTCTTCGCATTGTCGAAGCCGAAGGTCCAGCTGGGGTCAAGGTGGAGCGCGATGAGCGCATCGGCCCACCGGCGCACCTGAACGAGGTCGGCCATTAAGGGCCCGCCGTTGCAGCGTCGGAACCGGGTGCTTGGGCCGAATTGGGCGCGTGCATCATCGGGGTGCCACCTGCACTTGATAGAGCCGGTCGTCGCCGGCCGCCGGGGATCCGCGGCCATCGGTGTTATTACTCACAAACCACAGTGTGTCAGCCGGCCCCGGCACCACGTCGCGCAGGCGGCCATAACTGTTCACAAACCATTCCGTGGGCGTGTCTGTGGAGGAGGCAGCCGTGATCGGGATGCTCCACAGTCGTTCCCCGCGCAGGCTCGCCATGAAGATGGTGTCATTGACGATGGCGATTCCGCTCGGGCTGGCCTGGTCGGTCGACCACTGCTGTTCCGGATCGACATAGGCCGGATCCCCCGCCTGGCCCTCGACCAGCGGCCAGCCGTAATTACCGCCGGGCACGATGCGGTTGAGTTCGTCCCAGGTGTTCTGGCCGAACTCGCTTGCCCAGAGCTGACCGCGCGAATCCCAGGCCAGGCCCTGCGGATTCCGGTGCCCGAACGAATACACGAGCGTGCCGAACGGATTGCCCTCCGGCACGGCCCCGGTGGGCGTCAGGCGCAGAATCTTACCGCCGAGCGAGCCCGTGTCCTGGGCAGTGGCCGTGTTTCCGGCGTCCCCGACGCTCGCGTAGAGCAGTCCGTCGGGACCGAACGCGATGCGACCGCCGTTGTGATTCCCGGCGCGGGGGATCGAGTCCAGCACGAGGGTGGGCGCCCCGAGGGTGTGGCTGCCGGGGGAGCCGGCCAGCGGCATCCGCTCGATGCGATTATCGGACGCGGTGGTGAAATAGGCGTAGACCCAGCCCGCGCCGCCCGGGGCAGAGGTGTCGGGCAGGAACGCGAGACCGAGCAGCCCACCCTCCCCGCCGGGTCGCGCCGCCGCGATACTGCCGGCCTCCCGCAGGCTGCCGTCGGGCAGAAACTCACGCACCCGGGTGGTGTCGCGTTCGCTGATGAGCGTGGCGCCGTCTGGAAGCGGCAGAATCGACCACGGAGCCGCGAGACCCGAGGCCATCACCACCGGTTCGCCGAGCGGATGCACCGGAGTCAGCTGGCCGTTTTCCGTGGCGGTCGGGGCGGGCCCGGCCGGTGTGGACGTCGCCGGTGTGGCGCGCGGTGCCGCGGCGGTGCATCCGCTCACCGCGAGCACCAGCAGCACGGCCGACACGGAGAAAACCGCGCGACGCAGCGAAAGATCAGTCACCGTTCACCTCGCCTTCGTGGTGAACACAGCATGCCGTAGATCTCGGTCACCGGCTACGTTCCGTCTGGGATGGTGCACAACTCCTGCAATTTCGGGCTGAACGCAGCGGGTACCGCGTGATTCCGGGCCTGTTTCCATGGTCTGCGCCGAATTGCAGGAGTTATGCACGCGGGCCCGCTGGCTTGGGTCAGCCGCGCGCCGCGATGTGCGACTCCACGACGGCCACGGCGAGCAGCGAGCTGTCGAGCTCGTCGGCGTCTGCG
The DNA here is from genome assembly GCF_004402315.1 of Cryobacterium sp. TMT1-3. Classification (NCBI taxonomy): domain Bacteria; kingdom Bacillati; phylum Actinomycetota; class Actinomycetes; order Micrococcales; family Microbacteriaceae; genus Cryobacterium; species Cryobacterium sp. TMT1-3. The sequence goes on from NZ_SOFW01000003.1 coordinate 6,825, forward strand.
CCGTCTTTCTCGCGCAGAAACACGGCGGCGGTGAAGTCCGCGAGTGCGCCGTCGAGGTTGCCCTGGTCGAAGTACACCTTGCCGCGGTGCTGCCGGGCGTAGGCGGCGAGGCGGGTCCATTCGTGCACCTCGGAGTCGAGGATGCAGTGGGTCAGCTCACTCGCGGCCTCGTCGAGTTTGCCCTGAAACTGCAGAACCTGCGCCCGACGGATGCGACTGGCCACGGCCTGCTCCCGGTTGCCGGTGAACCGGGACTGGCGCAGCGCCTCGTTCGCGATCTCCCAGGCCTCGTCGAGCCGACCGACCAGGCGCAGCAGGGCAACCTTCTCGTTGAGCGCGGCCAGGCTGCGCAGGTTGCCGAGTTCTTCCAGCCGCTCGCCGGCGGCCAGCAGGTCGACTTTTTCGCGCAGGGTGATGGGGTCGTAACCGATGATGAAACTCAGGGTGTGTTCCTGTAATGGCGAGGGCGGCCGGGGGCCGCGGTGATTGACGGGTGCACCCAGAGTACCGCCGCGGGCGGGCATCCGGCCGTAGCTCCGACGGTGTCGCGCCGGCCCGGTGGCTTAATCAGGAAAATCGCAGTATGGGTCGTGGCGCAACCGCGAGAAAGCGGATGCCGCCCCCGCGCCGCGCCCGCATCTCCTGAATTAGCCCCGGAGCAAGCTAGTGCCCGATCTGAAAGACCGTGCGGCCCGGCAGCGGTGACTGGGTCGAGGTCTCGTCGGTCGCCACGAGAGATCCGGCCATGAACGCTTTCAGTTCCGCTCCCTCAATCACCTTCGCCGGGTGCGGTCCGTTGGCGAGCAAGCGCGGAATCCAGTTCAGGTCGATCGGCGTGTGCGCTGCCACGAACACGATATTGCCGAACCGTCGGCCCTTGAGCACCTGCGTCTCGGCGAAACCGATCACGTGTTCGAACACCGCCGAGAGGGTGGCGGCCTGGCCCCGCGCGAACGCGAGGCCGGGACCATCCGCTACGTTGACGGCGAGCACGCCACGCGCCGACAACAGCGGGGCGGTGAGCGCGAAGAATTCGCGGCTCGTCACATGCTTCGGGGTGCGCGCTCCCGAAAAGATGTCGACCACGACGAGGTCGACGGCGCCGTGCAGTCCCGCGGGCAGTTTGCCGAGCACCTCGCGCGCATCGCCGTGGCGCACCCGCAACTGAGCGCGTTTGTCCCACGGCAGCACCTCGCGAACGAGGTCGATCAGGTCGCTCTCGATCTCGACGACCTGCTGGCGGGAACCCGGCCGGGTCGCCTCCACATAGCGCGGCAGCGTGAGGGCGCCGGCCCCGAGGTGCACCGCCGTGATCGGCTCGTGCGGATCGCCGAGCAGGTCGATCACGTGCCCGATGCGCTGGATGTACTCGAAGAACAACTCGTCCGGGTGGTCGAGGTTCACGTGCGACTGCGGCGTGCCGTCGACCACGAGCTGAAAGCTGCCGGGGGTGAACCGGTCAGGCTCGATCACCGCGGTGTGTCCGCTCAACGTCAACACGACAGACGGATGCCCGTCGCTCGCCTCACTCTTACGCCCAGTGCTCATGGTTCCAGTGTGCGCCCTCCCACGGGGCCGACTGCGCACGATCCGTGGGGCGGCGCCGCGCCATCCGTTTCGTGAGAGAGCTCCGGCATGCGTTCAGCCACGATTTGCCGCCTTTGCGGCCAGAACTGAGGGGGTTATACCTGAGAATCTGCTTGATCGCAACAATTAGGTGGACACACCGGTCAGGAAGGCATATAGTTGACCCTTGCGCTCCCAGACAAACTATGCCTTCATATTGCGGTCGGCTTTGCGTGTTCAAGCCACCTTGAGGCACACCTCTTATGAGGGTCTGCGGAGTCATCACCAATAACAGTAACTAGACCTGACGGGGTCCACGGAGGTTATTTCCTTGGCTGCTGCGCGCAACGCAACCACCAACTCACCCAAGAACGGCCGCTCGCACGAGCGTCTGTCGTTCGCAAAGATCAGCGACCACTTGAACGTTCCGGATCTGCTCGCTTTGCAGACCGAGAGCTTTGACTGGCTCGTCGGCAACGACATCTGGAAGGCTCGCGTCGCCGAGGCCCAGAAAGCCGGACGCCAGGACCTGCCGAATCGCACCGGGCTCGATGAGATCTTCGAGGAGATCTCTCCCATCGAAGACCTCGGCGAAACGATGCAGCTGTCGTTCACCAACCCGGAGCTCGAGCCGGAGAAGTACACCATTGACGAGTGCAAGGAAAAGGGTAAGACCTACTCCGCACCCCTCTACGTGAACGCTGAATTCATGAACCACCTCACTGGTGAGATCAAGACTCAGACCGTGTTCATGGGTGACTTCCCGTTGATGACCCCCAAGGGCACCTTCGTGATCAACGGCACCGAGCGTGTCGTCGTGTCGCAGCTGGTGCGTTCCCCGGGCGTGTACTTCAACCGCGAGCAGGAGAAGACGTCTGACAAGGACATCTACTCCGCCCGAGTCATCCCGAGCCGTGGTGCCTGGCTTGAATTCGAGATCGACAAGCGCGACCAGGTTGGCGTGCGCATCGACCGCAAGCGCAAGCAGTCCGTGACCGTGTTCCTGAAGGCCCTCGGCCTCACTAGCGAGCAGATCCTCGAAGAGTTCAAGGGCTACGCGTCCATCGAGCTCACCCTTGAGAAGGACAACATCCTCACCAAGGAAGAAGCCCTCAAGGACATCTACCGCAAGCTTCGTCCCGGCGAGCAGGTTGCCGCCGAGGCTGCGCGTGCGCTCCTCGACAACTTCTTCTTCAACTCCAAGCGCTACGACCTGGCCAAGGTTGGTCGTTACAAGATCAACCGCAAGCTCGGCCTCGAGGCGCCGCTCAGCGACTCCGTACTGACGCTCGCGGACATCCTGGCCACCATCAAGTACCTCGTTGCCCTGCACGACAACCAGACCACCCTTCCGGGCCTGCGCGACGGCAAGATGACCGACATCAACATCGACATCGACGACATTGACCACTTCGGTAACCGTCGTATCCGTGCCGTTGGCGAGCTCATTCAGAACCAGGTGCGCACCGGCCTGTCCCGCATGGAGCGCGTCGTTCGCGAGCGCATGACGACGCAGGACATCGAAGCGATCACCCCGCAGACCCTGATCAACGTGCGCCCCGTCGTCGCCGCGATCAAGGAGTTCTTCGGTACCTCGCAGCTGTCGCAGTTCATGGACCAGAACAACCCGCTCGCTGGATTGACGCACAAGCGTCGCCTGTCCGCGCTGGGCCCGGGTGGTCTGTCCCGTGACCGCGCCGGCGTCGAGGTGCGAGACGTTCACCCCTCGCACTACGGCCGCATGTGCCCCATTGAGACCCCGGAAGGCCCGAACATCGGCCTGATCGGCTCGCTCGCCTCGTTCGCGCAGATCAACGCGTTCGGCTTCATCGAGACGCCGTACCGTCGTGTACTCAACAACAAGGTCACCGAGACCATCGATTACCTCACCGCGAGTGAGGAAGACGACTTCATCGTCGCCCAGGCCAACGCGCCGCTCACGAAGGACTCGCACTTCGCCGAGGCCCGCGTGCTCGCTCGTAAGAAGGGTGGCGAGGTCGACCTCGTTCCCGCTGAAGACATCGGCTACATGGATGTCTCGCCGCGCCAGATGGTGTCGGTTGCGACCAGCCTCATCCCGTTCCTCGAGCACGACGATGCAAACCGCGCGCTCATGGGTGCCAACATGCAGCGTCAGGCTGTGCCGCTTCTTCTCAGCGACAGCCCGCTCGTCGGAACCGGCATGGAGGTCTACACGGCCATCGACGCCGGTGACGTGCTCACCGCGTCGAAGCCCGGTGTGGTCTCCGAAGTGTCGGCTGACGTCGTCACCATCCAGCTCGATGAGGGCGGCACGCAGGACTACTACCTGCGCAAGTTCAGCCGCTCCAACCAGGGCACGAGCTTCAACCACCGCGTGATCGTCAACGCCGGTGAGCGCATCGAAGCCGGCGAGGTCATCGCCGACGGACCCGCCACCGACCAGGGCGAACTCGCCCTCGGAAAGAACCTGCTCGTGGCATTCATGCCGTGGGAAGGCTATAACTTCGAGGACGCGATCATCCTGAGCCAGAACCTGGTGAAAGACGACACCCTCTCCTCGATTCACATCGAAGAGTACGAAGTGGATGCCCGCGACACCAAGCTGGGTAAGGAAGAGATCACTCGCGACCTTCCCAACGTGTCGCCGGACTTCCTCGCCGACCTCGACGAGCGTGGCATCATTCGCATCGGAGCCGAGGTTCGCCCCGGCGACATCCTCGTGGGCAAGGTCACGCCCAAGGGCGAGACCGAGCTCTCCGCTGAGGAACGCCTGCTGCGCGCCATCTTCAACGAGAAGAGCCGCGAAGTTCGCGACACCTCGCTCAAGGTTCCCCACGGTGAGCGCGGCACCATCATCGGTGTCAAGGTGTTCGACTCGCAGGACGGCGACGACGAGCTCGGCTCGGGCGTCAACCAGCGCGTTGTCGTGTTCATCGCCCAGAAGCGCAAGATCACCGAGGGTGACAAGCTCGCCGGCCGTCACGGCAACAAGGGTGTCATCTCCCGTATTCTGCCGATCGAGGACATGCCGTTCCTCGCCGACGGAACCCCGGTTGACATCATCCTCAACCCGCTCGGCATCCCCGGTCGAATGAACTTCGGCCAGGTGCTGGAAACGCACCTCGGCTGGATTGCGAAGCAGGGCTGGAACGTCGAGGGCAAGCCGAAGTGGGCTGCTCGTCTTCCGGAGCACGCCTTCAGCGCAGCCCCCGGCACGAAGGTCGCCACCCCGGTGTTCGACGGTGCGCTCGAGATCGAGATCGAGGGCCTTCTGGACTCCACGACCCTGACCCGCGACGGCGAACGCCTCATCGGTTCCACCGGAAAGACCCAGCTCTTCGACGGCCGCTCCGGCGAGCCGTTCCCGATGCCGGTGTCCGTCGGCTACATGTACATCCTGAAGCTGCACCACCTCGTCGACGACAAGATCCACGCTCGTTCGACCGGACCGTACTCCATGATCACGCAGCAGCCGCTGGGTGGTAAGGCGCAGTTCGGTGGCCAGCGTTTCGGTGAGATGGAGGTGTGGGCGCTCGAAGCATACGGAGCCGCTTACGCCCTGCAGGAACTCCTGACCATCAAGTCTGACGACATCCTCGGCCGCGTCAAGGTGTACGAAGCCATCGTCAAGGGTGAGAACATCCAGGAACCCGGCATTCCCGAGAGCTTCAAGGTTCTTATCAAGGAAATGCAGTCGCTCTGCCTGAACGTCGAAGTGCTTTCGGCCGACGGCACCGCAGTCAGCCTGCGCGACACGGATGACGAGGTGTTCCGTGCTGCGGAAGAACTCGGCATCAACATTTCCACCCGGTTTGAGTCGTCGTCCATCGACGACATCTAAGCCCGGTCCAAAGAAACTTCGAAAACTTTCCAAGGAGAGAAATTGCTCGACGTAACAACATTTGACGAGCTTCGTATTGGCCTGGCTACCGCAGACGACATCCGTCGTTGGTCGCACGGTGAGGTCAAGAAGCCCGAAACCATCAACTACCGCACGCTCAAGCCGGAAAAAGACGGCCTGTTCGGTGAGCAGATCTTCGGACCCTCACGGGACTGGGAATGCTCTTGTGGCAAGTACAAGCGTGTTCGCTTCAAAGGCATCGTCTGCGAGCGTTGCGGTGTCGAGGTCACGAAGTCGTCGGTGCGCCGTGAGCGCATGGGCCACATCGAACTCGCTGCCCCCGTCACGCACATCTGGTACTTCAAGGGTGTGCCCTCGCGTCTCGGCTACCTGCTGGACATGGCTCCGAAGGACCTCGAAAAGGTCATTTACTTCGCCGCCTACATGGTCATCACGGTAGATGAAGACGGTCGCCACCAGGACATGCCTGGCCTCGAGAACGAGCTGCGCCTCGAACTCAAGACCATCGAGTCCAGCCGCGACTCGCGCATCGCCGATCGCCTGCAGCGCCTCGAAACCGACCTCGCAGCACTGGAGGCCGAAGGCGCCAAGAGCGACCAGAAGAAGCGCACCAAGGACGCCGCCGAGAAGGAAATGGGCCAGATTCGCAAGTCTCTGGACGAGCAGATCGCTCACCTCGAGCGTGTGTGGGAAGACTTCCGCACCCTCAAGGTCGGCGACCTGAAGCCGGAAGACTCCGTCTTCCACGAGCTCCAGGACCGTTTCGGTATGTACTTCGAGGCCTACATGGGCGCCGAAGCCATCAAGAAGCGCCTCGAGGCCTTCGACCTGGTCACCGAGAGCGAAAACCTGCACCTGCAGATCGCCGAGGGCAAGGGTCAGAAGAAGATCCGCGCCATCAAGCGTCTGCGCGTGGTCAACGCCTTCATCATGACCGGCAACTCGCCGGCCGGAATGGTGCTCGACGTCGTTCCCGTGCTCCCGCCCGAACTGCGCCCGATGGTGCAGCTCGACGGTGGCCGTTTCGCGACCAGCGACCTCAACGACCTCTACCGTCGTGTGATCAACCGCAACAACCGCCTGCGTCGTCTGCTCGACCTCGGAGCTCCCGAGATCATCGTGAACAACGAGAAGCGGATGCTGCAGGAAGCTGTCGACGCACTGTTCGACAACGGTCGTCGTGGTCGCCCGGTCACGGGTACCGGAAACCGTGCCCTCAAGTCCCTGAGCGACATGCTCAAGGGAAAGCAGGGTCGTTTCCGTCAGAACCTGCTCGGCAAGCGCGTGGACTACTCCGGCCGTTCGGTCATCGTGGTCGGCCCGCAGCTCAAGCTGCACCAGTGTGGTCTGCCCAAGCAGATGGCACTCGAGCTGTTCAAGCCGTTCGTGATCAAGCGCCTGATCGACCTGAGCCACGCTCAGAACATCAAGGCCGCCAAGCGCATGGTCGAACGCTCGCGTCCGCAGGTCTGGGACGTGCTCGAGGAGATCATCCGCGAGCGCCCCGTCATGCTCAACCGTGCACCCACCCTGCACCGTCTGGGCATCCAGGCCTTCGAGCCTCAGCTCGTTGAAGGTAAGGCAATCCAGCTGCACCCCCTCGTCTGCGCGGCGTTCAACGCCGACTTCGATGGTGACCAGATGGCCGTCCACCTTCCGCTCTCGGTTGAAGCCCAGGCCGAGGCACGCATCCTGATGCTCGCCTCGAACAACATCCTCAAGCCGTCTGACGGCCGCCCGGTGACCTTGCCCACCCAGGACATGATCATCGGTCTGCACCACCTCACCACGTTGAAGGAAGGTGTGGTCGGAGAAGGCCGCGCATTCTCCACCGTGTCGGAGGCCATTCTCGCGTTCGACCAGAAGTCGCTCGACCTGAATGCCAAGGTGCGCATCCGCTTGACCGACAAGTACTTCACCGAGGGCACCCAGCCCGAGGGTGTCGAACTGGTCAACGGTCAGGCTGTCGGAACCGTTCTCGTCACCACGAGCCTCGGTCGCGCCATCTTCAACGAGGCGCTTCCGGCCGACTACCCGTACTTCGAAGACGTTGCCAACAAGGTCACCATGTCGACCATCGTCAACGACCTCGCGGAGCGGTACGTCAAGGTGGAGGTCGCTGCAACCCTCGACCGGATCAAGGATGCCGGTTTCTACTGGGCAACCCGTTCCGGTGTCACCGTTGCGCTCAGTGACATCCTCACCCCGCCGAACAAGCCGCAGATCGTTGCCGGCTACGAGAAGCAGGCCGCCAAGGTTCAGGCACAGTTCGACAAGGGTCTCACGACCGACCTCGAACGTCGCCAGGAGCTCATCCAGATCTGGACCCGTGCCACGGAAGACGTCGCCGCAGCGATGCAGGCGAACTTCCCGGCCGACAACACGATCAACCGCATGGTCACCTCAGGTGCTCGTGGTAACTGGCTGCAGGTGCGTAACATCGCCGGCATGCGAGGCCTCGTGAACAACCCGAAGGGTGAGATCATCCCTCGCCCGATCATCTCGAGCTACCGCGAAGGCCTGTCCGTCGCCGAGTACTTCATTGCTACTCACGGTGCTCGTAAGGGACTGGCCGACACGGCTCTGCGTACCGCCGACTCGGGATACCTCACCCGTCGTCTCGTTGACGTCTCGCAGGATGTCATCATCCGCGAAGACGACTGTGGAACGACGAAGGGTCTCGAACTGCCCATCGCCGGAACCGATGCCACGACCGGTGCGCTCCTGCGCGACGAAGACGGCGGCCTCCTGGTCGACTTCAACGTTGAGAACGCGGTCTACGCTCGCAGCCTGGCCGCAGCCGCGGTCAACGCTGCCGGTGAGGTCATCGCCGACGCCGGAGACGACGTCGGAGACGTGCTCATCGCGAAGCTCATCGCCGGTGGTGTCGAAACCATCAAGGTGCGTTCCGTCCTCACCTGTGAGTCGGCCGTCGGTGTGTGTGCGGTCTGCTACGGCCGCTCGCTCGCCACGGGCCAGCTCGTCGACATCGGTGAGGCCGTCGGTATCATCGCCGCGCAGTCCATCGGTGAGCCCGGCACCCAGCTGACCATGCGTACCTTCCACACGGGTGGGTCGGCATCCGCTGACGACATCACTCAGGGTCTGCCGCGTGTACAGGAGCTGTTCGAGGCGCGTACCCCCAAGGGTGCGTCGCCCATCGTCGACTCCGCCGGACGCATCACGATCGAGGATTCGGACAAGGGCCGCAAGGTCATCCTGACCCCCGACAGCGGCGACGAAGCTATCGCCTACCCGGTGCTCAAGCGTTCGACCCTGCTCGTCGAAGACGGCCAGCACGTCGAGCTCGGACAGCAGATCATCATCGGCGCCGTCGACCCGAAGGAAGTTCTTCGTGTCAAGGGTGTTCGTGCGGTGCAGAAGCACCTCGTCTCCGGTGTGCAGGAGGTCTACCGTTCGCAGGGTGTACCGATTCACGACAAGCACATCGAGGTCATCGTTCGCCAGATGCTTCGCAAGGTGACCGTCGTCGAACACGGCGACACCGGACTGCTTCCGGGCGAGCTCGTTGACCGGTTGAAGTACAACGACCTCAACCGCACCGCGCTCACCGAGGGCAAGAAGACGGCATCCGCTCGCCAGGAGGTCATGGGTATCACCAAGGCTTCCCTGGCGACCGAGTCCTGGCTGTCGGCCGCTTCCTTCCAGGAGACCACCCGGGTTCTGACCCAGGCGGCCATGGAAGGCAAGAGCGACCCGCTGATGGGCCTCAAGGAGAACGTCATCATCGGTAAGTTGATCCCCGCCGGCACCGGCCTTCCCCGCTACCGCGACGTCACCGTCGAGGCAACGGAAGAAGCCAAGGCTGAGCGTTACCCGAACCGCATCTTCACCGAAGATGCCACGTTCAACGAGGGTGACCTGAGCTTCGTCGACTTCGACAGCTTCTCGTCGGACGACCTGGCTCCCGGTACGTACAACTAACCTCGGTTAGCACCAACGGATGGCTCCTGCTTCGGCAGGGGCCATCCGTTATTTAAGCCCGGGTCGGCGAGCACACACGGGTCGGCGAGCATGTGCAGGGTAAGCGGATGCCGCCCGCTGGCTTCGCAGGTGCGCCCCGCCGTCCGGGACCACCTTAGGCAACTGGGCCCATGATCTATCGTGGTCGCACTTTCCGGGCCCGGGCCCGGAAAGTGCCGGAAGGGCAGAGGGCGCAGGGGAGAGGGAAGTGGAGGGGAGGAGAAAAAACGGGGGCGGGGGACGTATACTCGGGGTCTAGAGTAGATGTGACCAGTTCGGGGGAGGCCCGCGTGGCAACCCTGACCGAGATTCTCATTCTGCACGGCTTGCTGCCGATCGAGGTGCTCGACACCCTGATGGCCGGTGATCCGGCCGACGAGGGCGCCGTGCGGCGGCTCGTTGACAGCGGAGTGATCACCGAGCTGCAGTTCGCCAAGGCGCGGGCCGCCCAGGCCAACCTCCCCTTCGTTGAACTGCTCGAATACGCGGTCGAGGCGAGTGCCCTCGCCCTCGTGTCACCGTTGATCTGTCGACGCCATGAGGTGCTGCCGATCGGGATCGTGGCCGGACGTCTCGTGCTCGCGATGGTCGACCCAGGTAACGTGTTTGCGCTCGACGATGTCGGTGAAGCTGCCCGCCTGCGGGTCTCCCCGGTCGTCGCCGAAAGATCGGACCTGCTCGCGGCCATCGCGCGGTATCACCGTGCCGACGACGAGCTCAGCAACCTGACGACCACGCTCGAGGAAGAACACGACTCCATTTCGTCGACGCCGGACCCCAGCGACGAGGTCAACGACGACGGCGCGCCCATCGTGCGGTTCGTGAATTTGCTGGTGAGCCAGGCCATTCAGGACAAGGCCAGTGACATTCACATCGAGCCTGGAGAGGCAAGCCTGCGGGTGCGCTATCGCATCGACGGCGTGCTGCACGAGATGCCGAGCGCGCCGAAAAGTATTCAGAACGGAGTGATCAGCCGCCTCAAAATCATGGCTGATATCGATATTGCCGAACGGCGCAAACCCCAGGACGGCCGCATGTCGGTCAGTCACGGCGGCCGAAAAATCGACTTGCGAGTAGCGACCCTGCCGACGGTCTGGGGCGAAAAGGTCGTGATGCGTATTCTCGACAACTCGACGACGAGCATGGACCTGCGCGCACTGTCGCTGCTCGACCACAACTATGACGACTTCAAGAAGGCCTACTCCAAGCCCTACGGCATGATCCTCGTGACGGGGCCGACCGGGTCGGGAAAGTCGACGACTCTCTACACGACCCTGCACTCGGTCGCCCGTGCGGAGATCAATGTCATCACCGTCGAAGACCCCGTCGAATACCGTATGGCGGGCATCAACCAGGTGCAGGTGAACCCGAAGGCGGGCCTCACCTTTGCGAGCGCACTCCGCAGCATTTTGCGGTGCGATCCCGACGTTGTTCTGCTCGGTGAGATTCGCGACCACGAGACCGCCCAGATCGCGATCGAGGCGGCGCTCACCGGTCACCTTGTGCTCTCCACCCTGCACACCAACAACGCACCGAGCGCGATCACCCGCCTCACCGAGATGGGGATAGAACCTTTTCTCGTGGGCAGTGCCCTCGACTGCGTGGTGGCTCAACGGCTGGCCCGCCGCCTGTGTGACCGCTGCAAGGTGCCCGATACGCGCAGCATTGACGAACTGACGTCCCTTCGATTCGACGCCAACGTCGAACGATTCACCCACGCGAGACCGACGGTGATCTACAAAGCCGCCGGCTGCATCAACTGTTCGCACACCGGCTATCGGGGCCGGCTTGCCGTACATGAGGTGATGACGGTCACCGAGGAAATCGAACGTCTCTGTGTAGCCAGGGCTTCGAGCGCGGCAATCACGCTCGCTGCCCGGGAGCAGGGAATGATCTCCCTGCGTGACGACGGGTGGGCCAAGGTGCGCCTCGGTCTCACTTCCATCGAAGAAATTCTGCGCGTGGTTGCTTAGGTCGAAAGGACCAGTGTCATGACCCACCCCATCTACGAAATCCCGGTCACGCCCCCGGGGGCGGCCGGCGCGGCCTGGCCCCTCGACGATCCAGCCCTCGACGTGCCGGAACCGGCCGGCGGGGCAGCGGCGCGCGAGGAAGAGGACGCGGCCGAGCCGACCCGACGCGGCCAGCGGTCGCCGCTGGACGAAGGGCCTGACCCCGATCTCATTGCGGCACTGCTGACCGTGCTCGATCTCGGCGCCTCCGACCTGCACGTCACCGTGGGGGCTCCGCCGTGCGTGCGGGTCGACGGCAATTTGCGACCGCTGGAGAATTCCAGCAAGTGGATGCGAGACAAGGTCACGCCCGCCCTGCACAGTCTGCTCACCGCGGCGCAACTCGAGCAGTTCGAACGTGAACTCGAGCTCGATTTCGCGTACACGGCTGGCGGAGCCCGCTTTCGAGTGAATTACTTCATTCAGCGCGGCTCGGTCGGCGGCGCGTTCCGGCTGATCCCGCTGGAGATCAGACCGCTCTCCGATCTCGGCGTTCCCCAATCGGTCGGCAATTTCGCCCAGCTGGCCCGCGGCCTCGTGCTCGTGACCGGACCGACCGGATCGGGCAAGTCGACAACGCTCGCCGCCCTCATCGACCTCGTCAACCGCACCAGGGCCGATCACATCGTCACCGTCGAAGACCCCATCGAGTTCCTGCACAAGCATCAGAAATCCCTGGTGAACCAACGCGAGGTGGGCCACGATACGCACAGCTTCGCATCCGCTCTCAAACACGTGCTGCGGCAGGACCCCGATGTGATCCTGATCGGTGAGCTGCGAGACCTGGAGACCATCTCGGTGGCGCTGACCGCTGCGGAGACGGGGCACCTCGTATTCGCCACCCTGCACACCCAGAATGCCGCACAGACCATCGACCGCATCATTGATGTTTTCCCGCCGTTCCAACAGGAGCAGGTGCGCGCCCAGCTCGCAGCGACCCTGCAAGGCGTGGTCTGCCAGGCACTGATCAAGAAAATCGGTGGCGGACGGGCCGTGGCCATTGAAGTGCTCGTGGCGACCCCGGCCATCGCAAACCTGATCCGAGAAGGGAAGACCTATCAGATTCCGTCGGCCATGCAGGCCGGGCGGGCCCTCGGCATGAACACCATGGACCAGCACCTCGCCGAACTCGTCACGACCGGGCTCATCACCCGAAAAGCAGCCGAAGAGAAGGCGCAGGATCGGGCCAGCCTCGCCCAGCTGCTGCGACAGTCGGATGCGGGCGACAGCGCAGCCGGTCCGGCGTCATCGGACGGCATCGACTTTGGTGACTCCTACTCCATGCGGGAACCGCAATGACCACGGGCGGCGTCTTCGCCTACCGGGGCCGCAATGGGGTGGGTAAGATCGTCAGCGGCCGCCTCGATGCCGCGTCCGAGAACGCGGCCACGCAGCGTCTGCGTACCATGGGACTTGCACCGATCTCGGTGGCGGAGGTCAGTGTCGGTACCGGGCTGAAACGGGAATTGCGCATCCCCGGTTTCTCCAAGGGGGTGGGGCTGAAGGACCTCGCCATCATGAGCCGACAGATGGCCACCATGACCAGTGCGGGGCTGTCCCTGCTGCGCACGCTGAACATTCTCTCTGAGCAGACCGAAAACCCACAGCTCGCACGAATCCTGGCGACCATTCGCACCGAGGTGGAAACCGGAGCGTCGCTGTCGGAGGCTATGGCGAAGCATGCGCAGGTTTTTCCGCCGATCATGATCAACCTCGTGCGCGCCGGCGAGACCGGGGGTTTTCTCGAAGGTTCGCTCACCTCGGTGGCCGCCAATTTCGAATCGGAAGTGAAGCTGCGAGACACGATCAAGTCGGCGCTGGCCTACCCGGTCGTCGTGCTCATCATGGCGGTGCTGGCCGTCATCGGCATGCTGATCTTCATCGTGCCGGTCTTCGAGAAGATGTTCGCCGGGCTCGGCGGCGAGTTGCCGCTGCCCACCCAGGTGCTCGTGGTGCTGTCCAGGATGATGGTCTGGCTCGGGCCGCTTCTGCTGGTGCTCGGCGCCGCTCTCGCGTTCTGGTGGCGCACCAACAAGAACACCGAAGCGGTGCGCCGCCGGCTCGACCCGTTCAAGCTCAAACTGCCGGTCTTCGGTCGATTGCTCATGAAGCTCGCTATTGCGCGGTTCAGCCGCAATTTCTCGACCATGATCGCCGCTGGTGTGCCTATTCTGCAGTCGCTCGCCATCGTCGGCGAGACGAGCGGCAACTGGGTGATCGAATCCGCCCTGCGGAAGGTCGCCGAGTCGGTGCGGCAGGGCGGCTCGATAGCGGGTCCACTGGCGCTGGAGCCGATCTTTCCGCCGATGGTCGTGCAGATGATCGCCGTCGGGGAAGATGCCGGCGCACTCGAGCAGATGCTCGCCAAGGTCGCCGACTTCTACGACCAGGAGGTGCAGGCCACCACCGAGCAGCTCACGGCCCTCATCGAGCCGCTCATGATCGCATTCATCGGTGTGGTGATCGGCGGCATGATCGTGGCCCTGTACCTGCCCATGTTCAGCATCTTCGAGTACGTGAAATAGTCCATCTGAGGTCACGGAGAATGACTTTACGAAAAGACCCCCATTAAGGGGACTGAAACCGTAAGATCAAAACAGGTGAGTTTTTGGCATTTCCCATTTACCCACCATCCCCACCTCGACAGCAATATTTGCAGCAATTCCTGCGCAGCAACTCTTGCACAGCAATAAGGACACAAGCTCATGATTCGACCGATGATTCACCGCACCCTGGCCGCACTCACCCGCACACGCACCGCGATTCGCGATCGGCAACAGGGCTTCACCCTGATCGAATTGCTCGTGGTCGTGCTCATCATCGGCGTGCTCGCCGCCGTGGCCATCCCGATCTTCCTCAACCAGCAGGAGGGCGCCAAGGACAGCGCCGTCAAGGCGCAGATCACCCAGGCGAAGACCGCCGTCGTCGCTGAGATGGTCACCAACACCTTCCCCGCCAGCCTGGCCGCCGCGAGCGCGTACACCGAGAGCAAAGAAGTCACCGTGACGCTCACCGGTTCGGCCGCTGCCTTTTGCATCAGCGGAAAATACACCGGCTCGACGCGAACCTTCGCCATTGATGACAACGGGGCCGCCGTCCAAGGCACCTGCAGCACGGCGTTCGTCGCAGTTGCAACAACTCCGTAACCGCGCCTGCGCTAACCACCAGTGAAAGGGGCGACCATGCCCTCGCGGCCGAAACGCGTCCCGGAACCGTGCGACGAGCGCGGTTTCGGGGTGGTGGAGATTGTCGTGGCCATGTTCCTGATCGGGATCCTGGCGGTGGCGTTCCTTCCCATTCTGGTGCAGAGCGTTCGAGTGACCGCCGCGAACGCTCGCCTCACCGAAGCGACCCAAATCGTTGCCCAGCAATTGGAGCGCGTCGGGGCCGCCGGGTCGAGCTGCTCAGCGGTCAAGGCCATCACCGCGATCGTTCCGGCGGTGGTGTCGACCGAGCGTGGTCTGCTGCAACCGCACCTCAGCCTTGACCTGCCGGTGTCCGATGTTTGCGTCGAGCCGTACCTGCGCGTCGTGCAGCTGCGGGTCTGGGTGTCAGACGTCGGCTCATCCGAGGAACTGGCCGCCGCGGAGACTCTCATTCTGCTGGATGCGCCGTGACCGGCGCGGCCGTGACCGGCGCGGCCGTGACCGGCTCCGCTGCCAGAGGCACCGCTGCATCCGCTTCGACGGCGCCGGAGTCGGGATTCACCCTGATCGAACTACTGGTCTACGTGAGTTTTGCCGTGGTCATACTGGTGATCGTCGGCGGCATGTTGATCAGCTCGGTCGGAACCGAGCGTGACGTGCGCAGCACGACCGAAGCGACCAATCTCGGCCAGCTGATCAGCCGGTCGGTGCAGTCCGGCGTGCGGAACGCCTCACAGGTGTCGTTGCAGAACATCGACGACACCCAACTCCTGGTGGCACGAACAGCGGGCAGCGCGGCATCCGTGGTGTGGGCGTGCCAGGCATGGTTCTACACACCGGCGGCCGGCGGCTCGGTCTACACGAAACGCATTTCACCGGCGAGCCTCATCGCGGCACCCGGCGGCGACCTGGCGAGCTGGATCAAGCTCGGCGAGGGCGTCAGCACGAACGGCTCAGCGGTTTTCGGCGGGGTCAACGACCGCATCACGATCGCCCTCGATCTTGAGGCCGGCACCCAGCCCTCCGTGATCGTCAACACGACGGTGACGCCGCGCACACTCGCAACGGTGGGTGCCCCGTGCCTCTGAACCAAAGACAGCTCGGCCACCCGGGCACCGAGCGGGGCAGCGCGCTCATGGGCGTGATCGGCGTCATGGGCGTGCTGATCGTGATCACGCTCACCCTGACCACGGCCACGCTGTACTCGCTCGATTTCACCCGCAGCACCCGGGCGTCGGTGCAATCGGTCGCCGCCGCCGAAAGCGGTGTCAGCGCCGCCCAACTCAGCCTGACCACGGGCACCTGTCGCCCCGCTTTCTCGCGCTCGTCGCCGCAGTTCACGGCCGCGGTGTCGTACTCAGTGAGCGGGACCGGTGACGCCTGGGTGGCGGGCTGCCCGCCGGTCGGTGTGCCGGCCGTGCGGCTGCGCGTCGAATCCACCGGCAGCTCGCTCACCGGCCCGGCGTCGGACGAGGCCACGGTCGAGGCCATCTTCGATTACGAATCGGCCGTGTCCCCCGGCGTGCAGCCCAGTGGTGCAGCCATGTATCTCCACGGTGGCGTGGTATTCATGAACAACGCCAACCTGCTCGTTGCCGAGTCGGGCCGGGCGGCCATCCAGGTGAAAAACGGCAACGTGTCGTGCTCCAACAACACCGTGATCGAGGGCGATGTCGTCGTAGCGGCTGGCAACCTCAATATCAGCGGATGTTCCATCGAGGGCAACGCCTGGGCATCCGGGGCGGCGACGCTCGGCGCAGTTACCGGCAACCTGACCGCGGCGAGCGTCAACCTGACCGCGGCCCAGCGGGCCAGCCGGATCGGTGGCGTTTACACCCGGAACACCGTCGGCACGCCCATTCCGACCGTGCCGGCCTGGGTGGACCTGAACTACGTGCCGAGCGACTGGGTCGACGCGAACGGGCTGCCGTACCGCGTCGCGCCGATCGGCCTCGGCTGCACGATCGACACGAGCCTTCTGGCCGCGGCCGTGGCGGTGAACGGCGGCAAACCCATCATCATCAACGCCCTGGCCCTTTGCCCGCTCGGCGTCACCGCCGTCGGCACGGTGAAGCTGCCGGGCGACGTCGTGATCTTCGCGAACAAATTCACCTTCGTCAACAATGTGCAATTTCAGTCCTCGACGACTGCGCGGCACAAGCTCTGGTTCATCACGCCCGACCTGGTGGCCGACCAGCTGCCCACCTGCGGTGTGCTGCAGGGCGACTTCTGGATGAAAAACAGCTTCACGATCGCGCCCACACTCGACGCGATGACCTACACCCCGTGCCGGTTCAACGCCATGAACAACTTCGAATGGCGCGGCCAGCTCTACGCGAACGGCGCCAACGACTTCAAGAACAACACCCGGTTCGAGTCCGCGCCGCTCGGGCTGCCGGGAATCGACCTCGAGACCGGCACGGTCACCGGGGGAGGTTCGGCCGGTGCTGTTGCCCGGCTGGGAAACATGACGTCAATGAGGGACCTGAACGATGGATAACACACTATGACGCGCCACGTTGTCGGCATCGACATCGGCCGGGCCTCGTTGCGCGCGGTTGAACTGGCCGACGCCAGCCGGGAGCAACCAACAATCGTGCGCTTTCATGAGGAGGCGTTGCCCGACGGTGCCGTGGGGCGCGGCGAAGTTCTCGAGCCCAACACGGTGGCTTCCCAGCTGAAACGGTTATGGGCCGGCGGCAAGTTCACCAGCAAGAATGTGGTCATCGGCATGGGCAATCACCGGGTGGTTGCTCGCGACCTGACCGTGCCTGCGCAACCGATGCGCAGCATCCGCGAAGCATTGCCGTTCCAGGTGCAGGACCTGCTCTCCGTTCCGGTGTCCGAGGCCCTGCTGGACTTCTACCCGATCAAGGCGATGCCCGGTGACGGCCAGTCGGGGCCGCAGCTCAATGGACTGCTCATCGCCGCGGTGAAAGATGTCGTGTTGCGCAACGTTCGCGCGGTGCAGCTGGCCGGTCTCAACCCGGTGGCGGTCGACCTCATTCCGTTCGCCCTCAGCCGGGCCATTCGTCGCGGCGGTCCCACCGACGACGTCGTCGCGCAGATCGACGTCGGCGCCGGCACGACGAGTGTCGTGATCACGGCGGCCGGTGTGCCCCAGTTCGTGCGGCTCATTCCGGCCGGCGGTGACGACCTCACCCAGGCCCTGACCGCGCACCTCGACCTGCCCGCCGATCAGGCGGAAGCCCTCAAACGCGCGTCGGGAATCGGCCTCGGCGGGCCGCTCACGGCCAGCACAGTGGATGCCGGCGGGTCGGTCGATACCGCTGCCGACGGCGCCGCTGCGACCGCTGCGCTCGTCATTCACGAGGGAGTGAGCGAGTTGTTGGCGAGCCTGCGCAACACCGTGAACTATTTCATCCACACCCGCAGCGACCTGCCCGTCACCCGCATCGTCCTCACCGGCGGCGGAGCCCGGCTGGGCGGGTTCGCCGCCCAACTCGCCGACCTCACCCGCCTGCCGGTCGTACCGCCGAACCCGACCGGCGGTCTCGCCGTGGGCAAAGGCGTCGACGCCGAGCGGCTGGTCAATTCCCGCGGTGACTATCTCGTTGCACTCGGTCTCGCGCTCGGACGAACAGCATGAGCGCCGCGAAGTCCCTGCACGACCCGGTCATCGGCGGCGAACCCCGGGTCGACCTGCTGCCGCCCGAAGTCACGGCCGAGCAGAAGGGAGGCCGGCTGCGCCGCGCACTCGCCGTCGCGGTCGTCGCGGTCGTGTTCGTCACGGCCGGAGGCGTCGCGGCCGTCTTCTGGGAAGCGCAGCGCAGCGAGGCCAGCCTCGCCGTCGTCGAGGCCCGCACGGCCGAACTCCTCGCCGCGCAGGGTGAGTACGTGGAGGTGCGCCGGGCGCAGGAGGAGGTCGACGCGACGGTCGCGGCGCGCCGCCTGGCGGCATCCGTTGATATCAACTGGACCGATTACCTGGAGCAGATACGCACGCGCCTGCCCGGCGACGTCGTGATCAGTGCCGTGGTGCTCGACGCGGGTTCGCCGTGGGCGCCGTACGGGCAGTCGACCGCGCCGCTGCAGCCGAGGCGCGTGGCCACCGTTAGTCTCACGCTGACCAGCCCGACCCTGCCGAGCGTTCCGGACTGGCTCGACGCCATGGCGACCCTGCCCGGCTACGCGGACAGCGCACCGAACCGGGTGGCGCTGCTCGACTCCGGCGGGTACGAGGTGAGCCTCACCCTGCACGTCAACGCCGAGGCATTCTCCAACCGATTCGCAGAAGCCGAGGTGACCCAGTGACGATGACCAGATGGTGGCTGGTGGGGGCGATACTCGTCATCGTGCTCGTCGTCTCGGCCGGATTCACGTTCGGTATCTCACCCAAACTCGAGGAGTTGAGCGCGTCACGCGCGACGCGCACCGCGGCGCTGGCGCAGAACGACGTCTACGAATTGCAGCTCGCTGCCCTGCAGCGCGAATTCGACGGCCTCGAGACGGTGCAGGACGAGCTCGCGGTGCTTCGGGAGGCGATTCCGGAGGGGGCAGCGCTTCCCACCTTTGTCGGTCAGCTCGACGCGATCGCCGCCCGCACCTCGGTCACCCTGACCGAATTCTCCTCGGCCGACGCACTGCCCTATGCGCCGATCGTGCCCGACACGTCAGCACCGGACACCACGGTGCCCGACGCGACGCCCGACACGACGGTGCCGGAGGCTGCGGATGCGGCCTCCGCCGCGCCGAGCCCACTGGTGACCACAGACAATTTCGTCGCCGTGCCGGTCACGATCTCGGTGACGGGAAGTCTCGACGCCGTACTGCAATTTCTCGACGGCCTGCACAACGGTCAGCGTCTGATGACGGTGACCTCGTTCAGCTCGGGCACCCCGAGCGCCGACGTTCCCGACCAGGTGACGGGCCAGATCGCGGGGATCGTCTACGTGCTGCTCAACACGGACTGAGTTCGGGCGATCTCACGGGTGCGCGACCAGGGTGGGCTGCGCCGCCGGCGAGGGACGGGAGAAGTAATAGCCCTGACCGTAGCGGCAGCCCATCTCGCGCAGCAGGTCGCGCTGACCGGCGGTCTCGATTCCCTCGGCGATCACGTCGAGGTGCAGCACGTCAGCCAGCCGCAGAATTCCCTCGACCACTCCGCGGTCGCGGCCCGATTCTTCGATGCCTTGAATGAAGGTCATGTCGATCTTGAGCAGGTCGAAGGTGAAAGCCCGCAGGTGCGTGAACGAGGAATAGCCGGTGCCGAAATCGTCGATGGCGAGGCGCACGCCGAGCTGTCGCAGCTCGGCGAACGTCGCGGCGGCCGTGCCGATGGCGTCGAGGAGGGAGCTTTCAGTCAGCTCCAGGCAAAGCTGCTCCGGCGGAAGCCCGGACACGCGCAGGGCCTGCCGCACCACGTCACTGAAATCGTCGCGGGTGAACTGGCGGGCCGAGACATTGACGCTGACGGTCACCCGGTCGAGCCCCGTTGCCGCGAGGCAGGCCTGGTTGAGCACCGCCTGGCCGATGTCGGCGATGAGGCCGGACTCTTCGGCGAGGGCGATGAAGTCGCCCGGCATCATGATTCCGGTGGCCGGGCGTCGCCAGCGCGCCAGGGCCTCGGTCGCGACGACCGTGGCCGCCCCGCCGTTTTGGAGGTCGACGATGGGCTGATACCAGGTCTCGATCTCGCCGCGGCCGACGGCCTCGCGCAGGGCCATCTCGGTCTCCAGCCGGTTTGACGTGACCGCGCGAACGCGTTCGCCGCCGACTTCAACCGCACCGTGACCCTGATTCTTGACCAGGTACATGGCCTGGTCGGCGTCACTCAACAGCGATTCGGGATCGGACGAGCCACTGCCGAACGCGATTCCGATGCTCGCGTCGATCGATGCGGTCGCCGTGCCAACACGGATCGGTTGCACGAGCGACTGCTGCAGACGTTCGGCGATGACGGCCACCTCAGCGGTCGAAGCGATGTCGGGGCAGAGCACGACGAATTCATCGCCGCCGATGCGGGCCACGGTGTCATTGGCGCGGGCGCCGCCCACCAGACGAGCGGCGACTTCAACGAGAACGGCGTCTCCGGCCTGGTGGCCGAGCGTGTCGTTCACGGCCTTGAAGCCGTCCAGATCGAGAAAAAGTACCCCGACACCGCGCCCGCTCTGCGTAGCCGCGTGCAGGGCGTCGTCGAGACGGCCGAGCAGCAGCAGCCGGTTGGGCAGATCGGTCAGGGAATCGTGGAAAGCCTGGTGCTCCACCCGTGCTTCGGCCACTAGCCGGGCCGTGATGTCTTCGAGCTGGTAGAGCAGCCCGGTCACCCGCGCGTCCTCGTGAATCTCGGCGACGCTGACGTTGACGGTGATCTCCTGCGCGTGGCTACCGCGCAGCTGGCGCTCGGACGACTGGTGTGACTGGGGGCGAGCCGGCGGGGTGACGGGGTGACTTTCATCCGCTGAAATCGTCGGTTGAAAAATGTTCTCGATGGGCCGGTTCAGCACCTTTCCTGCCGGTCCCGCGAGCTCGAACAGGCGTCGATTGCCCTCGACGACGTACCCGTCGAGGGTGACGATGGCCGTTCCGAGGGGAGACGATTCGAAGGCTGCCTCGAAACGGGCGCGGGCAGCGGATGCCTCGTGCTCGGCCACGCGCAGAGCGGTCACGTCGGTGACGGCCGCCACATGCCCGACCACCACCCCGTCTGAATCGGTCGGCGACGTGTGCACCTGCACCCAGTTGATGCGACCCTTGGGCGTGCGAAAGCGCACCGACGTCTGGTACGCGGTGCCGGCGGCGGCATGCGCCGCCCACTCGCTGGTCACCCGCTCCAGGTCGTCGGGGTGGATCGCGGCCGCCCAGCCAGACCCGAGGGACTGGACGAGGCGCAGGCCGCTGAGGGCCAGCCACTGGTCATTCGCTGTCAGCAGAGCGCCGGTCGGGTCGAGCTCCACGATGCCAACGGGGGCGAGCCGCACGAGTGCGTTCAGCTGCAGGGCGGTGTCGGCCAGCTCGGCGGTACGCTCCGTCACCGCCGATTCGAGACCGGCGATCGATTGGGCAAGTTCGACGGTCGCGTGGTCGCGCAGGCGGTCGAGGTCGCGCAGTCGTGCCGCTGCGACCCAACTGACGGTGCAACCCAGCACCGTCATGGTGATGACGAGCAACACCACCCCGAATTTGGTGTCGTACAGGTTCGCCTGCTGCCCCCAGAGGCGTACCAGTCCGAGCACCAGCGGGCCGATGATGAAAAAGGGGATAGTCCAGCGCAGCAGAGTTCCGGCACTGCCGCGATCCGCGAGCAGTCCGGCGGGGCTGCTTTCGTAGCGGTGCAGTAGGAGCACGGAACCCAGAACGATCGTGCAGACGAAGGTCTGCGGGGCCATGGCGGCGAAACTGCCGAACGCGTACAACGACGACGCCCCATAGAGATACCCCAAAAAAGCGATCTGGCCTCCGCACAACGCCAGAAGCGCGAAAGCGGGGGACAGCCAGGTGCGGGCCAGGCCACTGGTCGCCAGCGAACAGCCAAGGAGAAGCCCGACGAGCGCCGTGGCGGGGGCCATAAGGAGCGAACCGGTGCCGGGTCTGATGCCCATCAGAATGGTGTCGATACCGATCGACCTGCCCATCAGCACTTCTACCAGGGTCAGGGTGCCGAGAAGCGCCACCACGGTGCCGATCGTGACAGCAACCCGCTGCTTATCGATGAGGAGCAGCCCCACCGCGAGTAACAACAAAATCACAGCGGTGGTCGGCTTCATTGACGCAAAGCCGGGAAGTTTGGTGAGCACCATCATGCCGGTGTACCAGCCGACGATCACGATCACGGTGGTCGCTCCAACAACGGAGACAGCCAGTCGTGCTATTTGCAGCATGGGGGGAGCCCTTCAGTTCCGAAGGGCTCGGTGCCGAACGATGCTTAAGGTTATGTCGACGACCACCCCCGAAGCAACATGAATGCTCACGTTTCTGCCGGTACCGTTCCGTTCGGCAGCCTCAACAATCATCACAACAGACACCCCCATTTTGGGGGTGTACCATAGCCCCGAGTGGGTGACGGGGTCGGGTGCCATTGTTAGGCTTGAGCTCGAGACCAGCTGAGTCTTTGCGTGGGGTAATCAAACGCAATAGAGAAACAATGCAGGTCGGGGGAACAATGGGCAGACGGCTTCCTTCCGCTCCGCCCGTTTTGTCGGGCTACACCTACGTGCGTCCCCTCGGTACCGGCGGATTCGCCGATGTTTTTCTGTTCGAGCAGAACATGCCGCGCCGCTCGGTGGCGGTCAAGGTTCTGCTGCAGGACATCGTCGACGATGACGTGCTGCGCTCCTTCAACGCCGAAGCGGACGTCATGGCGCGGCTCAGCTCGCACCCCGCGATTCTCACCGTGTACAACGCGAGCATCTCAGCCGATGGCCGCCCGTACCTCGTCATGGAATTCTGTCCCGGCTCGTACTCGGCCCGCGAGCGTGCGGAGCCGCTGCCCGTGGCGACCGTGCTCGCTGTGGCCGTGCGAATCGCCTGCGCCCTCGAGACGGCCCATCGTTCCAAGGTGCTGCACCGCGACATCAAACCCTCGAACATTCTCACCACCACCTTCGGCGGGCCGGTGCTTGGCGACTTCGGTATTGCCGCCTCGCTCGCCGGCGGTGCCCAGAGCGAACTGTTCGCCATGTCGCTGCCCTGGAGCGCACCCGAAGTGGTCGACGAACGTACCACCGGCACGATCGCTACCGAGGTTTGGTCCTTCGGCGCTACCATCTACTCGCTTCTGGCCGACCGGGCTCCGTTCGAACTGCCCGCCGGTTCCAATGGGTCGCGCACCCAGCTGAAGCAGCGCATCAACCGTGCCAGGTACACCAACATCGGGCGAGCGGATGTTCCCGCCTCCCTCGAGAACGCCCTCGCCCGCATGATGAGTCGCGACCCCGCTGCCCGCCAGACGAGCCTGCTCGAGTGCGCCCACGACCTGCAGCGCGTGGAACGAGACCTCGGGCTGCCCCTCACCGCGCTCGAAGTGGCGGACGAAGCGTGGGCATCCGCTGGCGCACCGGTTGACTTCAACAACCAGGAGTCGCGCGGGGCGATCATCTCCGACGTGATGATGCCCACGTTGCGCCCCGGACCGCGGCGCAGCGCGCGGCGCCCAGTCTCGCAAACCCGCGAGGGCACCATGCCGGGCGGCGGCGCCGAGCGCACGCGGTTCACCCCGCTCACACTCAGCCTGCTCCTCACTGGCGCGGTCGTTGTCGGAATCGGTGCCACCGTCGGTGCGCTCGCGCTCGCCGGGGTGTTTTGATGGGCGGCGAACGCAGGCGTCGGCACCTGCCGCTGCTCTTGAAGGCGCGCCTCGGCGTCGTTCGCATCATTGCGGTCGCCGCGATCGGCGCGCTGCTGGCCACGGTGGCCATCGTCGTCGACGGTTTCGACGTGAAGCAGACGCCGGTCAATGCCAGTTCGATCTGGGCTTTGCAGAGCGGCGAGGGCAACCGCTACGCCCGTATCAACACCGACCTCGGTGAAGTCGACACGGTGAAGACGGTGCCGGCACCGAGCGAACTGGTACAGACCGATACCACCGTGCTGCTCTACGCCCAGAACAACGAAAAAGTCGTCGACGTGAGCCTCGCGGCTCCGATCGACCTCGGTGACGACGCGGCCGACTACGACAGCACGCCGGCCGGCACCCGAACCATCGTGTCGTCGGGCTCCTGGGTCGGCTACCTCACGAGCGCGGGAACAGTCTTCGCCGGCGCTGTCGGCGGTGCCGGTGATGCTGCCGAGCCCCGCCCGGTGAACCCCTACGCCAACGATGAGGTCGTTCCGGGTGAGACTCCCCGCGTTTACCGCTCCGATTCCATTGCGATCACGCCGGATGGGGTGCTGTACAGCTATTCGAGCGGGGCCGAAAGCGTGCTCCGCTATTCCATCGACGACGACGAGGTGGTGGGTGAAGACGCCGTCACCGACGGTCCGGCCGATGCCGGAAGCCAGCTGACCGTCGTCGGTGACACCTGGGCGGTGCTCAGCGTGAGCGGCGAGCAACTGTGGCTGGCCGGCCGGAACGAACCCATCGAGACGAACCTGAGCGAACTGGCCCTGCTGCAACGCCCCAGTACCGATGATGACGACGTGCTCATCGCCGACCAGACCGGCCTGGCAGCCTTCGCCCTCGCCGACGGCGCTCGCACCGAGTTGGTCGGGGACACTGCGCTAAACGGGGGCGCCGGAGCTGTGCTCGGTGCGCCCGCCGCCCCCACGTCGTATCACGGAGAGCGCTACGCGGCCTGGCTGCCCGCCTCCGGCACCGGCGGAACGCTGTTCAGCGAGAGCGCCGGCGAGTCCGCCTTGAGCTACGGCGCGGTCACGCCGAACGGTGACGCCGCCCCGGCGTTTCGCGTCAACGAATCGCTTATGATTCTCAACGACACCCGAAGCGGATGGGTGTGGACGCTTCCCGACGGCGCCCTCGTTCCGAGTTCCCAGGACTGGACCCTGGCCGCCGTTGACGAACCGCAGCGGCAGGACGACGTGGAAGAGGCGTCCGAGGTCGTCGAACCGAAAGCCCCCGTGGCCGTGCCGGATTCCTTCGGCGTGCGCGTCGACCAGCTCGTTACGCTGTCGGTGTTGCTCAACGACCACGACGCCAACGACGACGTGCTCAGCGTGGTGCCCGATTCGGTCACCGGTCTCGACCCCGACTGGGGCACCGTCTTCGTGACCGACCAGAACCAGGTGCTCGCCGTGCAGGTCGCCCCCGGCGCCAGCGGCTCAGCCACCTTCAACTACGCCATCACCGACGGTTCCCGCACCGACGGCCTCAACTCGCCGTCCACCACAGTCACCCTCACCGTGCACGGCGACGACGTGAATTCAGCGCCGGTCTGGTGTGGCACCGACGGCTGCCTGCAGGAGTGGCCGAGCCCCGAGGTGCAGCCGGGCGGCACGGCGACCGTTCCGGTGCTGCCCGGCTGGGTCGATCCCGACGGGGATCCTATTTTCGTCGCATCCGCTCACAACACCACCGACATCGGTTCGGCCAGTGTGACGCCGGCCGGGGTACTCGTCTACAAGCACCCCAACGCGGCCGAACAGAGCGCGCAGTCCGCCACTATTCTGGTGGGCGTCTCGGACATCCATGGTGCCGCGACCGAGAAACCGCTCACGATCACGGTCACGCCGACCCCGCGCCTCACGGTGGAACCGTTCGCACTGCTCGCCTCGGTGAATGAACGCATTACGGTGAATCCGGCTGAGTATGTGTCGGGCGTTGCGGGCCTGTACCGCATCGAGTCGGCCACCATCCCGACGAGCGCCGAGGGCTCCACCGTGGCCATCACCGCCAACGGTACCGCCTTCGACTTCGCCGCGACCGCCATCGGCAACTACACGGTCAGCCTCACCATCGCCGACGACGTCAGCGAGGTCGTGTCGCTCGTGCGCATCTCGGTCGTGTCAGCGGATGCCCAGGCCCTCACGACCTCCCCGGTGACGGTTTTCGTGCGGCCCAAGGCCGACACCAGTGTGGACGTCTTCTCCGCCGTCTCCAACCCGGCCGGGCGCGTGCTGTTGCTCGGCGAAGCGATTCCCGAGACCGTGCTCGGCGCTTCCCTCAGCGTCGACGTCGTCGGGCAGAACATTCTGCGGGTGCGCGGTTCCACGGCCGATGAACAGCCGGGCAAGCTCGGAACCGTGCGGTACACCGTGTCGGACGGCACCGAGAACCCGCTCTACACCGTGCGCGGCGAGGCCACGGTGTACCTGCTTCCGGCATCCGTTCCCCAGGCACCGATCGCCCTAAACGACAGCGTCTCGGTGCGGGTCGGCGCCCAGATCGACATTCCGGTACTCGACAACGACGTGGCGCCCGACGGCAATATCGTACTGCTCAACGCCGAATCGGTGCGGAACCGCAGCGACCGGGGTCTCGCCTTCGCGGCCGGCGCCGAGCTGCGCTACCTCGCCCCCGACGAACCGGGCAGCTACGAACTCACCTACAGCGTGTACACCGCTGGCGCACCCGAACTCATCGACTCGGCCGTGGTCGCGGTCGAGGTGCTGCCCGACGGCGATAACACCGCCCCCCAGCCGCACACCCTGTACGGTCGGGTGCTGTCGGGGGAGAGCATCGAGATTCCGTTCGACAGCTTCGGCACCGACCCCGACGGTGATAACGTCGTGCTCGATCGGGTACTCACCCAGCCGGCCCGCGGAACGGCGTCGATCAACGCCACCGGCGACGCCATCGTCTACTCCAGCCCCCTCGACTATCACGGCGCCATCGAATTTCAATACCGCGTGCGCGACACCGGCGGGGCCACCGGTCTCGCCCTCGTGCGCATCGGCGTGCTCGACCAACGCTCCAACCCGAGCCCGATCACCTTCAGCGACTACGTCGAGGTGCAGGCCGGAGCAGACAACCAAGTGGTGGTCTTTCCCGCCGCCAACGACATCGAGCCCGGTGGCGGCAACCTGACCCTGAGCATGGTCACCCCCGACGCGGCGGCCGGCACCGTCGAGTTCGACGCGCTCGCCGGGCGGATCGAATCCGTCACCGACGACCGGGTGGTGTTCACGGCTGGCGAAGAGCCGGGCCTGCTCACCTTCGTCTATTCCGTCACCAACGCCAACGACGACGTCGGCCAGGGACTCATCGTGGTCAAGATCGTGCGTACCTCCGTTCCGGACTATCCGGTCGTGATTGACACGACCCTGGCTTTAGACGAACGTGACACGTTCCCGAAGGGCGTCGACGTCGTCACCGACAAGGTCTCCTGGAACTCCGGTGACGTCTCTGACCTCACCCTCACGCTGTGGGGCAGCCACCCCGGCCTCGAGGTGTCGGGCTGGAAGATCAGCGGCGATGTTCCCGACGAGGGCCTGCTCGCCCCGTTCGTCCTGACCGGACCGAACTTTCAAGGGGTCGAGGTGACCACCTACGGGTTTCTCCGCATCCCGGCGAAGGACGCCATCATCATCGCGCTTAAAAAGGGCAACCTCGAGCAAAACGTGAAGGAAGACGCCTCGGTCAGCTTCGACCTGACCAGCCTGGTATCGATTCCCGCTGGAACCACGCTGGAACTGCAGCGCACCGGCATCCGCTCGTCGGGGGAGCGCGGCAACGCAACCTGCACCTTCGATTCCGGTACCACGGTGACCTACACGGCCGGGTCTGACGCGCCCTGGACCGACTCCTGCACCGTGCCGGCGCGCATCGACGGGCAGGAGGACTACACCCAGCTGGTCGTGCCGATCGTGGTCGAACCGCTCGACCCGCAGCCGGAACTGCGCCCGGCGGCACTCACCGCGAGCCCTGGCTCCGAGGCCATTCGTTACGACCTCAGCCACATGGTGGAGTGGCAGGGCAAGGGCGACGTGCCGGCCCTGACCTTTGCGATCGACTTCTCCTCCGATCAGTTCACCGTGCAGCAGGACGGCGCGATCCTCACCATCGGTGTCGCCGACAACGCCGTGGCCGGCCGCGAAGCCGCCGTCTCGGTGAGCCTGTCGAGCCACCGCGATGTGGTTTCGGCGGTGCTCGCGCTCAAGGTGGGACCGGCGCCGAGCGAACTGCCCAAGGGCGGCACCGTGGCCACGACCTGCACGCAGTCGTCGGGCTCCAGCTGCTCGATCGCGGTCGTCGGAACCGCCGGTGAGGTCAACCTGTACCGCAACACGCCGCTCGAACTGGTCTCCGTCACCGCGCCGAGCACCTGCGTGGGTGTGTCGTTCGCGGTCGAGAATTCCAAGAACGTGCGAGCCAGTTGGTCGGGCGACACTGCCGGAGGGGGCTGTGAGGCGAGCTTCGTGGTGCGCGACGCCCAGGGCAAGCTCAGCGCCGGAAGCCGCAACGGGTCGATCACCGTGGACCTGCAGGGCTACCCGAAGGCGCCGAACGCGGTGGCGCAGATAGCCTACGGCAACCGTTCGCTGACCCTCTCGGTGAGCCCCGGCGGTGCCAACGCCGCCTACCCGGCGCTGGAGGGGTTCAACCTGTACCGCAATGGAGCCTCGGTGGCCCGCTGCGATACCTCTGGTAACTGCGGTCAAATCACCACGACGGCGAACGGCGACCAGGCGGTCTACGAGGCCAGGGCCGTCAACGCGGTCGGCGAATCGCGCACCGCGGTGAGCGTGACGGCCTGGTCGTACGACACTCCGGGCATGGGCGCACTCTCGGCGGAACCCGTTTTCAAGGACGGCACCACGAGCGCATCGACCGGTGCGGTCACCGTGACCATCGAGAACACCGACCCTTCCACGAACCGCTACCGCATCGGCGACGCCGTCATCGATGCCGCCGCGGGACGAACGACGGTGCACCAGCTGGCGCTCGGCGTGGGGGCACAGACCGTGATCGTCACCCCCCTCAGCAGTTTCGTGCAACCGGCCGGCAGCGGCCCGACCGAGGAATCGAAGAGTCAAACGGTGCTCGTGGCCGGATCGCCCCTGATTACATCGCCCGGGGTGCTGACCTCCCAGAACCGATCGATCACCGTGACCGACGCCCGGTTTGACGTGAATTCCAGCGTTCAGCCGCCAGAGGTGCTGTACGTCGCTTCGCTTACCGCGGGTGCAGCCTGCACGCTGACCCCGGCGGGATTCACCCCGGAGGGCGCCGGCTCATCGGACGACCCCGCGATCGGCGGCCTGACCAAGCACACCAAGTACTTCGTGACCGTCTGCTACTCCAACGGCTACGGGGTCACACAAACCGGTGCCGGTTCGATCACGACCTGGGAGAAACCGGCCGCCCCCGGCAACGGAACGTACACCTACGGCATGGGGGCGCCGGCCAACGGTGAGTACCGGCTGACGATGCCGACCGCCAAGGCCACCGTGCCCGCCGATTTCGTGGTCGACTTCAACGGCTACGACGAGTCGACCGGGTCATCCGTTTTCGGAGCCGACCCCGGCATCACCGCGCGGTACTGCACCGATAATGACGCCAGCCTGTGCAGCGACTGGTCGACGGTGACGGCAGCGGATGCTTCGCGCGCCTGGCAGGTCAGGTACTCGGTTGCCAGCCTGACGACCGCGCAGTGCGTGATCGGCAGCACCCTCGAGGTCGCCGTCGATGCAACCTCGACCGGTCTCGCGACGGCCGTCGTCACCCGCGCCGAGTACGACGTGCCCAACCCGAACGGCGGCCGCATGTGGGCGTATCGCGACGGCGCCAACGTTCCCGGTGACGCAGCCCAGACGAGAAACGTGAACTGGACGATCACCTGGACCGCGCCCCAAACCCAGGGCCTCGCCACGGTCTCCGGCGTGACCCAGACCACCGCCATCCCCTGCAATCCCGCCTCGTAACGCCCCGCCCCACTGAAAGAGCCACACACATGACAATCACCTCGGAGCAGTCAGACTGGTTTGCCGCGACCTTCACGATGATGGTCGACAACGTTGAGCAGGTCGTGCTCGGCAAGCGCCACGTGATCGAACTCGCCTTCACGGCGATGGTCAGCGAGGGCCACCTACTGCTCGAGGACTACCCGGGCACCGGCAAGACCTCGCTCGCCCGCGCCATGTCGCAGACTGTGCAGGGCGTCTCGACCCGCATCCAGTTCACGCCGGACCTGCTGCCCGGCGACGTGACCGGTATCACCGTCTACGACCAGAAGACCGGCGAGTTCGAGTTTCACAGCGGTCCGATCTTCGCCAACGTGGTGCTCGCCGACGAGATCAACCGGGCCAGCCCGAAGACCCAGTCGGCGCTGCTCGAAGCGATGGAAGAGGGTAACGTCACCATTGACGGCGTCACCCGCTCCACCGGCGTGCCCTTTCTCGTCATCGCCACCCAGAACCCGATCGAGCAGGCCGGCACCTACCGGCTGCCCGAAGCGCAGCTCGACCGATTCATGATGAAGGCCTCGCTCGGTTACCCCGACCTCGCGTCGACGATTCGCATTCTTGAGGGCACCGCCGACGTGCGGCACGAACTCACCCCGGTGATCACCCCGCAGGCGCTCGTGAGTATGAGCGACATCGCTCGTGGCGTGTTCGTGAACCCCCTCGTCTATGACTACATCGGCCGTCTGGTCGAGGCCACCCGCGATGCCCGTCAGGTGCGCATGGGCGTGAGCGTGCGTGGCGCCCGCGCCCTCACCAAGGCCGCCAAGACCTGGGCTGTCGCCCACGGCCGCACCTTCGTCACCCCCGACGACGTCAAGGCTCTCGCCGAGCAGGTGCTCGCGCACCGCATGGTGCTCGATCCGGAGGCCGAGTTCGACGGCGTCACCGCGAGCGCCGTCATCGGTCAGATTCTGCTCGACGTCGTACCGCCCAGTCGGAGCGACCTGGCGTGAGCTTTCACACCGAATCGCGGCGGTCCCAGACGTCAAATCTGGCTCGCACCAGCACCCAGACCAGGTCTGCAACGCACACCCGGTACAGCAGCACGCGCACGAGCAAATCAACGACGTTGACCCTCGTGGGCGCCGTGGTGCTCTGGATGCGCGTCGCGCGAATGGTGCGAATCGGTGTGAAGGCATCCGTTGAGTGGGTCGGTGAGACGGTCACACCGGCCGGGTGGGTCGTGGTCGCAGCGGCGATCGTGCTGCTGCCGCTCGGCCTGGTCTTCGGCTGGACCGAACTGATCGTGACCGGCTGTGTGGCGGTTGCGCTCATTCTCATCTCGCTGCCGTTTCTGGCCGGCGGTCGCGCCTACAGCGTGGACTTCGTGCTGCCGGTCGATCGGGTCGTCGCCGGCTCCGAGGTGCTCGGCACCCTCACCGTGACGAACATCTCCAAGCGGCTCGAACTGCCCGGTCGCGTTGACGTTCCCATCGGCAAAGGACTGGCGGATGTCTACGTGCCGCTTCTGCGCGCCGGCCAGGTGCACGAAGAGCACGTTCGCGTGCCCGCCTACCGCCGCGGCGTCATCGACGTGGGCCCGGTCACGACCGTGCGCAGCGACCCGCTCGGGGTGCTCGGCCGTGAAGTGGCCTGGGCCGACGTGAACCACCTGTTCGTGCACCCAGTGACCGTGTCGATTCCCAGTACGAGCGCCGGTTTCGTGCGTGACCTCGAGGGCAATCCCACGAGTGACATCGTCGACTCCGACATCTCTTTTCACGCCATTCGCGAGTATGCCCCCGGCGATGGGCAACGGCACATCCACTGGAAGTCCACCGCGAAGACCGGCAAGCTCATGGTGCGGCAGTTCGAAGAGAGCCGACGCTCCCGCCTGGCCATTGTGCTGAGCCTCAACGCGGCGGAGTACGCCTCCGAGGAGGAGTTCGAGATGGCGGTCAGCGCCACCGGGTCGCTCGGCGTGCGCGCCATTCGCGACGGTCGCGATCTCGCCGTCGTGGCGAGCGAGGAGATCCCCGATATCGTGCGCCGCAGCATCCGTTCGGTGCGCAGCCTGAGTGTCGTGTCGACCCGCACCCTGCTCGACGACCTCACCGCGATCGAGACCAGCCCGCACGCCATGAACGTTGAAGATGTCTGCGTGCTCGCCGCCCAGGTGGTGCCCGATATTTCGATCGCGTTCGTGGTCTGCGGCTCGACCATGACCGCGCGGCGCCTGCAGGCGCTCACCCTCAAATTTGCCGGCAACGTGCAGGTCGTCGCCGTTTTGTGCAACCCCGCCGAGCAGCCGAGCTTTCGCGACCTCGCCGGAACGAGCGTGCTGACCATTGGCGTGCTCGACGACTTTCGCTCCCTGCTGAGCCGAAAAGCCGCATGAGCGCCCCCGCAACGCCGACCTCCGACGCCGGCCGCCCCGTGACCGGGGCCATGCCGACGATTCGGCCGCGCCGACCACGCCGCGCCCGCAGCCACCGCCGCCGGGCCCGCGTGATCAACGCCCTGTTCGTTGTGGCGATGATGCTCGTCGCCGTCTGGGCGGCCTGGCCGATCTACCAGGACGTGAGCTACCTGATCATGGCGGCCGGCGCGATGCTCACCGGCATCGCCCTCGCCTGGCTCGGCGCCCGCCGGGGCTGGTCCTGGTTCACCGTGTTGCTGGCCGTGCTCGGCGGCTACCTGCTGCTCGGTGTTCCGCTCGCCGTTCCGACCGCTCTGAGCAGCGTGCCGAACATTCTCGGCGGGCTGCTCGATCTCGTGACCGCAACGGTGTTCAGCTGGAAGGAGCTCGTCACCATCGCTCTGCCGGTCGGCTCCTACCAGAGCCTGCTGGCCCCGGCCTTTCTGCTGTTTCTCGGCGGCACCACGGTTGCGCTGTCCCTGGTCTGGCGCGGCGGCCGACTCTTCGCCCTCGCCGTGCCGCTGATCTTCGCCGTGCAGCTGTTTGGCCTGGTCTTCGGGTCGAGTGCCGTGAGCATTCCGCTGACCGTGCTCGGGTGGAGCGTGCCGGCACCGCGGGAAAGCCTGATCGGCCTCGCCGCCCTGCTGCTCGCCTTCGGCTTTCTGGCCTGGCGCACCCACCTTGCCCGCAGCGACGCGCTCGACCTGGCCGCCCGCACGACCGGGGTGCGGCGCACGCCCGGCGGCCTCGGCGGTCGCGTGCGCCGAGGCGTTCTCGCCGGCGGTGTGCTGCTGCTCGCCATCGGTGTCTCGCTCGGCGGACTCTCGGCCACCTGGGCGACGCCGGCTCGCGACGTGCTGCGCAGCAGCATCGACCCGGCTGTCGACCTGCGTGAGTACATCAGCCCGCTCAGCCAGTACCGCAGCTACTTCAGTGCGGAGCGGTACGACCAGCAACTGTTCACGGTGACCGGCGCCGCCGACGCAGCCGCCGCCGGCACCGCATCGCGCGTGCGCCTCGCCGTGCTCAGCTACTACGACGGCGAAGTGTTTCGGGTCGTGAACCCCGCCGCGGGCGAGAGCGACCAGATCACGGCCTTCGCCCGGGTGCCGCACTCGCGTGCCTCGACCGCGCAGCGCGTCACGACCAGGTTCGACATCGCCGGGTACAGCGGCGTGTGGATGCCGGGCGCAGGCGAGCTGTCCAGCATCCGCTTTGCCGGTGATCGTGCCGCCGAACTGAGTGACGGCTTCTTCTACAACGCCGGCACGGCCTCGGGTATTCAGCTCAACGCCCTCGAAAACGGTGACCGCTACACGATGGTCTCCGAATCTCAAACGGAGGCGACGACCCTCGCCGCTCTCACCCGCCCGGCCGGCGTTACGATCGACGACGCTTTGATTCCCGCGAGCCTCGCCGACTGGGTCGACGCCCAGGCGGTCACGAGTGATGGTGCCGGACTGGCCGAACTGGTCACCCGGCTGCGCGAGCGCGGCTATCTCAGCCACGCGCTCACCGCACCATCCCTCGACACAGCGCCCGAAGACTCCTGGACCGCCGATCTCGGCGACTATCAGTTCTCGCCGAGCCTCTCCGGGCATTCGGTCGCCCGCATCGACACGCTCTTCACCGCGCTGCTCGAGAAGCAGAACAACACCACGGCCACCGAGAATTCCCAGCTCGTCGCCGCGATCGGCGACGACGAACAATTTGCGGTGGCGACGGCGCTGCTCGCCCGCCACCTGGGGTTCGAGTCCCGGGTGGTGCTCGGCTTCACCCTCGACGCTGCGACCACTGCGGGTGCTGCGCGGACCGTGGGCGCGGCGAGCGCCTGCCTGCAGGGCATCTGCTCGGGGCGGAACCTCGCGGCCTGGGTCGAAGTGGCCGCCGGCGACGACACCTGGGTCACCGTGGAGGCGACCCCGCAGTTTCAGAACCCGCTGTCGCCCATCGATGACACCACGCGCGACCCGCAGTACAACACCGAAGTCATCGCCGAGAGCGCCACCGAACAGCGCGCTCCCGAAGCGAACCCGACCAGCGGTGAAGACCAGCAGGAACAGGAAGAGGTCACCGGCCCCGACCTGGCCTGGCTGTTCGCGGCCCTCAAGATTGGCGGCATCAGCCTCGCCGCCTTGCTGGCGATCAGCACGCCGTTCCTGGTCATTCTCGGTGCCAAGCTGAAGCGTCGCCGGGACCGATACCGCGCTGCCGACGTGTCGGCGCGGTTTGCCGGCGGCTGGGACGAATACGTCGACGCCGCCGTCGACCGCGGCCTCGCCGACCAGGGCAGCATGACCAGGGTCGAGATCGCGTCGCAGTACGGGTCGGTCGGCGGCACCGTGCTCGCACACCTCGCCGACCGCGCCGTGTTCGGCCCGGTGCCACCCGGGACCGGCGACAGCGATGCCTTCTGGGCCCTCGTCACCGCGGAACGGGCGGGCCTCGCCGCGAGCGGCACGCGCCGCGACCGCTGGCGCGCCGCCCTCTCCCTGCGCTCCTTTGCTCGGCTGGCGGATGCCGGTCGACTCTTCACTTTTCGACGACGCATTTCTCGATACGTCACGACCACCGTGCGCTCGAACCGGCGCGACACCAGCAGAATGGGGGAGCGGCCGCACACCAGCGGCCGCGAAGCATAAATGGATGAATCATCTGGAGCGGTGATCGCGGCAATCGTGGTGACCGTGCTGGTCAGCCTCGGCGTGTACGTTTTCTCGGCAATCGCCCTCGGCAGAATCTTTGTGAAGCTCGGGGAACAAGCCTGGAAGGGCTGGGTGCCGATCGTCAACACCATCACCCTGTTCGAGCTCGGTCGCTATTCGGCCCTCTGGGTTATCGGCCTGTTCATTCCCGCAGCAAACCTGGTGGCCCTCGTCGTCTTCATCATGGCGGTCAACAATGTGAACCGGCGTCTGGGCCACGGCGGCGGATTCACGCTGCTCTATCTGGTCTCCTTTCCCATCTGGGCCGGCGTTGTCGGCTTTGGCAAGAGCGTCGACACCGGCTGGATGCCCGGCGTGGCCGCGACCGGATACGTGCCATTTGCCCCGGTGACGCCCCTGTCGATGACGCCCCTGTCGATGAGGGCTGCGGCTGTGGCTGCTGCTCCGGCCGAGCCGCGCCTGATGCCGCCCGCTCCGCCGGCCCCTCCGGCGGCGTTCCTGGCGGCGGCTCCTCCGGCTCCTCCGGCACCGCCCGTACCGTCCACGCCGCCGGCTCCGCCCGTACCGTCCACGCCGCCGGCTCCGCCCGTCGTGAGTGGTCTGCCCACCGGACCGCCGCCGTTCTACGTGAGCGCGCCGCCAGCCCCGCCGATAGCGGCGCAGCCGGCGTTCTCGGCGCCGCCAGCCCCTCCGGCGCCGCCCGTCTTTGC
>NZ_SOFW01000021.1:0-76497 GCF_004402315.1 Cryobacterium sp. TMT1-3
AAAGGAATCTCTTAGCTGCACCCCGCTAGAAACGGGCCACAACCACGAGGTTTTTGGCATTTGACATTGTGCACGCTGTTGAGTTCTCAAGGATCGGACACACCCAGCCGCCGGCCACGAAGGCCATTGCACTGGAGTACTTCTCTTATTTCTTGTCGCTCAGCCGAAAAACAGTTTCTTGTTCTTCAGATGAACTTCATCAAGTCACTGTCACGCGGAAGATTCCGGGTTATTTTGACTTGGGATTGGTCCCGCTTGAGGCCGGAAGCACTTGGCTTTTTCCGAACCTGTGGGGTGACTTAGATGACATTACGGTGAATCCTGATACCCCGCAACTCACGGTTACATCCCGGGCGTGTCGGGGGCGGACATCCGCTCGAAACCTGCCGGAAACACCGATCAAGCCTCGGGGGCGAACGCCACGAAGAGTTCGCTCACGGAGTTGTAGTACTGATCGGTTCGGCCCTGGTGCGTCATGCCGATGCGCAGACACACCCGTTGCGACGGTCGGTTGCTGGGGGTGGTGACGGCGACGACCCGGTCGAGTCCGGTCTTCCAGCCTTCGGCCAGCACGGCGGCGGCCGCTTCGGTCGCGTAGCCCTGGTGCCACGCATTCGGGTGAAAGTGCCAGCCGATCTCGGTGTCCCCCGACGGCTCGAGCAGGGTGAGCGCACTCGACGCGGGGATCGACTTGAGCAGCAGGTTACCGAAGATCTCGCCAGTGTCGGCATCCGTCACCGCGCGGATGGCGTGAATGGGATGCTCCATTCCCTGCCAGCGCTTGATCACTGCAATCGCCTCGGCGCGGTCGGTCATGACCCGCGGGTGCAGCCCGATGTGCTGCTGCACGGACCACAGGGAGTACAGCCCGAAGACGAAGTCGGTGTCATCGAGGGTCCAGGGGCGAAGCAGCAGGCGTTCGGTTCGGAGAGTTTCCACGTCGACATCTTGCCACCCGCACCTGCCGACCCCCTGCAACCACCCCGCCGATTCGATGACGCCTCACGAACACCCAGGCCCGTGGCGGCGGCAGGGTTATTCGCGGAGTTGCGAGTTTTGGGGGTTTGCCGGGGCGCCGCATGCCTTTCGCGGTGTCCCGGCAAATCCCCAATGTCTGAGCGGGGAGCGGATGACCCTGTCGCCGACGCGCCGACCAAATGACTCTGTCGCCGACGCGCCCCAGCAATCTATTCGACGAAGATACCCGCGAGCGTCTTCTTGCCACGGCGCAGCACCGCTACTCCCCCGGGCAGCACGGATCCTTCGATGGTCAGGTCGACACTCGTGACCTTCTCGTTGTTCAGGTAGACCCCACCCTGCTGCACGGCACGTCGGGCATCACCGAGACTCTTCGACAGTTCCGTGTCGACCAGCAACTGCAGCACGGTCGCGTGCGGCGCCGTCGTGGTGTGGGGTAGTTCGCGCAACGCGGCCTCGAGGGTATCAGGGTCGAGTTCGGCGAGGTCGCCCTGCCCGAACAGGGCCTCGGCGGCGTGGATGGCAGCATCCGTTGCCGCCTGCCCGTGCACGAGGCTGGTCACTTCGAGGGCGAGCCGGCGCTGTGCTTCGCGACGGAAGGGTTCGTTCTCGACCAGCTCGGCGAATGCGTCAATCTCAGCGCGGGTAAGAAACGTGAAGACCTTGAGCCGAAAGATCACATCGGCATCGTCGGTGTTGAGCCAGAACTGGTAGAAGGCATACGGACTCGTGAGGTTCGGGTCGAGCCACACCGCGTTGCCCTCGCTCTTGCCGAACTTGGTTCCGTCGCTGTTGGTGATGAGCGGGGTGCCGATGGCATGCACCGTACCGCTCTCGGCGCGACGGATGAGATCGGTGCCGCTCGTGAGGTTGCCCCACTGGTCGCTGCCGCCGGTTTGCAGCACGCAGCCGTAGCTGCGGAACAACTCGAGGTAGTCCAGGCCCTGAAGAATCTGGTAACTGAATTCGGTGTAGCTGATGCCGGCGTCGGAATTCAGGCGGGCGCTGACGGCATCCTTTTTGAGCATGGTGCCCACGCGGTAGTACTTGCCGATTTCGCGCAGAAAGTCGATGGCGCTCAAGGGCGCCGTCCAGTCCAGGTTGTTTACGAGCGTGACGGCGTTGTCACCCTCGGAACTGAGAAAGCGCGAAACCTGGGCCTGCAGGTAGCCGACCCATTCCGCCACGGTGTCGGTGGGGGTCAGCGTGCGCTCGGCGGTTGGGCGCGGGTCGCCGATGAGTCCGGTGGAGCCGCCGACCAGGCCGAGCGGATGATGTCCAGCCAGTTGCAGGCGCCGCATCAGCAGCAGCTGCACCAGGTTGCCGAGGTGCAGGCTCGGCGCTGTCGGGTCGAATCCGCAGTAGTAGGTGATCGGGTCACCATCGAGCAGCGCTTTGAGCTCGGTCTCGTCGGTGGAGACGTGCACGAGGCCGCGCCAGTTGATCTCCTCCCAGACGGAATCGAAGGAGGGATCATTGGTCTGCTGGGCGAGGATGGCGGGGTCTGACACGGGTTCAGATTACCAGCCGGGGGCGTCTCGCCGAATTGCCGGCGGCATCCGCTCGGCCACGTCCGTGATTCAGGCTAAAGGCTCAATTTGTTTTGATTTAGGCTGTGGACTCAATTACACTGAATGCAGGACGGAGCCTCAGATCATGTTTGTCATCACCGCCGACCAGATCGACAGCCGCAATGATCGTGATCGTGCGCGCGAGATGATCGCTCACCTCGTGGCGCAGAGCCCGCGGGCGTTCAGCCTGCCGCCGGACCAGACCGCCGGCGATGAGATTCAGCTGCTGGTGTCGGCTGCCGGGCCTGCGCTGGAGGCGATTCTGGCCCTGCACCGTTCCGGCCACTGGAGCGTCGGGCTCGGCGTGGGGAGCGTGCGCACCCCCCTGCCGGCTTCGACCCGGCAAGCCACCGGCGACGCCTTCATCGCCGCACGCGACGCCGTGCTGCGGGCGAAAAAGACCGAGGCCCATTTTGCGCTCGAGCCGGGCCGAACGGATGCTGCCGCCCCCGGCATCGAGGCGCTCCTCACTATGCTCTTGCTGTTGCGTCAACGACGCACCCCCCAGGGCTGGCAGGCCGGCGACCTGTTGGAACGCGGACTGGCCCAGACTGACATCGCCGAACAGCTCGGCATCACCACCGGAGCGGTGAGCCAGCGGCTCAAGGCGGCGCAGTACCGCGTCGAGCAGGCGGCGCGGCCGGCGTTGGTTAGGCTGCTGGAGCAGCTCGATGTTGCCCCGAACGAAACGGCCGATAACGAAACGGACAGCACACTATGACCCTCACCGTTCTCACGTTCCTGTACTGGGTCGCGCTGCTGCTGGTCACGCTCGCCTCGCTCACCTTCGCAGCGATCGCCTTCAAACTGCACCGCCAGCTTTACGCGATCGCCGCCACGACAGGCCTGGCCGTTGCCCTCGTGCTCGCCGCCGTTCCGGTTGCGCCCGGTCCGAGCGCCTTCGGCATTGTGCTCGGCATGCTGGTCCTCGCTCTTGCTGTGATCGGCGGCGGCCCGGCAGCGGTGCTCGCCCTTGATCTCGCGACCAACAATTCGGTGCCACCTGGCCAGCACGGCGGAATCATGGTGCTCAACGCCGGAAAACCGGCCCCCTCCCCGGCCGGGGTCGGCCTCCCTGAAACTCACGAGGTGCTGCGCGGCGGGGTGACCATCGGTATCCTGGAACGTCTCGCCGTGGCCGGGGCCATCCTGGCCGGATTTCCCGAGGCCATCGCCGTGGTCGTCGCCATCAAGGGCGTTGGCCGGTTCACGGAGCTTGCCGCGGCCGAGTCCCGCGAACGGTTCATCATCGGCACGCTGTCGAGCCTTACCTGGGCGTGCGCCTGCGCTGCACTCGTGCCGATGGCCCTGGTCTAGGCCCGTGATTTCAGCAGGCTCGGAATAACCAAGAGTCCGACGATCGTGATCCCCGCGCCCATCAGGGTGGGGATGAGTGTCGTCGTGGCGGGTGTGGTCGTCGCGATGTCAAAGACGGCGTGAAAGACCGCGACCACGATGAATCCGGCCGCGGGCATGGTCCGGTAGGTCGGGGTTATGCCGAAAAGCGGCGGGTGCCATGCCGCCCGCGCTGCGGCGACCAGCACGGCTGCTCTCAGCGTCGAATGCCGGAATTGCAGGGTTGGTTGGGCGAAACCGCGCCAGCCGATCTCCTCACCGAAACCATAGAAGATCAGGTTGGCGGTCCAGAAAACGAGTACCGGCAAGAATGCGTACTCGACGCTCGCACCGAACCGCGAGGTGTCGGGCCATACCCCGTCGACGAGCCGGGCGACAAAGACCGCTATGGCGAACAGCACGAGCGGTCCGAGCGCGGCCAGGGCCCGCCAGCGCAGGCGACCAGGCACCGCGACCATCCGCCGCAGCAGATCGAGGATGCCCACGCGGCCGGCAATCAGAGCGGTCACGATCACCGCGGAGATGGCCGGGCCGAGTCCGCCGGCCAGGAGCAGGTACGGCGACGCCGTCCAGTCGACCCGGTCCTGCCGGCCAGCGAGCAGCGGCAGCGGCAGCCAGATCGTCCAGGAAATCGCGTACGCGAGAACCACAAACGTCATCACCGGATGACGCACGACGACAATCGTGGTCAGAGCTTACGACGGGGTCCGCTCCACGACCCGGAAGGTGACTTTCGGCACTACACGGCGCAGCCCGATGCGACTTCAATGAGGGTGGCAGAAGAGTCCGGCCGCGCCGCTCGGCGTTCGAGGGCATCCGCTGTACCGCCAGTCGGCGGTACGCCACGAGACGAAAGCTGGCACCATGCGCACGCTACAGGACACCAAACCGATCTGGCATGCTCTCATCTGGATTGCGGGGTACATCGCTATTGTCAACGTCGGCGATGCCGTCTCTGAAGCGATCGGCATCGCCAGCGCCGGCACCGCGCTGCTGCTCGTGGTCTATTCGCTCGCGCTGCTCGGGTATCTGCGGGGCGCCAATCGCATGCGCTTCTATGGACTGCGCCGGGCCGAGCCGGGAACGATGCGACTCACCGCGTTCTACCTGCCGCTGTTCGCGCTGACCCTCTTTCAATACGCCAAGGGCCTCAATTCCGACCTCGACGCTCAGACGGTTGTGATCGCCTGCATCCTCATGATCGGTGTCGGATTCGTTGAAGAGTTAATCTTCCGCGGCTTTCTGTTCCGGGCGGTTCTAGCGAAGAAGACCGTTCTCCGGGCCATCTACCTCAGTGGTGTCACGTTCGGCTTCGGCCACATCGTCAACCTGCTGCGCGGCTATACCGGCTCTGACCAGCTTATTCAGCTCGTCGCTGCCATCGTGATCGGGATCGCGCTCGGGTACGTGGTCGCCATCACTCAAAGCATCCTGCCCGGCGTGCTGTTTCACATTCTCTTCAATATCAGCGGCGCGCTCACCACCCACGATGTGGTTTGGGACACGGTTCTCGTGGGCGCGATGGCCGTCGTGCTAGTGCCGTATATCGTGTATCTGCATCGGGTGCTCACCCGATCGACCGGCCAGCCCGCTACTTGCGCCGACACAATCGCGCCCGCCGCAGCAACAAAGTAGCCTCGGGTTCAGCCTGCGCGTTTGGCCACGTGTCGCCGATACGGCGAAACGGATGCCTCCCCCGGCACCCAGAACCGCCACGGGTAGTCGACTCCCCCGCCGAGACCGCTCACCCCGGTGCGCGGTCCGGTCGCCCAGGCGGCAAGGCGCGCCGGAAGCTCCAGGTCGAACGGGGCACGATTCAGATCGGCGCCGTCATCGCCGAGCTCGATACCGAGGGCTTTGGTCAGCCGCGCGGGGCCGCGCGCGAGGTCGGCATCCGTTTTCGACGTCAAGCGGCGGCTTCGCGCCTCATCGAGTCCCGCGACGATTTCACCGCCCCGCAACAGCACCGCCGAGGCCGTGCCTTCCGGTGAGCAGACGATGTTGGCGCAGACGTGCATGCCGTAGCTGAAATAGGCGTACAGGTGCCCGGGAGGCCCGTACATGGTCACGGTGCGCGGCGTGCGCCCACGGAAGGCGTGGGAGCCCGGGTCGGTTTCACCGAGGTAGGCCTCAACCTCGGTGATGCGCACCGAGATGACCCCGCGGGTGAGCACCGCGCCGAGCAGCAGTGGGGCGACCTCGCGTGCGGGTCGCTCCAGCACGCCCGGCGCGAACGGCACTACCGGCTGAGCGCGGCCGTCAGGTCGCGCACGCGAGCCACGAGGTGCGCGCGCTGCTCGGCGACCCGCACCGGGGCGGTGCCGCCACTGCCGTCGCGGCTGTCGACCGATCCGCGAATGGTGAGCACCTCGCGCACCTCGGGAATGAGGTGCGGCGACAGGGCCCGGAGGTCGTCGTCGCTGACCTCGTGCAGGTCGAGATTGTTCGTCTCGGCGAACTTCACCAGGGACCCGGTGATTTCGTGGGCATCACGGAACGAGACGTGGCGTTTGACGAGCCACTCCGCGACATCGGTGGCGAGGGAGAATCCCTGCGGCGCGAGTTCCGCCATGCGCTCGGTGTGAAACGTGAGGGTGGCGACCATTCCGGTGAAGGCGGGCAGCAGCACTTCGAGGGTGTTGATCGAGTCGAGGACCGGCTCTTTGTCTTCCTGCAGGTCGCGGTTGTAGGCCAGCGGTAGGCCCTTGAGCGTGGTGAGCAGCCCGGTGAGGTTGCCGATCAGGCGGCCTGATTTGCCGCGCGCGAGCTCGGCGATGTCGGGGTTCTTCTTCTGCGGCATGATCGAGGAACCGGTGGAATAGGCGTCATCGAGGGTGACGAAACCGAATTCCCTGGTGTTCCAGAGAATGATCTCCTCGGCCAGCCGGGACATATCGATGCCGATTTGCGCGGTGATATAGGCGAATTCGGCCACCAGGTCGCGGCTCGCAGTGCCGTCGATGGAGTTCTCGACCACGGCGGCGAAGCCCAGGTCGGTGGCCACCAGGCGCGCGTCGAGGCCGAGGGTGTTGCCGGCGAGGGCGCCGGATCCATAGGGGGAGGCATCCGCTCGTCGGCCCCAGTCCGCGAAGCGGTCGAGGTCGCGCACGAGCGGCCAGCAGTGCGCGAGCAGGTGGTGGGCGAGCAGCACCGGCTGGGCGTGCTGCAGGTGGGTGCGGCCGGGCATGATGGCGTCTTCGTGCGCTTCGGCCTGCGCGGCGAGGGCATCGATCAGTTCGATGACGAGCGACGCGAGAATAGCGGCGTGGTCGCGCAGCCACATGCGCACGAGCGTTGCGACCTGGTCGTTCCGGCTGCGGCCGGCGCGGAGTTTGCCGCCCACCTCGACGCCGATCATGTCGATGAGGCCACGCTCGAGGGCGGAGTGCACGTCTTCGTCGGCGTCGGCCGGCAGAAATTCGCCGGCGACGACGGCGCGCTCGAGTTCTTCGAGCGCGCCGACCATCTGGGTCAGTTCGGTGTCGGTGAGATATCCGGCGGCGGCGAGGGCCCTGGCATGCGCGCGGCTGCCCTGCAGGTCGTATTCGGCCAGCATCCAGTCGAACTGGGTCGACTTGCTCAGCCGCGCCAGTTCCGGCGACGGTCCCCCGGCAAAACGGCCGCCCCAGAGAGCGCCCGCTTTACCGGCACGGTTCGCGTTCTTCTCACCCGACACGGATGCCCTACTTCGCGGCGGCGTCGCGTCGTGCGGCCACCTTGCTCGGCAGCGACCACAGTTCGATGAAGCCCTTGGCCATGGTCTGGTCGAAGGAGTCACCGGTGTCGTAGGTGGCGAGGTTGAAGTCGTACAGGCTGGTCGTGCTGGAGCGGCCGGTGACAACGGCACTGCCGGCGTGCATCTTCAAGCGGATGTCGCCGGTCACGTACTTCTGCGTGTCCTCGATGAACACGTCGAGGCTCTTCTTCAAGCCGGAGAACCACAGGCCGTCGTAGACCAGTTCGGCCCACTTGCTCTCGACGCCGCGCTTGTAGCGGGCGACGTCGCGTTCCAGGGTCATGTTCTCGAGTTCTTCGTGCGCGGCGATCAATGCGATGCCGGCCGGAGCCTCGTAGATCTCGCGGCTCTTGATGCCGACCAGACGGTCCTCGACGATGTCGACGCGGCCGACACCCTGATCGCCAGCAAGACGGTTCATCAGCTGGATCATCTGCAGCGGGGAAACCTTCTTGCCGTCGATCGCGACGGGCACGCCCTGCTCGAACGAGATGACAACCTCGGTCGGGGCGCGGGTGACCGACGGGTC
Organism: Cryobacterium sp. TMT1-3; assembly: GCF_004402315.1. NCBI lineage: Bacteria > Bacillati > Actinomycetota > Actinomycetes > Micrococcales > Microbacteriaceae > Cryobacterium > Cryobacterium sp. TMT1-3. The sequence goes on from NZ_SOFW01000021.1 coordinate 8,171, forward strand.
CTGGGTGTAGGTGTAGAGGTCTTCGATCGGCGCGTTCCACGGGTCTTCGAGGAATCCGGTCTCGACGGCACGACCCCAGACATTCTGGTCGATGGAGTACGGGCTCTTCTTCGACTGGGCGATGGGCAGGTCGTGCTTGGCGGCGTACTCGATCGCCTTGTCACGGGTGAGTTCGAAGTCTCGCACCGGGGCGAGTGAGGTCAGCTCGGGGGCAAGGGCCGCGACGGCCGCTTCGAACCGAACCTGGTCGTTGCCCTTGCCTGTGCAGCCGTGGGCGACGCTGTCGGCGCCGAGTTCCTTGGCGGTCGAGGCGAGGTATTTGGCGATCAGCGGACGGCTGATGGCCGAGACGAGCGGGTAGCGCTTCTGGTACAGGGCATTCGCCTTGAGCGTCGGCACGATGTAGTCATTGGCGAACTCGTCCTTGGCGTCGATGACGATGGATTCGACGGCGCCGCAGTCGAGGGCACGCTGACGGATCACGTCCATGTCTTCGCCCTCCTGTCCGACGTCGACGGCGAGGGCTACGACCTCTTTGCCGGTGGCATCCTTGAGCCAGCCGATGCCGACCGAGGTATCCAGTCCACCCGAGTATGCGAGTACAACGCGTTCCGCCATGGTTCTCCCTAAATCTTGATCTGTCTAAAGTTTACGTGTTGCGCCGCTGCTCCCCGGTCGCCCGCCGGTTCTCTCACCCTTTCCGGGCCCAGGCCCGGAAAGCGGGCCCATGATCTATCGTGGGCCCAGTTTCCGGGCCCGGGCCCGGTCAGAAATATGAGAACGGATGGCCGCGCGGGGCGGTCAGGCCGCGTTCTGTGCGAGCAGCCAGACCAGCAGTGCCTTCTGGGCGTGCAGGCGGTTCTCTGCCTCGTCCCAGATGATGCTCTGCGGGCCGTCGATGACGTCGGCGGTCACCTCGTAGCCGCGGTCGGCGGGCAGGCAGTGCATGAAGTGCGCGCCCGGCTTGGCCAGCCCCATCAGCTCAGCGTCAACCCGGTACTGGCCGAGGTCGCCGAGCCGGGTGGCCTTCTCCTCTTCCTTGCCCATCGACACCCACGTGTCGGTGATGACCACGTCAACGCCGGTGACGGCCTCGCGGGGGTCGGTGAACAGCGCGACGGAGCCGCCGGTGCGCGCGGCGATAGCCGTCGCATCCGCTACCACCTGGTCGGTCGGCGTGTAACCGGCCGGGGACGCGATGCGCACGTGCATGCCGGCGGTGGCACCGGCGAGCAGGTAGGACTGACCCATGTTGCAGGCCCCGTCGCCGAGGAAGGCGAGGGTTTGGCCGGCAAGGTCGCCGCGGTGTTCGCGGATGGTGAGCAGGTCGGCGAGCAGCTGGCAGGGATGAAAGTCGTCGCTGAGTGCGTTGACGACGGGAACGGTCGTGCCCAGCGCCATTTCTTCGAGTCCGGCCTGGCCGTAGGTGCGCCAGACGATCGCGGCGACCTGGCGTTCGAGCACACGCGCGGTGTCGGAGGCGGTTTCCTTGCCGCCGAGCTGGCTGTTCGCGGTGCTGATGATGAGCGGGCTGCCGCCGAGGTCGGCGATGCCGACCGCGAAGGACACGCGGGTGCGGGTCGAGGACTTGTCGAAAATAACCGCGACGGTCTGCGGGCCTGTGAGCGGACGCACCGCGAATCGGTCTCGCTTCAGCTCCAGGGCCAGATCGAGAATCTCGGCCTGTTCGGCCGGGGAGATGTCGTCGTCGCGCAGGAAATGGCGGGTCACGGTGTCACTTTCGGTTATCGATTTGTCAGCAGGCAAGCGGATGCCGCTCCCCCGGTTTAAGCGTGCAGCGCCGGTGGGGAACCCGCGCAAAGTGGGATTCGTCCAGCCTAGAGGCTGCCGAGGGCGCGCCCGAACCGCTCCGTAAAGTCGGCGAGTTCGGCATCTCCGACGATCAGCGGCGGCGCGATGCGAATGCTGGTCTCGTTCGCGGCGTTCACGATGAGGCCGTTGGCGAGGGCCGCAGCGCCGAGTTTCAGCGCGACCGGTTCGGTCAGGCCGACACCGAGCAACAAGCCGCGCCCGCGCACCTCGTCGATCAGCGGCGAGTTGAAAGCGAGAATGATCTCCCGCAGCTGCTGGCCGCGGCGGGCGGCGTTGGCGGCAAGGTCGTCACGTTCGATCACGCCGAGGACGGCGTTCGCCGTCGCGGTCACGAGCGGGTTGCCGGCGAAGGTCGAGCCGTGCTGGCCGCGGCGGAACAGCTCAGAAGCCCAGCCGAAGGTGACGAGCGCACCGATGGGAACGCCGCCACCCATCCCCTTGGCGATGGTGACGGCATCCGGAAGAATGTCGGCGTGGTTGTAAGCGAACCAGGCGCCGGTGCGGGCGACGCCGGTCTGAATCTCATCGATGATCAGCAGTACGCCGTGCTCGGTGCACAGTTCGCGGGCACGCTTGAGAAAACCGGCTGGCAGGTCGATGACGCCAGCCTCGCCCTTGACCGGTTCGAGGACCAGGGCGGCCACGGTGTTGTCGATGGTCGCCTCGAGGGCTTTGATGGTGCTGTCGATGTGTTCGACCCCGCCAGGCACCGGTTCGAACGCCTCACGCATGTGCGGTTTGCCGGAGAGGGCGAGTGCGCCCATCGTGCGGCCATGAAAGGAATCGTGCAGCGAGATGATGCGGCTGCGGTGGCCCTTGTTGTTGAGCCTGGCCAGCTTGAACGCGGCCTCGTTCGCCTCGGCGCCCGAGTTGCAGAAATACACGCGGCCTTCGTCGCCGGCGCCGGTGATGCGTTTGAGCCGTTCAGCCAGTTCGATTTGCGGCGGGGTGGCGAAATAGTTGGACACGTGGCTGAGCGTGCCGATCTGCTGCGTGACCGCCGCGACGACCTCTGGATGGGCGTGTCCGAGTGAGTTCACGGCGATGCCGGCCAGAAAGTCGAGGTACTGCGTGCCCTGGTCATCCCACACGTAGCACCCCTCGCCGCGCACGAGCATGGCCAGCGGCGGGCTGAACGTGCGCATCATCGAATCGGCGAACCGGTTCTGCCAGGAAACGTCAGTCATGCGGGTACTACCTCCGTGCCAATGCCGCTTCCAGTGAAAATTTCGAGCAGGATCGAGTGCGGCACTCGCCCGTCGATGATCGCGGCCTTGGCTACGCCGCCGTCGACAGCGTCGAGGCAGGCCGTCATCTTGGGAATCATGCCCGATTCCAGCTCGGGCAGCAGGGCGCGCAACTCGAGCACGTCGATGATCGAGACGAGCGAATCCCGGTTCGGCCAGTCGCGATACAGACCGGCAACGTCGGTGAGAATCACGAGTTTGGCCGCGCCGAGCGCGATTGCGAGTGCGGCAGCAGCAGCGTCAGCGTTGACGTTGAGGGATTGGCCGGGGACATCCGTATCGGGGGCGATCGACGAGACCACCGGGATGCGGCCGGCTGCGAGCTGCGCGAGCACCGCTTCGGGGTCGACGCCGATGACGTCGCCGACCAGGCCCAGGTCGACTTCTTCGCCGTCGATGACCACCCCACGGCGGCGCCCACGGAAAAGTCCGGCGTCCTCACCGCTGAGTCCGGCGGCGAGCGGTCCGTGCTGGTTGATGTGGCTGACCAGGTCGCGGTTGATCTGACCGGTCAGCACCATGCGCACCACGTCCATCGCTTCCGGCGTGGTCACCCGGTAGCCGCCACGAAACTCGCTCTCGATGCCGAGGCGTTTCAGCATGGCCGAGATCTGCGGGCCACCGCCGTGCACGACGACCGGGCGGATGCCGGCATAGCGCAGGTAGACCATGTCTTCGGCGAAGGCACGCTGCAGCTCTTCGCTGACCATGGCGTTGCCGCCGAACTTCACGACGATTATCTGGTCGTGAAAGCGTTTGAGCCACGGCAACGCTTCGATCAGTGTCGCCGCTTTAACGGATGCTTCGGCCTGGCTGGTCTCGTCGATGGTGGACGAGTCGGCGTGGGTTCGCGGTGTTTCGGTCATGATCAGCTCGAGTACGCGCTGTTCTCTTCGACGTAGTCGTGAGTGAGGTCGTTGGTCCACAGGGTGGCGGTTTCGCTGCCGGCATGCAGGTCGATGAGCACAGTCACGCCGCGGCCCGTGAGGTCGACGAGGTCGCGCGGCTGGTCCGGCTCACCCGCGGTGCACACCTGCACACCGTTGATGGCGACATCGATGCCGTAGGGGTCGAAGGCAGCGTCCTTCACCGGTACGGTTCCGGCGGCGGCGAGCACACGGCCCCAGTTCGGGTCGTTGCCGAAGATGGCGGACTTGAACAGGTTGCTGCGCGAGACCGCGCGGGCCACGGCGACGGCTTCATCGTCGGAGACCGCGTTGGTGACGGTGATCGCCACGTCGTGCGCGGCGCCCTCGGCGTCGCCCTGCAGTTGCAGCGTGAGGTCGCGGCAGATGTCGATGAGTGCCGCCGTGAACTCGGTCAGGTCGGCGGTCACACCGCTCGCGCCGGAGCAGAGCAGGCTCACGGTGTCGTTGGTCGACATGCAGCCGTCGGAGTCGAGGCGGTCGAAGGTTACCCGGGTGGCCGCGTGCAGGGCCGTGTCGAGCTCGGCCGACTCGAGCACGGCGTCGGTGGTGATGACGACGAGCATGGTGGCGAGCCCGGGCGCGAGCATGCCGGCGCCCTTGGCCATGGCGCCGATGCTCCAGCCGGCCGCCGACTCGTGCGCGGCCTGTTTCGGGCGGGTGTCGGTGGTCATGATGGCCTGCGCGGCCAGGAGGCCGGCTTCGGGCGTGGTGGCAGCATCCGTTTTAATGGCCGTGGTGGCGTCCAGGACGCCGGCGGTGACGAGGTCGAGGTTGAGCTGTTCCCCGATCAGGCCGGTGGAGCAGACCAGAACGTCGCCCGAGGAGATATCGAGGCGGGCCGCGACGGCTTCGGCGGTGGCATGCGTGGTCTGAAAGCCGATGCTGCCGGTGTAGCAGTTGGCGCCGCCGGAGTTGAGCACAATGGCGCTGACCCGGCCGTCGCTCATGACTTGGGTACTCCAGATGACCGGGTTTGCCTGGCAGCGGTTGCTGGTGAACACGGTGGCGGCGTTTTGCAGCGGGCCGAGGTTCTGCACGAGGGCGAGGTCGAGCCCGCCGGACTTCTTCAAGCCGGCGGTGACCCCGGCAGCAGCAAAACCGGCAGGAAGGGTGACACTCACGGAGCAACTCCATTCATGGTCAGACCGAGCGTTTCGGTCAGGCCGAGGGCGATATTGGTGGATTGGATGGCAGCGCCGGCGGTGCCCTTGACGAGATTATCGATGGCCGTGATCGTGACGACGCGGCCGGCCGCTTCATCGACGGCCAGTCCGATCAACGCGGTATTGGCACCGAGCACGTCGGCGGTGCGCGGAAAGTGCCCCTCGGGCAGCAGGTGCACGAAGGGCTCGTCGGCGTAGGCACTCTCCCACGCTTCTCGCACGGCGGCGGCGCTCGTTCCCGGCACGAGCCGGGCGGTGGCCGTGGCGAGGATGCCCCGCGACATCGGCACGATCACCGGGGTGAACGAAATGGTGGCGTCGGTGGTGCTGCCGGCCCAGCGCAGCGACTGCACAATTTCGGGGATGTGCCGGTGGGTGCCGCCGACAGCGTAGGGGTTGGCGGAGCCGAGGATCTCGGCGGCGAGGTTGGGCAGTTTGAGGCTCTTGCCGGCGCCGCTCGGGCCGACGGCGAGCACGGCCACGAGGTCCTGCGCGTCGATCACGCCGGCGTGGATGCCGGGGGCCAGGGCGAGCGCGACGGTGCTGGCGTTGCAGCCGGGAGCGGCGATGCGCCGAGCGCCGACGAGACGTTTGCGCTGCTTGCCGTGCTGGGTGGGCAGTTCGGGCACCCCGTAGGTCCAGGCACCAAAGTAGTCGCCGCCGTAGAACGCGGCCCAATCGTCGGAATTCTCGAGGCGGTGGTCGGCGCCGCAGTCCACCACGAGGGTCTCGGCGGGCAGATGCGTGGTGAGCTCGCCGGATTTGCCGTGCGGCAGGGCCACGAAGACCACGTCATGGCCGCTGAGATTCTCCGGTGTCGTGTCGACCAGGGTCAGGTGAGCGAGGGAACGCAGCGATGGTTGCACATCGATCAGACGCTGCCCGGCGTTGCTGTGTGCGGTGACCGTGCGCACCTCGAATTCGGGGTGACCGGCGAGCAGCCGCAGCAGTTCGCCGCCCGCATACCCGCTCGCGCCCGCCACTGCTACCGAAAACACCATGGGTTAAACCTTAGCGCGGCCCCGGCGGCCGCGTTTCCGCGCCGGGGGGCGGCACCATGCGGATGCCGCGGCCGGCCCCACAGGGTCGGGCCGCGGCATCCGGTTCAGGTGCTACTCGCGCAGAGTCGCCCCGAAGCGCTCAGCGGCGACCGCGACGCCGGCCAGGCGGGCGGCGCTCGCCTCCGCGGCGGTCAACGTGCGCTCCTCGCCGCGAAAACGCAGCGCGAAGGTGAGTGACTTCTGGCCGGGTTCGACACCGGCACCGCGATAGTCATCGACCAGATCGATGTTCTCGAGCAGGTCGCCCGCGCCCTCGGCGACGGCCGCCAGCAGGGTTGCAGCCGGCACAGCCACGGCCACGACGAGCGAGAGGTCCTGGGTGGCGGCGGGCATCGTGCGAATCGGCGTCACCGTTCGCGTGCCGTCGGCCTGCGCGAAAACCAGCCCGAGGTTGATCTCGGCGACGGCGACAACGGCGGGCAGGTCGTAATCATCGGCGACAGTGGGAAGCAGTTCGCCGGCGAATCCGACCGAAACCGTCGACGCGGCACTGGTCGCGGCCGGAACCGTGACGAACAGCTCGGCGGTGCGGCCCGGGTGCAGCGCCGGGTGCCGGCCCTGGCGCACCTCGATGCGCACGCCGGTGGCCAGCGCCACCTGCTGCACGGCAGCCAGCGCCGACTGCCAGCCGGCGGCGACTGCGGGCAGGCCGGGTTGGTGCCGCACGTCGTTGCCGACGAGAACGACACCCACCAGGAGCGGCTGGGGAACGATTCCGGCGATCAATGCCGCCTCGGCCTCGGCGCTCGGGCGCGCTCCTCCGGCGGGCAGCACGGCTGTACCGTAGGTCACTCCGGCTTCGGGACGAAAGACCAGTCCCTGCTCGTAGATGGCGAGATCGACCAGTCCACGGGAGCGGTTGCGATGCGCGATCTGCAGCAGACCGGGCAGCATCGAGGTACGCAGGAACGGCGCCTCCCCGTCGAGCGGGTTGGCGACCTTCATCTGCGCAACCAAAACCGGGGCAGCGGATGCCGCGCCAGCGTCGGCCGCGCTCGCGCCGGCATCCGTTTGAGCTGGTGAGACCGGCACACCGAACAGATTGTTCGCCCGCTCGGAGACGAAGGGGTAGGTCAGCACCTCGGTGTGACCGGTGGCGGCGAGGGTCTGCGCAACCGTGCGGCGCAGCGTCTGCGTGCGGGTCAGGCCACGACCGGGCGGTGCGACGGGCAACACCGAAGGGATGCGGTCGTAGCCGACGATGCGGGCGACTTCCTCGGCCAGGGTCCACTTGTCGGTGAGGTCAGGGCGCCAGGTGGGCGGCGTGACGTGCAGCACACCACCGACATCATGCAGGGATGCACCGACCTCCATGAGAGCGTCGCGCACCTCATCGCCGGTGTAGTTCAGGCCGATGAGACCCGACACGAATCCGGTCGGCAACACAATCGGCAGGGGCGCGGTCGTTGTGTCGTACACCGAGCCGAGGTCGTCGGCGACTCCCCCGGCGAGGTCCACGAGCAGCTGCACGACACGGGCGGCAGCCACAGCGGCAACGCGCGGGTCGACGCCGCGTTCAAACCGCTTGCTGGCCTCGCTCGGCAGCTTGTGGCGGCGAGCAGAACGGGCAATAGATACCGGGTCGAAGTTGGCGGCCTCGACGAGTACGTTGACCGTCTTCGAGTTGATCTCGGTGCTCGCGCCGCCCATCACGCCGGCCAGTCCGATCGGTCCGGATTCGTCGGTGATCAGCAGATCTTCGACACTGAGCGTGCGGGTGACCGCGTCGAGCGTCGTGAATTTCTCGCCCTCGACGGCACGCCGCACGATGATGCCGCCGGTGAGTTTATCGAGGTCGTAGCCGTGCAACGGCTGGCCAAGCTCGAACATGACGTAGTTCGTGATGTCGACCACGAGGGAGATGGACCGCACGCCGACCAGCCCGAGGCGCGCGATCATCCAGGCCGGGGTCGGCCGCGTCGGGTCGACGCCGCGCACGACCCGGGTCACGAACACGCTCGACCCGGAGCGATCCCGAATCGGAGCCTGGTCGTCAATTGTGACCGGGAACCGGGTGACCGGGGCCACCACGGTGAGCGCGAGCGCGGGGTCGCGGAACGGCACACCGGTCGCGTGCGAGTATTCGCGGGCGACGCCGCGAATGGAGAAAGCGTAGCCGCGGTCGGGGGTGACGTTGATCTCAACGGCGCTGTCGTCCAGGCCGAGCAGGGCGATCGCATCCGTTCCGACCGGGGCGTCGATTCCAAGGTTTTTCAGCAGCAGAATGCCGTCGTGCTCGTCGCCGAGACCGAGCTCACGGGCCGAGGCGATCATGCCGTCGGAGACATGGCCATAGGTCTTGCGGGCCGCGATCGGAAACGGACCGGGCAGCGAAGCGCCGGGCAGGGTCACGACGACCTTGTCTCCGACGGCAAAGTTGTGCGCGCCGCAGATGATGCCGTGTACGGCCGGGCCGCCGTCAGCGGCGAGTTCATCGCCCGGCGCAACCCGCACCTGGCACCAGTTGATGGTCTTGCCGTTGGTCTGCTCTTCGCCGACGAATTCGAGCACCTCGCCGACCACGATCGGGCCGGACACCTCGAACCGGTGGATGTCTTCTTCTTCGAGGCCGACGCTCACGAGCGCGGCGTGCACGTCTTCCGGCGTGGTGCCGGGCGCGAGGTCGACGTATTCGCCGAGCCAGCTCAGTGGAACCCGCATCAGACCGTCATCCCATACTGCTGGCTGAACCGAATATCGCCCTCGACCATGTCGTGCATGTCCTTTACGTCATTTCTAAACATCACTGCTCGTTCCACACCCACTCCGAACGCAAACCCGGAGTACACGTCGGGGTCGATTCCGGCCGACCGCAGCACATTGGCATGCACCATGCCGCAGCCGCCCCACTCGATCCAGCGGGCGCCGTCCTTGAAGGTCGGGTGCCACACATCGAGCTCGGCGCTGGGCTCGGTGAACGGAAAGTAGTTGGGGCGCAGGCGCACCTTGGCCTCGGGGCCGAACAGTGCTTGCACGAAATGGTCGAGCGTGCCGCGCAGGTTCGCCATGGTGAGGCCTTTGTCGATGGCGATGCCCTCGATCTGGTGGAACACCGGGGTGTGGGTGGCGTCGAGTTCGTCGGTGCGAAAGACCCGCCCCGGCGCGACGACGTAGACCGGCAGCTCGCGGCTGAGCAACGCGCGCAGCTGCACGGGCGACGTCTGCGTGCGCAAAACGAGGTGGGCATCCGTCGGTTCGACGAAGAAGGTGTCCTGCATGGCGCGGGCCGGGTGGTCTTCGTCGAAGTTGAGGCCGTCGAAGTTGAACCATTCGCTCTCGAGTTCAGGTCCTTCGGCAACTTCCCAGCCCATCGCGACGAACACGTCGGCGGCTCGTTCGCTGAGCAGCGAGATCGGATGCCGCGCCCCGGCCTTCCAAGCGGATGCTGCGGCGGTCACGTCCACCGTCTCGGCGAGCAGACGGGCTGCCGCTTCAGCGGTGCCGATCTCGTCTTCGCGGGCGGTCAGCGCTTTGGTGACGGTGCCGCGGGCCTGGCCCACGAGCTTGCCGGCGGCAGCCTTCTCTTTGCCGGGAACGCTGCGCATGAGCGCGTTGAGCTTGGACAGCGGCGACGACTCCCCCGCATGCTCGCTGCGCACGAGTTTGAGCGCTACGGTCGTGCCGGCGGCGGCGATAGCGGCCAGCGCGGCGTCAACCGCGGCGGTGACGGCGGCTTCCGAGATCAACGGCTCTGCAGCGGATGCCCCGGCAGCAACCGGATCGGATGGTGTGGTGGGCTCTGGGGGAAGGCTGGGAACAGACACAAGGCCCAAGTTTAGTGCGCTTAGTACTGGCCTTTACTCTGAGCCCCCAGGGCGTTGGAGTAGACGAGATTCGGGTCGACAGGATTAGCAGGCCCCTTGGTGGCATCCGTTGGAGTGACCCCACCGCTCTGTGAGCCGGTGCGACGGGCAATGATGCGGGCAAGCCACGACAGGGACAGGTTCATGGCGAGATAGATAACCAGCACGACGAAGAAGAACGAGAACTGGTACCGGTTGCCGAAGAACTGGGAGAGGTTGTAGTTGCCGCTGCGCAGCAACTCGTTGTACCCGACCACGAAGGCCAGCGAGGTGTCCTTGAGCAGTACAACCAGTTGGGCGATGATGATCGGAAGCATCTGGCGGAAAGCCTGCGGAAATTCGATCCGAAAGCGAGTGGCGACCGGGGTGAGGCCGATGGCCAGGCCAGCTTCGCGTTGCCCGCTCGGGAGTGCTTTGATTCCGGCCCGGAGCGCTTCACCGATGATCGCACCGTTGTAGACCGCGAGGGCGCTGACACCGGCCCAAAACGATCCGGTAGAGAACACCAGCAGAATGAACAGCATCATGAGCAGCACGGGCATGCCACGGAAGAATTCGAGCACGACCGTCGTCGGGATGCGTACCCAGGCGCTGTCGGCGGCTCGGCCAAACGAAAAAAGAACTCCGACGATAAGGGCCAACACGGCGGCGACGGCTGCCATCCGCAGGGTGTTCAAGGCACCGATACCGAGAGTGCGCCAGACCTGGACATCGTTGAAGACGTCCCACCGGGAGGCGTCCCACAGGCCAGGCTGCACGGCACCGTTGGCGCTCGCCTTGGGTAGGCCGAGCACCACGACCAGGGCAACAAGACCGCCGACGATGAGCACGATCCCCAAAACGGAGATGACTCGTGATCGTGCGCGGGCCTTGGGCCCGGGAACGTCGTAGAGTACGGAAGTCATCGGAGTACCGCCACCTTCTTTTCGATCCGGCCGGCGACCAGGCCGAGCGGAATGGTGATGATGAGGTAGAACACGGCGACGGCGAGCAAAATGGCGATGACAGCGTCACCGCGATCATTGGTGATCTGGCGGGCTGCGCCGAAGAGTTCGAACACGAAAAATGCTCCGGCGACCGAAGTGTTCTTGGCGAGGGCGATGAACACGTTGATCAGCGGGGGAATAACCATGCGCACTGCCTGCGGCATCACGATGAAGGACAGGGTCTGCCCGAAGGTCAGGCCGATGCTGCGGGCGGCTTCAGCCTGACCGACATGCACCCCGTTGACACCGGAGCGCAGCGCCTCGGCGACGAATGGCGAGGTGTAGACCGTCAGCCCGATAGCGGCCAGCTGAAAGTAGCCAGGAGAGAACTGCAGGTACGGCAGCAGATAGGCGCAGAAGAACAGCACGAGGGTGAGCGGTGTGTTCCGCACGATTTCGGTGTAAACGGTCGCGAAGGCACGGAACGATCCCACGGGTGAGATCCGCATCGCGGCGACGACGATGCCGAGAATGAAAGCGCCGATGCCGGCGAGGGCGAGGAGGCCCAGGGTGTTCCGGAAGCCTTCCAGGAACGTTGGCAGGTTGTCGATGACTGCGTCCACAACTCACCTCCTCTTCTGATGTCCGTGGTGGAGCGTTGGGTTTGGCGGGAAGACTCACGGATGGCCCGTCCGACTACGAACGGGCCATCCGTGCTGACTACGGGTAGTGCAGGGGTGCTGTTGGCCTAGTAGCGGTCAACGGCCGGCGGCTCTGGGGTGTCAAGAACCTTTCCGGCGGTGGACTCCCAGGCGTCAACCCAGGTGCCGTCGTCATATGCTTCTTCGAGCACATCGTTGATGAAGTTACGGAACTCGGTGTCGTCCAGTGCCAGGCCGATGCCGTAGGGCTCTTCCGTGAACGGGTTGTTGACAACCTCGAACTCGCCCTCGTTCTGATCGGCGATGCCGGCGAGAATCACGTTGTCCGTGGTGACGGCGACAACTTCACCGCTACGCAGCGGGCCGAGGCAGTTGGAGTACGTGTCCGTGGCGATGATGTTCGTGGTGAATTCCGCGATGTTCTTCTCCGACGTGGAGCCGCTCACCGTGCAGACGGGCTGGTCGGTGAGGTCTTCGGGGCCGGCGATGTCGGTGTTACCAGCAAGAACGAGCAGGTCCTGACCAGCGGAGTAGTAAGGCCCGGCGAAGGACACGACCTCTTTGCGGGTGTCGTTGATCGTGTAGGTGGCGACGACCAGATCAACCTGGCCATTCTGGATGAAGGGTTCGCGGTTGGCCGAGACGGTCTCTGTCCACTTGATTTTGTCCGGGGCGATGCCGAGCTTGGCTGCGATCAGCTTGCCGATCTCGACGTCGAAGCCAACCGGGTCACCATCCGCGCCACGAAGGCCGAAGAGCGGCTGGTCGAACTTCGTGCCGATCGTGATCTCTCCGGCTTCGGCGAGGGCCGCCATGGTGGTGCCTGCTTCGAATTCAGGGGCTTCTTCGACGGGCACGGCGTCATTGGATGCACCAGAATCGGTGCAGCCACTAAGCACGAGGGCTCCTGCGAGGGCGAGGGCCGAAATGGCTAGGCCTTTTTTGAGTCTCATTTGTCTACTCCTGGGTGCTGTGTGGTGGTAGGGACGGTTTAGTGGTCGAGGATTTTGGAGAGGAAGTCCTGCGCACGGGTGCTCTGCGGGTTGGTGAAGAATTCCTCCGGGGAGGTTTCCTCCACGATCTCGCCCTCAGCCATGAAGATGACGCGGTCCGCAGCTTTGCGGGCAAAGCCCATCTCGTGGGTGACGACGATCATGGTCATGCCTTCGTTGGCGAGGTCAACCATGACCTCAAGAACCTCGTTGATCATTTCAGGGTCGAGCGCGCTGGTCGGCTCGTCAAGCAGAATGAGCTTGGGCTCCATGGCCAGGGCACGAGCGATAGCGACCCGCTGTTGCTGACCGCCGGAGAGCTGCGCCGGCATCTTCTTTGCCTGGTTGGCCACACCAACTCGCTCAAGCAAGGCCATGGCCTTTTTCTCAGCTTCGGCCTTGGAGAGCCCTCGCACCTTCATCGGGCCGAGAGTCACGTTTTCTAAGACGGTCTTGTGCGCAAAGAGGTTGAACGCCTGAAAAACCATGCCGACATCTGCGCGCAGGTGCGCCAGCGCCTTTCCCTCAGCCGGCAGCTTCACACCGTCAATGGTGATCACACCGTCGTCGATGGTCTCAAGGCGGTTGATCGCCCGACAGAGAGTAGATTTTCCCGACCCACTCGGTCCGATGACTACGACCACCTCGCCGCGGTTGACCACGGCATTGATGTTCTTGAGAACGTGCAGTTCCCCGTAGTGCTTGTTGATGTCCTTGACGACGACTAGCGGTTCCCCCCGACGAACGGTGATGTTCGACGTAGCCGGGGACGAATCTGTTGGCTCCATATCCCCCAACTTAGGACAGAACTGAGGTCTGGGCATGCCAAATGCCCGGACAGTAACGCATTTGTAACAGTCCGGGCATCGAGTGTTTGTGCTATGAGGCGGGTCAGGCGCGCTGGGCAAACGCACTCTCATACAAGCAAACGGACGCCGCGGTAGCCAGGTTCATCGACTCGGCCTCGCCGTAGATCGGAACGCTGACGCTGCGGTCCACCCGGGCGAGGTCTTCGTCGGTGAGGCCACGAGCTTCGTTCCCGAACAGCCACACGGTCGGAGCGGCAAGCAGCCCCTCGTTGCGGGCGGTCAGCAGGTCGGAACCCTTGATGTCGGCCGCGAACAGCTGCAGGCCGGCAGAGCGGGCACGGTCGAGTACGTCGGACAGGTCAGCCGCGATCGCGACGGGCAGGTGAAAGATGGAACCGGTCGAGGAGCGGATGACCTTGGGGTTGTACAGATCGACGCTGCGACCGGTGAGGATGACGGCGTCGGCGCCGGCGGCATCCGCTGCCCGGATAATGGTGCCGGCGTTCCCCGGGTCACGCACCTCTTCGAGGATGGCGACGAGCTTGGGCTCGGCGTTGAAGATCTTCTTCACCGAGGTGGGGAACTGGTGGCAGACAGCCACGAAGCCCTGCGGGGTGACCGTGTCGGCCATGGCCTCGAGCACCTCTTCGGAAACGAATTCCACCTCAACCTGGGCGTCGACGGCTTTCTGGGCCAGATCGGCGTAGCGGTCGAGCGCTGTGGGCGTGGCAAAGAGTTCCACGACAAGCTCAGGGCGAAAGGTGAGGGCTTCGGAAACGGCCTGCGGGCCTTCGAGCAGAAAGAGACCGGACTCGAGGCGCGCGTCGCGCTTGGCAAGTTTTGCGACGGCACGGACGCGCGGTGAACGTGGATTATCAAGCATGACGTTAATTCTAGGTGCGCAGAGTTTAGCTCCACGACGCATGGGTACAGAAAAGGAGCGGGCGACCAGGTCGCCCGCTCCTCATTTGTGAACTTTGATCCGCTTACCACATTCACGCCCAGGAGGCAGCCGGTGGTGAACCGATCGGTGAACCCTTACGCCGTGACGGCGACCTTCGGTGCCGAGGTGTCGGAGGGAAGGGCTGCCTTGGCGCTCTCGACGAGGGCGGCGAACGTCGCTGCCTCGTTGACGGCGAGGTCGGCGAGGATACGACGGTCAACCTCGATGCCGGCCAGGCCGAGGCCCTGGATCAGACGGTTGTAGGTGAGACCGTTCGCGCGCGACGCAGCGTTAATCCGCTGGATCCACAGGCGACGGAAGTCACCCTTGCGTGCACGACGGTCACGGTAGCTGTAGGTGAAGGAGTGAGTGAGCTGCTCCTTGGCCTTGGTGACCAGGCGTGAACGCTGACCGCGGTAGCCCTTGGCGCGTTCGAGAATAACGCGGCGACTCTTGTGGGCGTTTACGGCCCTCTTTACTCTTGCCATTTTTTACAAATCCTTATTCGTTGACGAGGCCTGGTTTATGGGCCAAAAAATTACAGACCGAGAAGCTTCTTGATGGTCTTCTGATCCGACTTGGCCAGCACCTGGTCCTGGTTCAAACGGGACTTGCGCTGCGTGCTCTTGACTTCGAGGTTGTGTCGAAGTCCGGCCTGCTGCTTCATGATCTTTCCGCTGCCGGTGACCTTGAAACGCTTCTTGGTTCCGGAGTGGGTCTTCATCTTAGGCATTCGGTTCCTCCTGTTTCGCTGCCTTGTCGGCAACCTTGTCTGCCTTATCGGCTACCTTGTCTGCCTTCTCGGCAGCCTTGTGGGCGTTGATCTCAGCCTTGGCTTCTGACTTGTTCTTCAACGGGCCAATCACCATGACCATGTTTCGACCGTCGATCATCGGAGTAGATTCCACGGAACCGTACTCGGCGACATCCTCGGCAAATTTTTGGAGCAGACGTACGCCCTGGTCGGGTCGGGACTGTTCGCGGCCACGAAAAAGAATCATGGCCTTGACCTTGTCACCGCTCTTCAGGAAGCCTTCGGCGCGTTTGCGCTTGGTCTCGTAGTCGTGCGTGTCAATCTTGAGACGAAAACGAACCTCCTTGAGGATCGTGTTCGCCTGGTTGCGCCGGGCCTCCTTGGCCTTTTGCGCAGCCTCGTACTTGAACTTGCCGTAGTCCATGATCTTGGCCACGGGCGGCTTGGCTTCGGGTGCAACTTCGACGAGGTCGAGGTCGGCATCCTGTGCCAGGCGCAGGGCAACATCAATCGCCACGACCCCGACCTGCTCGCCGTTGGGACCAACGAGACGAACTTCGGGGACGCGTATACGGTCATTTGTACGGGGATCGCTGATGCGTCTCTCCTCTTGGTTAACTTCGTGGTCACAACCAGCCAGCGGATGCCGACGGGGGACGAAGAGAGGAAAATCACGCGTTTTCCAGACCGATTCTGTCATCGGACTGCATCACACGACACCCTGTCTACCCTCGCCCTGTCACCGTCCCGAAGGAGGTGATAACGCGACGGCGGAGTGCAATCTACCCGGTAACCTTGATGAAGCGGTATGCGCGGGTGGGAGATTCTCCACTTTCGTACCGAGACTATTGTCCCGGAACCAAAGACGATCCTAGCAGAGGAATGCAGTGAGCAATACTTTTGAGCAAGATGAGAGTTTCGAGCAGGATGCGGCACAGGCAACGCGCGACATCGCCGATGTGGCCGCTGTGGAGATCATCACCACGGCCGCGGTGCACCTGATGAGTGCCGCCGCCGTGAAGTGTGGACTCGCCGAAGATCCTGACGCCCAGATTGACCTCGACGAAGCGCGCAAGCTCATCACCGCCCTCGCCGGCCTGGTGACAGCCGCCGCTCCCGACATTGCCGACATGCACGCGCGCAGCTTGCGTGACGGCCTGCGTTCCCTGCAGCTCGCGTTCCGCGAGGCATCTTTCGTGCAGGACCCGATCGGCGAGGGCCCCGGCGAGAAGTACACCGGCCCGGTCAACTAACTCCCGGCGTCGGCTGGGCCGCATCAGTGTGCGTCGGAGGTTCATCAGTGTCGTGCGGCACGAAGCCCAGGCTCGGATCGACAACATTGCGGAGCGGCTTCCGGTGACGGTAGCGGTCTAGGTTGTCGAGGAACACGTTCAACAGCTCGTCCTCCCAGCCAAAAAAGTCACCAGCCATATGGGGCGAAACGATGACGTTGGCGTCGGTCCACAAAGCGCTGGCCGCCTCTAATGGTTCATTCTCGAAGACGTCCAGGCCGGCGCCTCTGATCGCTCTGCTCTGCACGGCACTCGACAAGGCCGCTTCATCCACAATCGGTCCGCGCCCGACATTAATGAGGCAGGCCGCGGGCGACATCGCTGCGATGACCTCGGCGCTGATCATCCCCCGGGTGGCTTCCGTCAGCGGCGCAGCGACGACCACAAAATCATAGTCGCCGACCACCTGCGGGAGCGCTGCCGGTGCAAAGACGCGACCGAAGACATCATCACCGGCACGGTCGGTTCTCCCCACCGCGTCTACCGCGATGCTCAGTCGCCCGAGGAGCGCACCAATTGCACGGCCGATTGCGCCGGGACCGATCACCAGCGCTCGCGTGCCCCGAAGGCGTTGGGTGGGCCGGTGCTGCCAGGTGTGGGCTTGCTGCAAGGTGAGGGTCTTCGGCAGGTCCTTGGCGAAGGCGAGAATGAGGGCAAGCACGTACTCGGCTATCGACTCATTCAACACGCCGCGAGCATTCGTGACCACAACCTTGCTGTCGACGATTTGCGGGGTGATGATTCGGTCCACACCGGCACTGTTGATGTGAATCCACCGCAGATTGCCGGCGCGGGGCCAGGCAGCATCCAATCCGGTTCCGTTGAAGTTCCAGACGAGCAGGGCATCGGCGCCGTCAAGCGCCTCGGCCGTCTGGTCTGGCTCAGCGAACCGTAGCTCGACACCGTCAAGTGGGGGTATTTCCGGGCGGCTGCCGGCAGTCATGATGGCGAGTACAACCGGTTCTGGCGCGACCTCGCTCACAGTTCGCCTCGATGGCGGAGAAATTCGATGTCGAGTGCGGTCGTGCCGTCCAGCGCGAGTTGCGCACCGATTTCGCCGACGGCCGGTGCCATCTTGAAGCCGTGACCGGAGAAGCCGGACATCACAATGATGTTGTGCAGGTCGGGGTGTTCAGAGATGAATTCATGGCGATCCGGGGTGTAGGACTCGATATACGTTTCGGTCCGCATCGGATCAGAATCCAGACCCGGCATGTATCGCTCGATGATGCGCCGAAAGGGCTCGATTTCGTCGGGGTGAACCCTGCGCTCGACCGAATCCGCATGATCGACCACCAGGTGATTTGCGAAACCCAGGCCGATCTTCATCGCGCTGCGGTCAGCGACCGGAAGACCGTAGCAGTACCCCGGCTCGGTGCGAATGAAGGGCAGCACCCGGTCCAGGTATTGTGCCTCCCGGCCGAAAAACCAGGCGGAGATGAGCCGACGTACCTGGAACATGGGCTCCATTCGTGGCAACAGGTGGCTCGTCCACCCGCCGGCTGTGACGACGACTCGGTCGAATCGTTCCCGGCCGGAGGCGGTGGTGATCCAGACATCGGAACCGTCCTCCGCCACATCAAGGACGGGGGTGTTCCGATGGATGATCGCGCCGTTGGCCACGGCGACTCGCGCTGCGGTGGCGACAGTGAGCTCGGGCCGAATGATTCCCCCGGTATGGTCAACGATGCCAATGTCGCCGGGGTCAACGGCGAACGCGGGATACCTGCGGTTCAGCTCGGTTTCGTCGAGTATTTCGTAAGGATGTTCCGTGTGCTCCACGGCACGCAGTGCGTTTTGCATCTGCTCGTGCGCTGGTGATCCCATCACGATCGCTCCCTCGAGGAGCCGGAGGACCCGTCCTGATTCGGATTCGAGGTCTCGCCAGAGCTCATCGGCACGAGCGACGATCGGCGAGTAGCGCAGGTCCTCGAGCTCGATATTGCGAAAGAGCCGACTTTCCCCGCCCGCTGCGCCTCGAGGGTGTCCCGGAGCATAGGGCTCAAAACCCACCGCATCGACGCCGCGCTTGCTCAGTTGCCACAGCACCTGGGCCCCCATCGTTCCGACTCCGATAACTCCCACTTTGAGGCGAGACATGACTGGTCCTTTCTAAGACGCGAATTGCACTATCAAACAGCAAACCACGTCAGCCGGGCTGTGACCAACAACGGTTCAAATACTTAACACACTGTCAATATCACAGTGAATTATATTAAATGTTTGTTTCAGTGCTGGTGTTCTCATCCAATTCGCACCTAGGGTGAATTCACTAACAAGACTATTCACGCCGAAGAAGTCGCTATCGAAGGCGCTAAGAGGGAGGGAGAACGATGACCCAGGCTACGACCCCGTTGGCGGAGATCAACGTGCGGGTGCGACAATTTCGCCGAGACCGTGGCATGACTCAACTGGAACTGGCCGAGGCCTCGGGTCTGAGTCCGTCTTTCATCAGCCAGTTTGAACGAGGCCATTCGGATGCCAGTTTGGCTTCGCTCGTTCGAATCTGCACCGCCCTGTCAATCAAGATCGGCGATATTTTCGGGCCCCAGAGCTCGCAGGGACGTACTCTGCGTCGGCGCGACCGCAAAGTCATCGACCTGGACGGCGTCGGGTCAAAGTTTGTGATCTCCCGACCGGAGATGGCCGGCGTCGACGTCTGCTGCGTGGAACTGGCCATCAACGGTTCTACCGGCAGCGCGCTGACTCATGCCGGGCGAATCGAACTGATCGCCTGCACGAAGGGAACCATCGGTGTCGAGCTCGGTGGACTGCTTGAAGTTTTGGCACCCGGCGACTCCATCGATTTCCCCTCCTCAGTTTCTCATCGAATTTCCAACGAAGGCTTAGTCCCAGCCGAGTTCTACTGGGTGATCCACAGCACCAAGCCACTGAACAAGAATGGAACTATCCAATGAAGAGCCGACTATTCAGCACGATCGCGATTTCGACAACCGCGCTGTTCCTTCTCACGTCCTGCGCCCAGGGCGGAAGTCAAACCGAGTCTGTACTCCCTGCCGATGTCGCCGGAACGCCGGTCGGCACAGTGACAGACGGACTCTTGAGCGATACCACCATGACCTTCGTATCGTGGGGCGGCGACTTTCAATCCGGCCAGGAAGCTTCGTTCAGTGAACCCTTCGCGGCCGCGAGCGGGGCAACAGTGATGTCCGATGGTCCAACCGATGCCGCCAAGATTCGCGCTCAGGTCGAGTCGGGCAACGTGTCCTGGGATGTGGTGAACGCCAGCCCGACCATGAACGCTGCCAATTGCGGGGTGCTCTTTGAGCCCCTGAACCTTGATCTCATTGATACGTCAGCGATGCCCGAGAACGCGCCGGCGGGCGAGTGCTTTCTGTCGTCACTGAGCTACGGATATGGGATCTTCTATGATGTCGACAAATACGGCGACAATCCCCCGTCCAGCTGGGCAGACTTCTTCGACACCGATGGTTTTCCCGGCACTCGTGCCGTCGACGGACGAGCGGTACCGACGGCAGGAACCTTCGAGGCCGCCCTTCTGGCCGATGGCGTCGCTCAGGAAGACCTCTACCCGCTGGACACGGATCGATCGCTGGACAAATGGTCTGACATTGAAGACTCGCTTAATTATTGGTCGACCGGCGCAGAGCAAACCCAGATGGCTCAATCGGGCGAAGCTGACATGATCTTCGGGTGGAGCGGGCGAATCTTCGAAGCGAACCAGAGTGGTGCGAACTTCGCCCCGGTCTGGGACGGGGCGTTCCTCGCCTCCGACAGCTTTTCCATCGTCAAGGGCGGCAACAACATTGTTGCCGCGCACGCCTACATTAATTACGCGCTCGGGGCTGAGCAGCAGACCCAGATGGCGGAACTCACCAGCTATTCGCCCGTCAACGTCAACGCCACGCCCAAGCTCAGCGCCGAGGCCCTCATATTCGATGTATCGCAGCCGGAAGTGGCGGCGGTGACGATTCCGCAGAACGCCGAATACTGGGGTCAGAACCTGGATGAGCTCGGCAGCGCATGGTCCGGCTGGCTCAACTGACGCCCGCAGCGAAAGTCCCGGTCGCTCACGTTCCGAGCCGAAAACAGCGCAAGTTCTGGCGATCCCCCGGGATAAAGCTCGTCGGTCCCGCCGTGATCGTCACGATCGTCGTGTTCCTCCTGCCGGTGCTTTACATCGTGTGGCAGAGCTTCTCCGATCCCCAGATTGGACTCGATAACTACATCTGGCTTTTCACCAATGATTCCAACCTCAAGGTTTTGGGACGCACGGTGAGTGTTGGCCTCACCGCCACGATCATCACGGCCGTTCTGGCCTACCCGTATGCCTATGTGATGAGCAGCTCCACGCCGCTGGTCAAGGGTCTTCTCATGATTCTGGTATTGATGCCGTTTTGGACCAGCATGATGGTGCGCACCTTCGCCTGGGTGATCATCCTGCAGCAGAACGGCGTTCTCAATTCAGTCCTGGAACCGCTCGGTGTAGCGCCCGTGTCCATCCTGGGAACGACAACCGCGACCATCATTGGAATGTGCCAGGTGCTGATGCCCTTCATGGTTCTGCCTTTGGCCGCAGTCATGCAATCGATCGACCGACGTCTGCCCCTGGCCGCGCAAGTCATGGGTGCGTCGCCCACCAAGTCGTTCCTTACGGTGTATTTGCCGCTGTCGCTGCCCGGAGTGGTCGGCGGCGCCCTGATGGTGTTCATCCTGTCGCTCGGGTTCTACATCACCCCGGCGCTGCTGGGATCACCGCGCGATCAGCTCCTCCCCAACGCCATCTATACCCAGGTGCTCGAACTCCTCAACTGGGGCCAGGGCGGCGCTCTCGCGGTCTCCCTTCTCCTGCTTGTCGGTCTCATGCTCGGGCTGACCGGTCTCGTGGCCCGAATATTCGGCGTCAAAATTGGACGACTGGGAGGTACCGGCCTATGAAGTTCTCCCGCATTCTCCTCTGGATTTTCACCGTCGTTGTGGCGGTGTGGATGGTAGCTCCCAGCCTTGTGGTGATCCCGCTCAGTTTCACGTCTCAGAAGTCGCTGGCCTTCCCGCCGGTGGGCTTTTCCGGGCAGTGGTACGAGAATTTCTTCACCGACCCGGCGTGGCTCGGCGGACTCGCCAATTCCCTGCAACTCGGGCTCATGGTCGCCGTTGTCGCCACGATCCTCGGCACCGTCGCGGCCTACGGTCTAATGAAAATGAGCGGGTTCGCGAAGGCTGCCAGCAACAATTTTCTTCTCCTGCCCATGCTCGTTCCCGGTGTCATCTTCGCGATCGGGGTCTACGCGCTCTTCCTCCGGCTGGGATTAGTGGGTACCTGGCCGGGGTTTCTGCTCGCTCATACCGTTCTCGCCATTCCCTTCGTCGTGATCTCCGTGTCATCGGTGTTGGCCAGCTACGACGTGCAACTCGAACGTGCCGCCTGGATCAGTGGTGCGGGAAAGGTCAAGGCGTTCCTCACCGTGACGCTACCCATGATCCGGCCCGGCGTGCTGGCTGGTTTTCTGTTCGCCTTCATCACGTCATTCGACGAGGTCATAGTCTCGCTCTTCATCTCCAACGCCTACCTACAGACTCTCCCCGTTCGTATGTTCAGCAGCCTCCAGCGGGAGATTGACCCGACCATCGCCGCAGCAGCGACGATCATCATGCTCATCACGACATCTGTCGCACTATTCGCAATGATTGCGCGAGCCAAACGGAGTACCTCTCATGACTGATTCCACGGGCGCTGCCCTGACTATTTCCCGGATTCACAAAAACTTTGGCGACTTCGCCGCGGTGAAAAACATCTCTATCGACGTGCGGCCGGGCGAATTCATCACATTCCTCGGCCCGAGCGGCTCGGGCAAGACGACGAGTCTCAACATGATTGCCGGCTTCGAGTCGCCCTCATCGGGAGATATTCTGCTGGACGGCACCTCACTGGTCAACCTCCCCATCCACAAACGCAACATTGGCATGGTCTTTCAGGGCTACGCACTCTTCCCGCACATGACGGTCGCCGAGAATATCGCCTATCCGTTGAAGCAGCGCAAGGTCAAAAAGTCCGAACGCGCCCGTCTGGTGTCTGACGTTCTAAACCGGGTCAATCTTTCAGCATTCAGCAAACGGCTGCCGAGCGACCTGTCCGGCGGCCAGCGACAGCGGGTCGCACTCGCGCGCGCAATTGTCTATCAGCCTCCACTGTTACTGATGGATGAGCCGCTGAGCGCCCTGGACAAGGGACTTCGCGAACGTTTGCAAGACGAAATCCGTTCTATTCACCGTGATCTGGGAACAACGGTGGTCTACGTCACGCACGACCAGGATGAAGCACTCGCGCTCTCAGACCGTATTGTCGTCTTCAACGAGGGACGCATCGAACAGATCGGAACGCCCGCCGAACTGTATCGAGCCCCGGAAAACCTTTTCGTGGCCAAGTTCCTCGGAGAATCTCTCCTTCTCCACGGCGTCATAACGGGCCACCGCGGCACGACTTTCCAGGCGAACGGCCTTGATATTCCCGTGAACAATCCCCGGGGAATCCTGGGCTCAGCCAGTCTCATGATCCGCCCGGAGAAGGTGACCATGATGCGGGGCGTCGTCGACCGGCCCGTCGGCGTGAGCATTGCCGCACGAGTGGAACTGTCGACCTACCTCGGACACGGCAGTCGGCACATTGTCTCTGTCGGGGATGCCGGTGGTGGCGTCGTTCGCATCCAGGACGACGGTGCTGCCACGGATGCCGCTGGTGAACAGGTAACCCTGGCCTGGGCGATCGACGATGCCGTGCTGCTGCCGTCATCCGAATCGACCATCGTGGGACCGGCAACCGGGCTCATCGACCTGCCGACGACCACGCGCGAAATCGCGTTCCTGCCGTAGCGCTCAGGACAAACCGCCCGCCAGTTGCAGCAAGGGACTTCGTGCCCAGAACTGGCGGTCAGGTCTGGCAGCGCGGGCACCAGAAGGTGTTGCGCTGCTCCACGTCGCTGCGGCCCAGGGTGCCACGAAGAATGGGGGTGCCGCAGCGCCGGCACGGCTGGCCGCCTCTTCCGTAAACCCACACCTGCGCTCCGCGGCGCAGGTTACCGGTGGTCGTGCGTTCGTCGCGGTCTTTGTTGGCCAGGAGCAGCCGCCGGGCCAGGCTGACGAGTCCTGGCACGTCAGGGACCTCGACCATGGGCCGGGTCGGTAACAGACCGCGCAGAAAGCACAGCTCGTTGACGTAGACATTGCCGAGGCCGGCCAGGTTTTGCTGGTCGGCGAGGGCCAGAATGACCGGTTGTTCAGCCCGGGCAGCGAGGCGCTGAGCGGCCTCAGCACTGTCGGCGGTGTTCCAGGCTGGGTCGAGCAGATCGGGCCCGAGATAGCCGACCACCTCGGCCTCCGCCCGGGTCGGTACCAGCTCAAGCACCCCGAGTTCGAACCCGACGGCGACCCAGTCAGCCGTCTGCAGCACGATCCGTGCCTGAAAGGCGGGCCGCTGCCACCGGGTGCCCGGCCGGTAGAGGTGCCAGGCTCCCTCCATCTTGAGGTGGGAGTGGATGCTCGTCTCGCCGACCCGGTGCAGCAGGTGCTTGCCGCGACTGACGACCTCGTGCACGGTCTGACCGGTCAGGTCGACGGTCGCGAAAGCGGGTACCCGGATGTCGCAGCCGGTCAGGATGCTGCCGTGCAGCGCCTGGTCGAGGGTGCGCGCGGTGCGGTAGACGGTATCGCCCTCAGGCACGCAGTCTCAGTCCCTTCGGAGTTTCGGTGAAGCCGGCGGCGCGCAGGGCCGCTCCCACGTCGCTGCCGATCACGAACACACCATTGGCCGTTTCCACCGCGATCTTCTGCACGCGACCGGTGGTGACAAGGGCGGCCAGGCTCACGGTGGCCGCGGCGAGCACTGCCTCATCCGTTTCGAAGGCGACGACGGTTTTTCCGCCGCGCTCGACGTACAGCACGAGGGCTCCGTCGACGAGCACGACGAGGGCGCCCGATTTGCGGCCAGGGCGATGGGTGGTGTCGCCGGGCAGTGTCGGCCACGGCAGCGCGGCACCGTAGGGGTTTGCCGGGTCGGTTGCGGCGAGGGAGATCGCGGCCAGCGCGGCCTTCCGATCTGCACCAGACGGGACCGTTGACCCGACAGCGAAGGTGCGCAGCCGGTCGATGGTGCCGCCGGTGGCGAACTGGGCCGCGCCGAGCCCCTCAATGAAATATCCGCGTCGACACCGTGCCATTTCTTCGAACCCGGTGAGCGTTCGATAGACGAGCGAGAATCCGCCAATGACGCTCTCAGCCATCACCGCCCCCCGGGTGACCACGCCGTAGCGTTCCAGCAGGGTCTCCCCCAGCGCATGCGCGCGACGGGTCGGTGACTCGTCGGCCACCGGCAGGATCGACCAGCGACCCGACACGGTGGGCGGACCGCTGCGGCTCGGCAAACTTGGCCGCGGCATCGACCGCCCACGATGCAGGCGGGCGCGGGGTGCGGCTCGGCTCTGCCGGTGGGCGGTATGGCCGCCGGCCAGAAGCGATCGCACCGGGGCGAAGGTGTCGTTGTTGACCAGACCGGCCCAGACCAGGTCCCAGAGCGCCTGCACCAGTGCGGCATCGTCCTGACTGCCGACGGCATCGGCCAGCTGCCGAAAGAAGTAGGCACCGCCACTGCCCAGGGTCGCAAGGATTTCCTGTTGCAGGGGCGTCGTCGGGGCATCGATGGGCAGTGGCAGGGTGAGCTGGGCGGTTTCGGCGAGGTGCAGGCTGACCCAGCCGTCGTTGCCGGCGAGGGTGCCCGCGCCGGCCCAGAGCACCTCCCCGGCGTTGGTGAGTTCGTCGAGCATGCCCGGCTGGTAGTCACTCACCCGGGCGGGCAGAATGAGCGTCTCCCAGGCGGACGCCGGAATGCGCGCACCCCCCAGCTGCTCCACAACGGATGCGACACCGTCGATTCCGCGCAGCTTGCCGCCCACGTGTTGCCACGCCGGCAGGAACCGGCCGATGGCCTGCTGATCAACGGGTTCGACCTCGTGGCGCAGCGCCGCGAGGGAACGACGGCGGAGACGCCGCAACACCTCGGCGTCGCACCATTCCAGACCGGTGCCGTTCGGTCGGAATTCACCGGCTAGGATACGTCGGGCGTCGGCGAGGCGGCCGAGGGCGATCTGCACGACGGCGGTGCCGAGGCCGAACCGGTCGGCTACGGCGCCGGTCGTGAACGGTCCGTGCGAACGCGCGTAGCGGCTCACCAGGTCGCCGAGCGGGTCGGCCACGGATTCGGTGAACGCGGCGGACACCCCGATCGGCAGCGGAACGCCGAGAGCGTCGCGCAACCGGCTGGCGTCTTCGACCGCCGCCCAGCGCTCCTCGCCGCCGATGCTCGCACGCATGACGCGGCGCGCGGCGACCAGGCCGAGCAGAGCCTCCTCGGCGAGCACGAAACCTGACGGGTCGGGCGCCGGCAGCGACCCGAACACCGGCGGCGGAGCGTCGGGCGCAGACGGTGATTCGGGGGCGGGCAGGAGCATCCGCTCGGCGACCTCGCCGGTGCTGAGCGGGCCGAGCGTTCGTAGAAGGTCGGCGACGCCTTCCCTGCCCTTGGCCAGGTAGTCGGGCGCGAGCCGTTGCAGCTCCCGGTCGGTCTGGTCGATGACGGCGGGGTCGAGCAGCTCCCGCAGTTCGACCCGCCCGAGTAGTTCGGCCAGCAGGCTCGAGTCGATCGCGAGGGCTGTGGCGCGCCGCTCGGCTAGCGGGGTATCGCCCTCATACATGAAGGCGGCGACGTAACCGAACAGCAGGGTGCTCGCGAAGGGGCTGGCGGTGTCGGTCGTGACCTCCACCAGGCGCAGTTCCCGCGAGGCGATCCGCCTGGCCAGCGCACCGAGCGCCGGCAGGTCGTAAACATCTTGCAGGCATTCCCGCAGGGTTTCGAGAATGATCGGAAAGGTGGGGAAGGTGCGGGCAACGTCGAGCAGCTGCGCGGCCTTCTGCCGTTGCTGCCAGAGCGGCGAGCGCGAACCGGGCTTGTACCGGGGCAGGAGCAGGGCCCGGGCGGCACACTCCCGAAACCGGGAGGCGAACAGCGCGGAGCCGCCGACCTCGTCGGTGACCAGCTGCTCGAGTTCGTCGGGGTCGAAGACGAATAGTTCAGCGCCGGGCGGTTCGGTTTCGGTATCGGGGATGCGCACGACGATGCCGTCGTCGCTCGCAACACAGGAACCGTCGATTCCGTAGCGTTCCCGCACCCGGGCACCGACGGCCAGCGCCCACGGTGCGTGTACCGGGGTGCCGAACGGGGAGTGCAAGACGACCCGCCAGTCCCCGAGTTCGTCGTGGAACCGTTCGACCACGAGGGTACGGTCGGTCGGCAGCTGGCCGGTCACGGCGCGCTGCTCGTCGAGGAAGGCCAGCAGGTTACTGATCGCGCGTTCGTCGAGGCCGCCCCCAGCGCAGCGCATTCGGGCGTCGCCGGGTGGCAAGCTCCCGACCTCCCGCACGAAGGCTCCAATGGCCTGGCCCAGTTCGGCCGGGCGGCCGAGGCCGTCACCCTTCCAGAACGGCAGCCGCCCTGGCTGTCCGAATGCCGGCACGACGAGTACCCGGTCATGGGTGATTTCTTGGATGCGCCAGCTCGTGGTGCCGAGCGCGAACACATCGTTCACGCGTGACTCGTAGACCATCTCTTCGTCGAGTTCGCCGACGCGTTTGCCGGTGACCTGGTCGCCACCCACCATGAAGACACCGAACAAACCACGATCGGGAATGGTGCCGCCGCTCGTGACGGCGAGCCGTTGCGCCCCCGGGCGGCCGGTAAGGGTGCCGGCGTCGCGATCCCAGACGATGCGTGGACGTAACTCGGCGAACTGGTCAGAGGGGTACCGACCGGCGAGCAGGTCGAGGGTGGCCTCATAGGCGGAGCGGGGCAGGGTCGCGAACGGCGCGCTGCGCCGCAGGGTGTCAAACCAGGCCTCGAGGTCGATCGGTTCCAGCGCGCAGGCCGCCACGGTCTGCTGGGCCAGGATGTCGAGCGGGTTGGTGGGCACCCGCAGCGATTCGATCGCACCGGCCACCATGCGCTCGGCGGCGACGGCAGCATGGATGAGGTCGGCCCGATGCTTGGGGTAGATCACCCCGCGCGAGATCTCACCGACCTGGTGTCCGGCCCGACCGAGCCGCTGCAGCCCGCTCGACACCGACGGCGGTGATTCCACCTGCACGACCAGGTCGACGGCACCCATGTCGATGCCGAGCTCGAGGCTGGACGTGGCGACAACACAGCGCAGCCGTCCCGATTTTAAATCGTCTTCGATAAGAGAGCGTTGTTCCTTGCTGACCGAGCCGTGGTGCGCGCGAGCGAGCAGCGGTTCACTGGCCGCGCTCTGACCGCTCGCGCCCATCAGCTCAGCCGGTGGACGGACCGTTGGCGTGGCCCCCACCGTGCCGAGCCCTCCCGGCAGATCAGCCACCAGGACAGGCGCCCCCACCAGAGCGGATGCCTCCGCCCCGGCCAGCCGTTCAGCATAAATTTCGTTGAAGCGTGCCGTGAGTCGTTCGGTGAGCCGCCGGGAATTCGCGAAGACGATGCTCGAGGAATGCGCGAGCACCTCATCGACGATGGCTTCCTCGACGTGCGGCCAGATCGACCCGGTCTGGGGAGCCGCAGCCGAGGTGACGCCCTCGCGTTGCGGGACCGGCCCGAGATCACTCATATCGTCGACCGGAACCACCACCCGCAGGTCGAACCGCTTCAACGCGGGCGGTGCCACGATCTGCACGGGGGCTGCTCCACCGAGAAACCGAGCCACCTCGCTCTGCGGCCGTACGGTGGCCGACAACCCGATGCGCTGGGCCGGGTGGCTGAGCAGGGCGTCGAGTCGTTCCAGCGAGACGGCAAGGTGGGCGCCGCGCTTGCTCGCCGCCACCGCGTGCACCTCATCGATGATGACGGTCTGTACCCCGCGCAGCGAATCGCGGGCCGCCGAGGTCAGCATGAGAAACAGGGACTCCGGAGTGGTGATGAGGATATCCGGCGGCGACGTGATCAGCTTGCGCCGGTCGGCAGCGGGAGTGTCTCCTGAGCGCACGCCGACGGAGACGTGCGGCGGCTCCAGGCCCAGGCGTTGGGCAGAGCGGCTGATGCCCACCAGGGGCGCGGTGAGGTTGCGTTCAACATCAACGCCGAGCGCCTTGAGCGGGGAGATATACAGCACGCGAGTGATGGGCGAATGAGCACCGGGCACGCGAGTGATGGGCGAATGAGCACCGGGCACGCGAGTGATGGGCGAATAAGCACCGGGCACGCGAGTGCCGGCTATGGCGGCGGGCTCGGCCTCGGTGTACAGCCGGTCAATCGCCCACAGAAACGCAGCGAGGGTTTTGCCTGATCCGGTCGGTGCCACGACGAGGGCGTGCGAGCCCTGCGAAATGGCGTTCCACGCGCCTAGTTGCGCGGCGGTCGGCGCGGCGAACGCCTCGGTGAACCAGGCCCGAGTGGCCGGGGAGAAGCGATCGAGAACGTCGGTCATACCGTCATTCTCACCCGAACCACCGACAGAGAGCTCAACACAGCAGAATCTCGAGTCACGCCGACGCGACGAGCTTGACGCGCAGCGAGTCGACACCGGTCGTGATGGTCTCGTTCTCCGACCAGCGCATGCCGAGCCGACTCAGAATCGCGTCGAGATCGGCTTGGGTAAGGCCGTCGACCAGCTCGAGCTGCACGACGAGTTCGGGGCCGTCGAGCCGTGCCAGTGGATCACCGGCCGAGAGTGCGACGGTCAGCACCGACAGTTCCGTCGCGATCGATGTTCTGAACGCGTCGGCGACGTGGCGGCTGGCGTAACTCGGTGTCCAGGGCAAGGATTGCGCGATCGCCCACAGGGCCGGGCGCCGAATGACGAATTCACTGGGCGAGGTGGGATCGAGCACCACGAGGTCGGTGTTTTCCTGCGCGGCCGCCAGGGCGACACGCACGGCATCCGCGGGAACAGGCCGGGCAAGGGGGTTCCACGCCGTCATGGCGGCGGTGGAGGAGAAGGCGGGCAGCACGGTGCGGCCGTCGGGACCGGCCACGGTGATGATCGACAGTTCCTGCGTCTTGTCGATCGTCTGGCCGCGCGCGTTCAGCGCCGCCTCCCCGAGCTTGGTGACCAGCGGAATCAGCAGGCGGGAACCGCGGATGGCGTCGATGACGCTTTCTTCGCCGACCTCACGGGCGTGAAAGCGGGCGAGGGCCGCTGCGAGGGCCGCTGGAGCGGACCCGTCATCGCCGGCGTCCAGGTTCGCCTCGAATTCTCGGCCGGTCCAGGGCTGCCCGGCCGAATCGGCTAACACGTTCGGCTCACCGGGCTGTCCCGGCGAGCTCAGAGAACCGGGCTGTCCCAAAGAAGCGGGCCGACCAGAAGGATCGCCCGTGGAGCCGAGGTTACGCGCCTTGCCCATTACGATCCCGAGACGTCCAGGGCCTCGGCCAGGGTGAACGCGCCCGCGTAGAGCGCTTTGCCAACGATGGCGCCTTCGAGGCCCAGCGGCACGAGTTTGCGCAACTCTTCGATGTCGTCGAGGCTGGAAATTCCGCCGGAGGCGATGACCGGCTTGCGCGTGCGGTCCAATACCTGACGCAACAGCTCGATGTTCGGTCCCTGCAGGGTGCCGTCCTTGGTGACGTCGGTCACCACGTAGCGGGCACAGCCAGCCGCTTCGAGGCGTTCGAGCACCTGCCACAGGTCGCCACCGTCCTTGGTCCAGCCTCGCGCAGCGAGCGTCGTGCCGCGCACGTCGAGGCCGACCGCAACGGCTTCGCCGTATTGCGCGATCACGCTGGCTGCCCATTCCGGGTTTTCGAGTGCCGCCGTACCGAGGTTGATGCGTTTCACGCCCGTGGTCAGTGCCGCTTCGAGTGATGCGTCATCGCGAATGCCGCCGGAGAGCTCGATGTTGACACCCTTGACCTGACGAATGACCTTTTTGATCACGCCGGTGTTGGTGCCTCGACCAAAGGCGGCGTCGAGGTCAACGAGGTGGATCCATTCGGCGCCCTGCCGGGCCCAGTCGGCCGCAGCGTCGACCGGGTCTCCGTAGTTCGTTTCCGTGCCGGCCTCGCCCTGCGTCAGGCGAACAGCCTTGCCGCCGGCCACATCGACGGCGGGCAGGAGGACGAGCCTCGGTGTTTTGTTGAACTCGCTCATTGGTGTCCTTGATTGGTGCGGCCGCGTGCTGCGGCCAATTTCATGGCAGGTGCCGGTGCGGATGATGCGGGTTGTGAAGTCTAGGCGCGCCGGGCTATTGGCGCAGCGTTCCGATCCAGTTCTTCAGCAAGCGGATGCCCGCCTCCCCCGATTTTTCCGGGTGGAACTGGGTGGCGCACAACGGTCCGTTTTCGATCGCGGCCAGGAACGGCGCGCCGTGCTCTGCCCAGGTCAGCCGGGGTTCGGGAAACGGCGGCATGACCTCGAGCGCCCAGGACTGGGCGGCGTAGGAGTGCACGAAATAGAAGCGTTCCTCTTCGATTCCGCGAAAGAGCTCAGAACCCGCCGCGCTTGTGACCGTGTTCCAGCCCATGTGCGGCAGGATCGTCGCCGGAAGCTCGGTGACCGTTCCGGGCCATTCGCCGAGTCCCTCGGTGTCGACGCCACGCTCAACACCGTGTTCAAACATCACCTGCATCCCCACGCAGATGCCCAGCACCGGGCGGTCACCGGCCAGGCGCCGATCGACGATCTCGTCACCCCGCACCGCTGTGAGGGCCTGCATCACGGCGCTGAAGGCACCGACACCGGGTACGACGAGGCCGTCGGCTTCCAGGGCGATGGTGCGGTCGCTCGTCAGGGTCACGTCAGCGCCGGCCAGTTCGAGTGCCTTCACCGCGGAGTGCACATTGCCGGTTCCGTAGTCGAAGACGACGACCCTGGTCACAGGGCACCCTTGGTTGACGGGATGCCCTGCACGAGCGGGTCGAGGGCCTTCGCGAGGCGGAACGCACGGGCGAAGGCTTTGAACTCGGCTTCAGCGATGTGGTGCGGGTCGCGGCCGCCCAGCAGGGTGACGTGCACGGTCAATCCGGCGTGAAAGGTGATGGCTTCGAAGACGTGACGAACCATGGAGCCGGTGAAGTGTCCGCCGATGAGGTGGAATTCGAAGCCGGCCGGCTCGCCCGTGTGCACGAGATACGGTCGGCCGGAGATATCAACGACGGCCTGCGCGAGAGCTTCGTCGAGCGGAACGAGGGCGTCACCGTAGCGGGAGATGCCCGACTTGTCGCCAAGGGCCTGGCGGATAGCCTGGCCGAGCACGATTCCCACATCTTCGACCGTGTGGTGGACGTCGATCTCGATGTCACCGGAAGCGCGCACGGTGAGGTCGGTCAGCGAGTGTTTGGCAAAAGCCGTCAGCAGGTGGTCGTAGAACGGCACCGAGGTGTGGATATCGCTGACGCCGGTGCCATCCAGGTTCAACGAGAGGTCAATGCTGGATTCACTCGTCTCCCGTTGCAGGTGTGCGACGCGGGGCGCGGAGATACCGTCAGTTGAACTCATACCGCTAGCTTATTCGGCTCGGGCCGTCTCGGTTTGACCGGAACGATCCGGGCGTCCCAGGCGAGCCAGGGCGTCCAGGAACAGGGAGGTCTCCTTCTCGGTGCCGGCCGTCACCCGCAAGTGGCCGGGAATGCCGACGTCGCGAATGAGGATTCCCTCGGCGAGCAGAGCAGTGAACGTCTCCTGGGGGTCGGCGACTCCTCCGAACAAGACGAAGTTGCTCCAGCTTTGGTGTGGGGCGTAGCCCAACCGGGCCAGTTCAACCACCAGTCGGTCGCGTTGGGCACGAATGTCGTCGACCATCGCGAGCATCTCGGTGCTGTGCGCGAGGGCTGCGTTGGCCGCGGCCTGGGTCAGGGCGGAGAGGTGGTAGGGCAGACGCACCAGTCGCAGGGCATCCGTCACCGCCGGGTCGGCCGCCAGATAACCCACGCGGGCACCGGCGAAGGCGAAGGCCTTACTCATCGTGCGCGAAACGAGCAGGCGTTCCCGACCCGGCAGCAGGGTGAGTGCACTGGGCGTGCCGACGGGTGCGAATTCGGCGTAGGCCTCGTCGACGACGACGATGCCATCGGTTGCGTCGTAGACGGCGGCGATGGTCTCGAGCGAGAGCGGGGTGCCGGTGGGGTTGTTCGGGGAGCACAGAAAAACGATGTCGGGGCTGGTGCGGGCGATTTCACGCACGGCGGTGGCGGGCGACAGCTCGTAGTCAGCATCACGGGCACCCGGAATCCAGGTGGTGTCGGTTCCCGACGCGAGGATGGAATACATCGAATAGGTGGGTGCGAAGCCGAGCAGGCTCCGTCCGGGGCCGCCGAAAGCCTGGAGTACCTGCTGGAGCACTTCATTGGAGCCGTTGGCGGCCCAGATGTTCTCCGCCGCCAGTCCGTGGCCAAGATACTGGGCGAGCGCCTCGCGCAGGGCGGTGAACTCGCGGTCGGGGTACCGGTTCACCGAGCGGATGGCGTCGGCCAGGCCGGCGAGGATATCGCGGACGACCGCGTCTGGAATAGCGTGCGTGTTCTCGTTGACGTTCAGAGCCACCGGCACGTGTAGCTGCGGAGCACCGTACGGGGTCAGGCCTTGCAGGTTGGTGCGGAGCGGAAGATCATCGAGGCTGGTCACACCCTCCATGCTACGACCCTGTGTTGCTGCCCAGCGCTCCTCTGTTCCTGGCAGCTCAAGTACTGTTCAGCTCACGTACTGGACTACTCAAGTACTGGACTGCTCAAGTACTGATCGATTCAGGAGTCGGCGGGGATCTCCAGGCGCTGGCCGGGCTGCAGGGTTTCCACGGAGAGGGCGTTCAGACGTTTGATATCGGCGACCACGTCGCGCGGGTCCTCCGACGGTGAGATCTCTTCGGCGAGGTCCCACAGGGTCTGGCCGGGATCGACCGTGATGAATCGGGCGGAACCGACGTCGGTCGGCGAATAGGCCAGGGTGGCAACGATTCCCGAGTCGGTCGTGTACGACATGACGTCGATACCCGTGGCCGAGTCCGATGCGCCGGCCGCTCCCCCATTGACGGCGAAGGCGAGGGCACCGAGCACGAGCGGGACGGCAGCGAGGGTCGTGAGCACCGCTCGCCCACGACGAGTGAGGCGAAGTCGGGTGACGGGGGCGTCGTCGGATGATACTGCGGGTACACATGCTGTGGTCATGTCAAACCTCCGGGGTTGGCGGGCTGCGAGTCTCGTATCCGGCCCTCGGCCGGGAGGACCGGATGCGAAACTATGTTCCGAATATAACTTCGAACAATCGAACATGCAAGCTTTTTCTGGTCTTCGCCCGAAATTTCACACAACACACTCGAATAAGTGTTTGTTTCAGGGCGAAGAACTGGATAAACTTTCGATAGAACAATTGCTTGATTTACACTCAACCAGACACCACCGACATTCCCGTGAAGCACGACTTCAGGCCAGGCGGGACCGACTCCAGAAGGGCAGATCGTGACACAAAACACCGGCGCTACCCGCGACAAGGGCGGCACAAGGCGCCGCAAGAGTTTGAGCCAACGCCAGCTCGCTATCCTCGACGTAATTCAGCGTTCGGTGAGCTCGCGCGGCTACCCGCCGAGCATGCGAGAGATCGGCGATGCGGTCGGACTCGCTTCGCTGTCGAGCGTGACCCACCAACTCAATCAGCTCGAGCTCAGCGGTTATCTGCGCCGCGACCCGAATCGCCCGCGGGCACTTGAAGTGCTCATCGAGATCCAGCGCGCCCCCGAAGACGCCGGCACCGGCGACCAGGACAGCTTTCACCCGGGCGTGCAGGTCGGCGATGCGGCGATGGTCCCCCTGGTCGGCCGCATCGCTGCCGGCATCCCGATCACGGCCGACCAGCAAATCGACGAGATCTTTCCGCTGCCCCGCCAGCTTGTGGGCCAGGGCGAGCTGTTCATGCTCAAGGTCGTCGGGGAGTCCATGATCGACGCTGCGATTTGTGACGGTGACTGGGTCGTCGTGCGGCAACAGAAGACCGCGGAAAACGGCGAGATCGTTGCGGCCATGCTCGACAACGAGGCCACCGTCAAGGTCTTGCGCAAGCGCGACGGCCACACCTGGCTCCTTCCGCGCAACAGCAACTTCGAACCGATTGTCGGCGACTTTGCCGACATCCTCGGCAAAGTCGTCGCGGTGTTGCGCTCGGTGTAATCCTGATTGCACGCCCCGGTGTCGTACGACAGAGGCTCGATCGCCAACGGGTGATCGGGCCTCTGTCGTCCCTGCGACCGCGTCAGGCGCTGGCGCTAGGCATTGACCCTGATACCGCGGCGTTCGCGCACCCGCCGCGTCGCCGCGAGCATGTTATGCAGCGACTGCACGGTCTCGTCGTAGCCGCGCGTCTTCAGCCCGCAGTCCGGGTTTACCCAGACCTGGCGCTCGGGAATGGATTTCAAGGCGGTGTCGAGCAGCGTCGTCAGCTCGTCGATGCTCGGCACCCGGGGCGAGTGGATGTCATAGATGCCGGCGCCGATACCGTGGTCGAACCTACCGGCCTCGATCTCCTGCACCACCTCCATCCGTGACCGGGCCGCTTCGATGCTCGTCACGTCGGCGTCGAGGTTGCGAATGGCTTCGATGACGACGCCGAATTCGGAATAGCAGAGGTGCGTGTGAATTTGGGTCGCATCCGCTACCCCGGCCGTGGCGAGCCGAAAAGCACCGACCGACCAGTCCAGATAGCTGGCGTGGTCTTTCTGCTTGAGGGGCAGCAGCTCGCGCAGAGCTGGCTCGTCGACCTGAACGATTTGGATGCCGGCGGCCTCGAGGTCGCCGATCTCATCCCGCAGGGCGAGGGCCACCTGGCGGGCGGTTTCGCCGAGCGGTTGGTCGTCGCGCACGAAGGACCAGGCCAGGATGGTCACCGGCCCGGTGAGCATGCCCTTGACCGGCTTCGCGGTGAGGCTTTGCGTGTACACGGACCAGTCCACCGTGATCGGCGCCGGTCGCGACACATCACCCCACAGAATGGATGGCCGAGTACAGCGACTGCCGTAGGACTGAACCCAGCCATTTTCGGTCACGGCGAACCCGTCAAGGTTTTCCGCGAAGTACTGCACCATGTCGTTGCGTTCCGGTTCGCCGTGCACGAACACGTCGAGTCCGATCTCTTCCTGCAGTGCAACGACACGGCCAATCTCGGCGCGCATCAGATCGCGGTAGTCGCCGGCGCTCAGCGCGCCCGTGAGATACCGGGCGCGTGCGCGGCGAATGTCGGCGGTCTGCGGGAACGATCCGATCGTCGTCGTCGGTAGCGACGGCAGCTGCAACGCCGCCTCCTGCGCCTCCAGGCGATCGGCGTAGGCGCCACGGGTGAAGTCAACGTCGGTCAGGGCTGCGGCACGGGTACGTACGGCGCCGTCGCGTACGCCCGGAGCGCTGCGTCGCGCCGACAGGGCGGCCTCGGTCTCGGCCAGCGGCACCGCAATGGCGTCACGCCCGGCAGTGAGACCGAACGCGAGGGCGGCGACCTGGCCCACTTTCTGGTCGGCGAAGGCCAGCCAGCTGGTCAGCTCGCCCGGTAGCGAGGTCTCATCGAAGACGTCGTGCGGCACGTGCAGCAGCGAGGTGGAGGTGGAGACGGTGACCGAGTCTGACAACGCGCGTACGCTCTCGGCGGTCTCGAAAGCAGCGGCGAGGTCGCCGCGCCACACGTTATGGCCGTCGATCACGCCGGCGACGAGGGTCTTGCCGGCCAGTCCGGGTACTGCCGGAGGCAGGGTGCCCCGCACCAGGTCGAGGCCGATCGCTTCGACTGCGGTCGCGGCGAGAACCGGCAGCGCGTCGTCGAGGCTGCCGTACGGCGCCGCGACGAACAGAGCCGGTCGTTCGGTGAGCTGGCCGAGCACCCCATAAGCGGATGCGACGGCCGCCAGCGTGTCAGCGCGCCCCACATCGATGGACTCGCTGACCAGGCCGGGTTCGTCGAGTTGCACCCACTCGGCACCGGCATCCGCTAGCCGCGTCAGCAGCGCCGCGTAGACGGGAAGGAGATCGTCGAGTCGGGAGAGCGGTGAGAACCCGGCCGGTGCGTCGTCGCTCGCCTTGCTGAGCAGCAGGAAGGTGACGGGGCCCACGAGCACCGGGCGGGTGAGGAACCCGGCCGCTTTCGCCTCGATGAACTCGCGCACGATGCGGTCGCCGGCGAGCGAGAACACCGTCTCCGGACCGATCTCCGGCACAAGGTAGTGGTAATTGGAGTCGAACCACTTGGTCATTTCCAGCGGCAGGTTCTCGCCCGCGCCGCGGGCCAGGGTGAAGTATCCGGCAAGGTCGAGGGTTCCATCGGCCGCGGAGAGAGCAGCGAACCGGGCTGGAATCGCCCCGACCGCGACGATGATGTCGAGCATCTGGTCGTAGTACGAGAACGACTCGGGAATCGACGAGTCGGTGCGCCCCAGACCGAGTTCAACGAGCCGATCACGAGTTCCGGCGCGAAGCTCCGCGGCGACCCGTTCGAGTTCGGCGGCGTCGATCGTGCCCGACCAGAAGGCCTCAACCGCCTTCTTCAGTTCCCGCCGTCGCCCGATCCGTGGGTAACCGAGGATGGTGCCGGTGGGAAAGGTGGGAGATGCAGAAATGGGCATGGTGATTCCTTCACTGGAGCAATAGTGGCTTGAACGGTCGGAGAAGACGAACGTGATGAGGGTGGGCCTGCGCGGTGGAGCGCGCGCGAGGCCTAGGGCATGGTTGCGGGCACCGGAAGCGCCCCACACCCCTCAAGAACCGACAGCACGGTCTCGTGCTGGTTGAAGGCGTAGAGGTGCAGGCCGGGGGCGCCGCCGGCAAGAACGTCCTGGCCGAGGCGCACGGCGTAGTCGATGCCGATCTGCCGCTGGCCTTCCTCGGTCGGTTCGACCTCGAGCGCGATGGACAGTGCGGCCGGCAGTTTCTCCCCGGAAAGCTGCAGAATGCGTCGCAAACGGTTCGGACTGGTGACCGGCATGATGCCGGGAAGAATGGGAAAGAGCACTCCCGCGGAGCGGGCCTTCTGGATGAAGCTCAGGTAGTCGTCGGCGTGGAAGAACAGCTGGGTGATCGCAAGGTTGGCGCCCGCGGCCTGCTTGGCGAGCAGGGTGTCGATGTCCTGCGCGACCGACCTGGAGTTGGGGTGGCCGTTTGGAAACGCCGCGACACCGATGCGCACCCGGCTTCGTTCCGTTTTCAACCCGCGGGCGGCGGGGAGGCCGGGGATCACGGTCTCGATGTAGGGCACCCGTTCGGCCTGCACCCGGTGGATGAGCTGCACCAGCTCCCCGGCGCTGTGCAGGTCACCGAGGAAGGTGGTGTCCCCTTCGGCCGCGCCCTGCGGTGCGTCGCCGCGAATCGCGAGAAAGCTGCGGATACCGGCGTCGAGGAACTCCCGAATTAGCCGGCTGGCCTCAGCATGCGAGGAGCCGACACAGGTGAGGTGCGCCATCGCATCCGCTGTGGTGTGGTCCTTGATGTACCGCAGCACGTCGAGTGAGGAGGTGCGCGACGAGCCGTTGGCACCGTAGGTGACGGAAATGAACTCGGGACCGGCTGCGGCCAGATGATCGATGGTGCGCGTCAGAGCGGATGCTGCCGCCACCGATTTCGGCGGATACACCTCAAATGAGAATGCCGGGCGGTCGTTACACGCGGAAATCCCTGTCGCGGTCATGGTTCCTCATTCGGCAGAAGCGGTACAACGGTGGTGGCCAGGCGGCCGCGGACACCACCAGCAGGCTGATGGGTTTTCGCGGGCGGATGCCGGGCTCGGCTGTCGCTCCATGCCGGGGAATGAATTCCGTCGGCAACGATTGATTAGACACTAACAACACCGACGCCGTGGCGCACGAATGTGACACTTCATGTCATCCG
This sequence comes from Cryobacterium sp. TMT1-3, assembly GCF_004402315.1. NCBI lineage: Bacteria > Bacillati > Actinomycetota > Actinomycetes > Micrococcales > Microbacteriaceae > Cryobacterium > Cryobacterium sp. TMT1-3. Next base: position 46,426 of record NZ_SOFW01000021.1, read on the forward strand.
GGCGGGCACCAGTGCCTGAGCCCCTAGGCGGAGGCCGCGGGGAGGATGACGAACGGGGCGAACTGGGGCTCGATCTCGGGAGTGACAAACGCGGTCACGCGCGTGCCGGCTTCCTCGTAGTCGGTGGCTTCGATGCGACCCTGATCGTGCAGCACCGCGATGAGGTCACCGCGGTCGTAGGGAATGAGCAGATCGAGTTCGATCTGCGGCGTCGGCAGCAGCAACGCCACCGCGGCCAGCACGGTCTCGATGCCTTCACCGCTGCGGGCCGACACGAACGTCGCTTTCGGTTCGAGGCCGCGAAGCACGAGCCGGTCGTCGTCGCTGATCAGATCACTCTTGTTGAAGACGACCAGTTCGGGAATGTCGCGGGCGCCGACCTCGGAGATGACGTCGCGCACGGTGGCGAGTTGGGCGACCGGGTCGGGGTGGGAGCCGTCGACGACGTGAATGATGACGTCGGCGTCGGCCACTTCTTCGAGGGTCGAGCGAAAAGCTTCGACCAGCTGGTGCGGCAGGTTGCGTACGAACCCGACCGTGTCGGTGAGGGTGTACAGGCGCCCGTCGGCGGTCGTGGACTTGCGCACGGTGGCGTCGAGGGTCGCGAACAGGGAGTTCTCGACGAGCACTCCGGCCTTGGTGATGCGGTTGAGCAAGCTGGACTTGCCGGCGTTGGTGTACCCGACGATGGCCACGGACGGCACGGCGTTGCGCTTGCGGTTGGCGCGTTTCGCCTCGCGGGCCGGCTTCATCTCAACCATCTGCTTGCGCAGTTTGGACATGCGGGTGTGGATGCGACGACGGTCGAGTTCGATTTTGGTTTCGCCGGGGCCGCGGGAGCCCATTCCGGCTCCGGTGCCACCGACCTGGCCACCGGCCTGTCGGGACATCGAGTCGCCCCAGCCGCGCAGGCGGGGAAGCATGTAGGCCATCTGGGCGAGTTCGACCTGCGCCTTGCCCTCTCGGCTCTTGGCATGCTGGCTGAAGATGTCGAGGATCACGGCGGTACGGTCGATGACCTTGACCTTGACCACGTCTTCGAGGGCACGCCGCTGGCTGGGCGCCAGTTCGGTGTCGGCAATGACCGTGTCGGCGCCGAGGGCCTTCACGATGTCGGCGACTTCCTGGGCTTTGCCCTTGCCCAGGTAGGTGCTCGGGTCGGGGGTGGCCCGACGCTGCAGCAAACCGTCGAGCACGGTGGCCCCTGCGGTTTCGGCGAGGGCGGCCAGTTCGCGCATGGAGTTCTCGGCGTCATCGACCGTGCCGTGCGTGTAGACGCCCACCAGCACGACGTTTTCCAGACGCAGCTGGCGATATTCGACCTCGGTGACATCTTCAAGTTCGGTGGACAGCCCGCCAACTCGGCGCAGGGCGTTGCGGTCGGCACGCTCGGACTGGTCGCCGTCGTGCTCGCTGCCGTCATACCCGCCGGAGGCCTGAGCCTGCAGGGCCTGAGCCGTGCCGCTGCGAAAGAGGGAGTAACCGGCAGCCTTACTGTCGGCGCTGGCCAGCACTCGCGCGACGACATCATCTGCGTCGAAGGCTTCCACGTGTGTAATTTCTACCGCGTCGTTTTGTGCCGCGTCGTTGCCCGAGGGCGCCGTTGGATCATTCATCCCATTAACCTTAGTTCAACGAAGTTGAAAGGTTCCTCTTATGTCGTCCGACCACTATTTTTCTCCGGCGCCCGGCACCGTACTGAAAACGCGCCAGATCACGGTGCAGCTGCACGGGCAGGATCATGAGCTCACGACCGCAAATTCGGTGTTCAGCCCCGCTCACATTGACGGTGGCACGGAGGTTCTGCTCAAGTACGCCCCCGAACCGCCCTTGAGCGGCCATTTTCTCGATCTCGGCTGCGGCTGGGGCCCGATCGCGCTGCACCTCGCCCTGGCCTCACCTAAAGCCACCATCTGGGCCGTCGACGTCAATGAGCGGGCGCTCGACCTCGTGCGCACCAACGCTGCCACCCTCGGTGTGACCAACATCAAGGCGGTACTCGCCGCCGACGTGCCCGCTGACATCTTGTTCCGCACCATCTGGTCGAACCCGCCGATTCGCGTGGGCAAAGACGAGTTGCACGGCCTCATGCAGACCTGGCTCCCCCGCCTCGAACCCGAAGCGGATGCCTGGCTCGTCGTGCAGCGCAACCTCGGCTCTGACTCACTCCAGCGTTGGCTCGCCGCCGAACTCCCGGCCAACTTCGAAACCACCCGCGAGGCCATCAGCAAGGGCTTCCGGGTGCTGGCCGTGCATCGTAACTAACCCAGGTTCAAAACACCGTCGAAGACCAGCTCGGCCGGCCCCGACAGTGACACGTGCTCGCCGTCCTCGGCCGGGAACATCCGCACCCCGAGTACACCGCCGGGAAGCTCCACCCGCCACTGGTGCGGCGCCGATTTTCCGGCCCAGTGCCGGGTGGCCAGGGCCGCTGCCGCAGCACCGGTGCCGCACGACAGGGTTTCTCCGCTGCCGCGTTCGTGCACCCGCATGCGGAACCGGCCGACGCCGTTGACGACGAGCGGTTCGTTCGGCACGACGAATTCAATGTTCACGCCGTCGGCCGGTTCGGGGTCGAGCTGCGGAATGAATGTCAGGTCGGCGGCGTCGAGTTCGTCATCGTCGGCGAGGGCCACGACGGTGTGCGGGTTGCCCACGTTGATGCCGAGGCCGGGACGCGCTACGGGCAGGTTCCTGGTGCGCACGAGCGGTTCGATGCCGTCGAGCTTCCACCGGCCGAGGTCAACCTGAAAGCCCGAGGCGTTGCGCTGCACGTCGCGCACGCCGCCGCGGGTGCCGATGGTGAGGGTGTCGCCGGGCAGCAGTTCGGCGAGGTCGTTCTCAATAAGAAATTTGGCATAGACCCGGATGCCGTTCCCGCACATTTCCGAGACGGTTCCGTCCGCGTTCCAGTAGTCCATGAACCACTCGGCCGCGTCGTCTTCGGCGAGGGCCGCCGCGCCGTCCGGCAGTTTCTTGCTGCGCACCGCGCGGATGATGCCGTCGGCTCCGACGCCGAATCTGCGGTCGCAGACGGCGCGAATCTGCGCCGGGGTGAGCTCTATCGTCCCGTCCGGATCAGCGAACAGCACGAAGTCGTTGCCGGTGCCGTGGCCCTTGGTGAAGTTCAAAGTGATGCCCATGTGGCCAGTTTACGGGGCTGCCACCGGCGGGTTTTGCGGCGCGAAGTCGGGCGCACCACCCCGGTCCACCTGCGCGAGGGCATCCTCGCCGCGGTCCGGTGCCTCCGATTCGATCCAGTGTGTGTGGGCGTAGCGTTTGAACCAGCTCACCTGCCGGCGAGCATAGCGGCGGGTGAGCTGCTGGGTTGCTTCGATAGCCTCCGCCTGACTGAGCGTGCCGTGCACCTGCCCGAGCGCCTGGGCGTAGCCGATCGCGCGGCACGCGGTCACACCATTCTCGATACCCGCCTCGAGCAGGTCCCGGGCTTCATGAACGATGCCGGCCGCCCACATCCGCTCGACGCGCGCGTCGAGCCGGGGGGTGAGCCGCTCGCGCGGGGTGCGGAGGCCGAGGAGCACGCTGGGTTGCCAGTACACCGGTTCGTCGGGAAGGGCGGCGAGGTGCGGGGCGCCGGTGAGCTCGACGATCTCCAGTGCCCGAACAAGGCGGCGCCCGTTGCTCGGGCCGATCCGCAGCGCGGCCTGGGGGTCGACGGCCTGCAGCCGGGAATACATCAGGCCCGGTCCGATGTGCAGGAGTTCGGCTTCGAGCCTGGCCCGCAACTGTGGATCGGTGCCCGGAAACTGAAAGTCGAAGACGACCGACGACACGTAGAGACCGGAGCCGCCGACCAGGATGGGGACGGCCCCGCGCGCGCGGATCTCGGTGATCGCCGTGCGGGCATCCGTTTGATACTTGCTGACGGTGGCCTCGTCGGTCACGTCAATCACGTCGAGCAGGTGGTGCGGAATGCCGCGGCGTTCACGCATGGTGAGCTTGGCCGTGCCGATGTCCATGCCGCGGTACTGCTGCATGGCGTCGGCGTTGACGATCTCGGCCGGCTGTCCACGCGCGATGAGCCGTTCGGCCAGGTCGAGGGACAGTTCGGACTTGCCGGTGCCGGTCGACCCGACAATGACGATCAGCACCGCCGCGCCAGACGCTACCGCTGTTTCAGACGACAAGCTCCTAGCGCTCGTCGTCGTTCACGTTGTAGATGGGAATGGTGGTCGCGCCACTCTCGAGCCGCAGGCCGATCGTCGGCAGCCCGAGTGAAACGGGGCCGGGACCGCTTGTGGCGCCGCCGTGTGCCGGAACTCCACAGGATTCAGCTTCCATGCGATCCCAGGCGTCGCCGGCCCGGGTTGAGCGGATGCGCAGGGGCGCGTCGGTGGTCGAGTCCGCGATGAGGTGGAACGGTGCCGCCTGAGTGACGACGACGGTGACCATATCGCCGGGCCGGGGGCGAGGCGAACCGGCCGGAACATCGAAGTGCACGAGTCGGCTGTCGGGGGCCCGCCCACTGAGGCGGTGGGTGTCGTTGTCTTTACGGCCGCCGTTGGCGACGAGCAGTTCGACCTCACGGCCGATCATCGCCTGGTTCTCCTCGAGGGAGATGCGCTCCTGCAGAGCGGCAAGACGCTCGTAGCGGTCCTGCACGACGGCCTTGGGAACCTGGTCGGGCATCGTCGCGGCCGGGGTACCCGGGCGAATGGAGTATTGGAAGGTGAACGCGGTCGCGAACCGGGCCTGTTCGACGACCCGCAGGGTCTCCTGAAAGTCTTCCTCGGTTTCGCCGGGGAAGCCCACGATAATGTCGGTGCTGATGGCAGCGTTCGGCATCTGAGCACGCACGCGGTCGAGAATGCCGAGGAACTTCGCGCCGCGGTAGGACCGGCGCATCGCCTTGAGCACGCGGTCGGACCCGGACTGCAGCGGCATGTGCAGCTGCGGCATGACGGCGGGGGTTTCGGCCATAGCGTCGATGACGTCGTCGGTGAACGCGGCGGGGTGCGGGCTGGTGAAGCGGATGCGCTCCAGCCCGTCGATCTTTCCGGCCGCGCGCAGCAGCTTGCCGAAGGCGAGGCGGTCGCCGAACTCGACCCCGTAGGAGTTGACGTTCTGGCCGAGCAGGGTGACCTCGATGGCGCCGTCGTCGACGAGCGCCTGGATCTCGGCGAGGATCTCCCCGGGGCGGCGATCCTTCTCCTTGCCCCGCAGCGCTGGCACGATACAGAAGGTGCAGGTGTTGTTGCAGCCGACCGAGATGGAGACCCAGCCGCTGTAGCTGGAATCGCGCTTGGTGGGCAAGGTGGACGGGAATGTCTCGAGGGATTCGAGAATCTCGAGCTGGGCCTCACCGTTATGCCTGGCCCGTTCGAGCAGACTGGGCAGGGAACCCATGTTGTGGGTGCCGAAGACCACGTCGACCCACGGCGCCTTCTCGAGGATGGTGGTCTTGTCTTTCTGGGCGAGGCAGCCGCCGACGGCGATCTGCATACCGGCATGCTTGCGCTTGACCGAGGCGAGGTAGCCGAGGTTGCCGTAGAGCTTGTTGTCGGCGTTCTCCCGCACCGCGCAGGTGTTGATCACGACGATGTCGGCCTCGTCACCGTTGGCCGAGACATAGCCAGCTGCTTCGAGTGAACCGCTCAGGCGTTCGGAGTCGTGCACGTTCATCTGGCAGCCGAAGGTGCGCACCTCATAGGTGCGGGCTCGCCCCGACTCGTCGATCGCGGCTACCGAGGGGGTGATCACGGTTCGGCGGGCTTGTTCGGGGGCGACGATACTCATAGTGACTGTAGTTTACGCGAGCAATTCGGTGTGCGGGCCGTGTGCCCTGGCCCACTCGCACGCATCAACGGAATCGAACGCGGGAGGTAGCACCGCCACCGCGGCTGTCCATGGCCGCCTTGACAGCCACTCGTACAGCTGCCGAGCTATAACCCTTGCGCATGAGAAAGCCGGTGAGACGACGGTCGATGGTCTGGTCGTCGAAGCGTTCCATCTGCCCGATCCGTTTGGTGGCCAGGTCGATGGCGCGTTCCGCCTCATCGTCGGGAAGTTCCTCAAGCTTGTCGAGCATGACGCTCGGGTCGAGCCTGCGTCGACGCATTTCAGCTTCGACGCCGGTGCGGCCGAGACCCTTGCGCACGTTGTGGCTGTGGATGATCTGATCGGCGAGCTTGCCCTCATCGAGATACTCCAGCTCGATGAACTTCTCGATGATCTCACTCGCTTCGCCCGAGTCGACACCGGTGGCATTCAGCACCAACAGGGCCTCGACCGTGGAGAGGGAGCGGCCGCGCAGCCGGTGCAGCAGCACCTTCTCCGCCCGCTCCCGCTGATCGAGCGCATCGGCCGCGGCGTCAGCCTCATCGCTGCCTTCCTGCTGCATCTCGGCCTCGTTAGCAGCGGCAGCAGCCGCAGAAAACCGGTCGACCTGGGCCGGAGGGGCTTCGGCTTTGATCGCGGCAGCGTCGGGCGCGGCGGCTTCAAGCGGCGAGCGACGTTTCATCCCCGGTGTCGCACCGTGCAGGTAGGTCACGGGAGCCAAATCGGCGTCTGCTGGTGTAGTTGCATCATCCTGGGGTGTGAAGTGAACCATTCCCGTGACCTGCCTTTCAGTGCGTTTCTGGCTGAACTGTGCGATGCGGGGCTGAACGGAGCTGCGTGTCCCGGTTAGGCGGTCTTGCGGGCGGCCTGACCCTTGATACCCACCGGGCCGCCGGCGAGAAGAGCGGCGGCATCCGCTTCGGCCTTGGCCTTCGTTTCGGCCTCCAACGCGACAGCGGCGGCGGCCTTTTCGGCAGCCTTGGCCGCGATGCCTTCGGGGCCGACGCCGAGCTTGATCAAGATTTTGCGTTCGATCTCGTTGGCCATGTCGGGGTTCTTCATGAGGAAGTTGCGCGAGTTCTCTTTGCCCTGGCCGAGCTGGTCGCCGTCGTAGGTGTACCAGGCACCCGACTTCTTGACAATGCCCTGATCAACACCGAAGTCGATCAGACTGCCCTCGCGGGAGATGCCGATGCCATACATGATGTCGAACTCGGCCTGCTTGAAGGGCGGTGCCATCTTATTCTTGACGACCTTGACCCGCGTGCGGTTACCGATAGCATCCGTGCCGTCTTTCAGGGTTTCGATGCGGCGGATGTCGAGGCGCACCGAGGCGTAGAACTTGAGGGCCTTGCCGCCGGAGGTGGTTTCGGGGCTACCGAAGAACACACCGATCTTCTCGCGCAGCTGGTTGATGAAGATCATGGTCGTGTTGGTCTGGCTCAGGCCACCGGTGAGCTTGCGCAGGGCCTGGGACATGAGGCGCGCCTGCAGGCCGACGTGGGAGTCACCCATCTCGCCTTCGATCTCGGCGCGGGGCACGAGTGCGGCCACAGAGTCGACAACGATGAGGTCGATGGACCCGCTTCGCACGAGCATGTCGGCGATTTCGAGTGCCTGTTCACCCGTATCGGGCTGGGAAACGAGGAGAGCATCGATGTCGACGCCGAGCTTCTTGGCGTATTCCGGGTCGAGGGCATGCTCGGCGTCAATGAAGGCGGCAATGCCGCCGTTCTTCTGCGCGTTGGCGATGGCGTGCAGGGTGAGGGTGGTCTTTCCCGAGGATTCCGGACCGTAGATCTCCACGATGCGGCCACGCGGCAACCCGCCTATGCCGAGAGCGACGTCGAGCGCGACCGAGCCGGTTGAGATGGTCTCAACGGGGGCGCGTTCGTCGCTGCCGAGGCGCATGACCGATCCCTTGCCGAACTGACGGTCGATTTGCGCGAGGGCGGTTTCGAGGGCTTTCTCGCGGTTCGCTTGTGATGCCATGGTCGTGATCTCCTAGGTTCTGCACGGTCGGTATAGCGAGGTGTGCATGGTGGCGCCTATAGGCTGTCGGCCCAGCAATCGGGAAGACCCCGATACCTGTTTCGACAAGGCAATTGCTGACTTTCTCTGATAACTGCGACTGTACGCCGCACCTCCGACACTGGTCGGGGGCACGATCGAGCGGTGCGCAGTCTGTCAGATTGTCTGCTGTGGAGGAGCCTATCAAGACCGAACAGGTATTCGAGCATTATCGGGATGATCCTGCGGCGTGTCGAAATATCAGCCGAACCCGTCGGGGTCAGTCTTATTACAGGCGAGGAGCGGGAATGCCGGCGCCGTACCAGCGGCTGCGCGGAACGTCGACCTCGGCGCAGAGGGCCAGCCACACATCACGGGCGGGAGTACCGGCGGCGAGGGCCTGATCGGCGGTTCGACCATCGAGCGGCGTGAGCACGAGGTCACGGGTGAGCACTCGTCCGTAGGCCTCGCCGAACTCGTCCCTCATCGCGGTGCGAAATTCACTCAGGCGCACAACACTCCTTCAAATTTTGTGTGGCGAATCGTCACTCCCGAAAGACAACCACCGCCGACACTCAGTGTCGACGGTGGTTGATAATGATATAAATCCTGAGGATGCTGCCGAGGGTGGCTAACGCACCATGAAGTCGGCATCGAAGGTGGTGACGAAGTCGTCCGGTACCGTGTCGGGAAACTGATCGATTCCCTCGATAACGGCGAGACGGTCACCAACTTCACGCATGATGACCGAAATCGGGGTATCCAGTGCGTCGGCGACCGAGGCGAGGATCTCTGAGGACGCCTCTTTCTGGCCCCGTTCTACCTCGCTGAGATAGCCGAGCGCGACACTTGCCTTGCTTGCGACCTGACGCAGGGTACGCCCCTTTTGCAGGCGGAAGTCCCTGAGCACATCGCCGATTTCCTGACGAACAAGAATCATCGGAACCTCCTTCTTATGGCTGATAATCAAGCCTGTGACTACCGGTGTGCGGTGCTGGATGCTTACAATACTGCATTCATCTGACACTTTGACACTACCGAGATTCATTGGGCTTTTCTTGTGAATGTCTTCGATGTAACCAGCCCGTAACAGGAACTATTCCGCGTCACCCTGGGCTATCAGCGCACGCACAGCATCGATCGCACGGCGCACCGATTCGGCGCGAATCTCGGCCCGGTCGCCACTGAGCTGAAGCGACACGGCCCAGGAACCGCTGCCCTTGGACAGGCCGATGAACACGGTTCCCGCCGGGTGCCCCCCCTCCGGTCCAGGCCCGGCCACTCCCGTGGTCGACACCCCAATATCGGCGCGCACATCATTCACCGCGAGCAGGGTGCGTACGCCGCCCGCCATCTGCTTGGCGACATCGGCGTGTACGGGCCCGTGCACGTTGAGCACACTGCTGTCCACGTGGAGCAGGCTGCGCTTGAGGGCGGTGTCATAGGCGACCACTCCCCCGCGAACGACAGCGGATGCGCCGGGGATGCGCACGAGTTCAGCCACCAGCAGCCCGCCGGTCAGCGACTCGGCGACGGCGATGGTGAGGTGGCGAATGGTGAGTTCCGCGATGAGTTCGGCCGTCGCATCCGCTGCGGGTGTCGGTATCGTGCTTGCCGACACCGGGTCAGGCAACGTCGGGCTTTCGGAGGCGCCAAGCCGAAACCAGATAGTCAAGGCCGGAAACCACGGTCAGTACGAGGGTAATGGTCATGGTGGCGGTATTGACCCAGTGCACCCACTCGCCGAAGACCAGCCAGAACGGGAGCAGGGCGAGCGAGATCGACACGGACTGGGACACGGTCTTAAGCTTGCCGCCGCGGCTGGCTGGAATCACTCGATCACGCAGCATGACGAACCGGAACACGGTGATGCCGATCTCGCGCACGAGGATAACGATGGTAACCCACCACGGCAGTTCCCCCAGGATGGACAGACAAACCAGGGCGCCGCCGGTAAGGATCTTGTCGGCGATCGGGTCGAGAATCTTGCCGAGATCGGTCACGAGGTTGTGGCGGCGGGCAATCATGCCGTCGATGCCGTCGGTGGCGATCGCGATAATGAACAGCACCGCCGCAGCCCAGCGCAGGGCCTCATGGGCACCATTGTCGGCGAGCAGCATCCAGATGAACACGGGAGCGAGCAGAATGCGCACGACCGTGATCAGGTTGGGCACGTTCCAGTTGCTGGGGCGGGTGACGGATGCTTGCGGTGTTGCCATGGTTCAGTCCCTGCCGGTTAGTTTCCAGGCATCCTCGTCGTCTTCGGTGCCGTCCACCTCAGGATACCCCTGCGACATTTTCTCAACCGGGTCGTCGGCGTAGCGCGGGTCGGGCGCAGACTCGGCCCGCGAGGAATCGGACTGGGCCTTCAGCGCATGCTGCTCGTCGTCGGAGCCGCGCAGGCGGGCGAGCACGCTCGGCAGCTGCTCGGCGTTGACGAGCACATCGCGCGCCTTGGAACCTTCAGACGGGCCGACGATCTCCCGGGATTCGAGCAGGTCCATCAGGCGGCCGGCCTTGGCGAAACCGACGCGCAGCTTGCGCTGCAGCATCGACGTCGACCCGAACTGGGTCGACACGACGAGTTCGGCGGCGGCGAGCAAAACCTCGAGGTCGTCACCGATGTCAGAGTCGATCTCCTTGCGCGGGGCGACCATGGAGACGTCGGGCCGATAGTCGGGCCTGGCCTGCATGGTGACGTGCTTGACGACCTTCTCGATCTCGTCTTCGGTGACCCAGGCGCCCTGCACGCGCACGGCCTTGGAGGCTCCCATCGGCAGGAACAGGGCATCGCCCTGTCCGATGAGCTTGTCAGCGCCTGGCTGGTCGAGAATGACCCGGGAGTCGGTGACGCTCGTGACGGCGAAGGCGAGCCGCGAGGGCACGTTGGCCTTGATCAGCCCGGTGACGACGTCAACGCTCGGCCGCTGGGTGGCCAGAACGAGGTGAATTCCGGAGGCACGAGCGAGCTGGGTGATGCGCACGATGGAGTCTTCAACGTCGCGCGGGGCGACCATCATAAGGTCGGCCAGCTCGTCGACGACGACCAACAGGTACGGGTAGGGCTTGAGTTTGCGTTCGCTGCCGGCGGGCAGCACGATTTCGCCGTTGACAACGGCCTTGTTGAAGTCGTCGATGTGGCGAAAGCCGAAGCTCGCGAGGTCGTCGTAGCGCATGTCCATCTCTTTCACGACCCACTGCAGCGCTTCGGCCGCTTTCTTCGGGTTCGTGATGATGGGAGTGATCAGGTGCGGAACGCCGGCGTAGGCGGCGAGCTCGACCCGTTTCGGGTCGATCAGCACCATGCGCACGTCGCTCGGCTTGGCGCGCATGAGCAGGCTCGTGATCATGGAGTTGACGAAGCTTGACTTGCCGGAACCGGTGGAGCCGGCCACGAGCAAGTGGGGCATTTTCGCGAGGTTGGCGATGACGAAGCCGCCGCCAACGTCTTTGCCGACACCGATGGTCATCGGGTGGGTGGCGTTGGTGGCGGTGCTCGAGCGCAGCACGTCACCGAGAGTGACGATTTCGCGGTCGGTGTTGGGAATCTCGATGCCGATGGCGCTCTTTCCAGGGATGGGCGAGAGGATGCGCACCTCGTTTGAGGCGACCGCGTACGAGAGGTTCTTGCTGAGCGCTGTGACCCGCTCGACCTTGACGCCGGGGCCGAGTTCGATTTCGTACTGGGTGACCGTCGGGCCACGGGAGAATCCGGTGACCTTCGCATCGACCTGGAACTGGCGCAGCACCTCGGTGATGGACTTGACGACGTCATCGTTCGCGGCTGAGCGGGCCTTGGCCGGCGGTCCGGCGGTGAGAGTGGATGCCGCGGGCACGAGATAAGGAATGGCCGGGTGCGGGTCTGTGGAGGCGAGCGGCGGCAGGGCTGCGCCGTCGGCATCCACTGCCTGGCTCAATTCGGGGAAGACGTCGTCGAAGCCGGGCAGTACCTCGGTGTGGCCGGCCGGGTCGTCGGAGTGCAGGCCGGTGGACGCGGCGCTGGATGGGCCGCGCCCGAGGTCGACCTCGCCGGTGAAGCGTTTGACGGCGAGTTCGGCCTTGCGCAGGTCTTCGAGCACTTCAGTGCCGTAGTGGTCTTGTTCGGGCGGTGCGGTGTGGTCGGTGACCTCGGATTCGATGGCGCTGTCGAAACCGCCGCGGGACTGGCTGCCACCGAGCAGCACGCTGAGCGGGTCGGGGGCCACATCAGCCGGGCCAGCCTTGGACTCGGTCGACAGGGCGCTACCGAAGTCGGGGTCTTCCTCACGCTTGCTGTTGTTGCGGCGCCACCAGGGCAGCGCCCCCTCTGGCTCATCGTCGTCGACGCCGTCGAGCTCGACCTGCGCGGTCTTGCCCGGCTTGGAGTTCTTGGCTTCTTTCGCCGACGCGCGTTCTTCAGCGTCGGTGAGTTGCGCGCCAAACAGCCACTCATAGAGCTCACGGGAGCGCTGCCCGATGCGGTTCGGCGGTGTCTTGGTGATGATGAACAGGCTGAGCAGGAGCAACAGAATGACTAGGATCGTGGCACCGATCGACGTGGTGAGCAGGATCAGCGGGGCGGCGATCATCCACCCGATCACTCCGCCGGCCAGCGCGAGGGCCGGCATACCGTCTTGCGGCTGCGGCTGCACGCCGAAAATGTGGCAAAGCCCGGAAATTGTCACGAGCAGCAGGCTGAGCCCGATGCCGATGCGGCCATTGTCGTGCACGGAACTGGGCTGACGAAACAGCCAGACGGAGAACAGCAGCAGAATGACGGGCAGGGCGAAGGCTACCCGTCCGAACAGGCCGCCAAAGGTGTAAGCGTCGAGCTGCTGGGCGACAGCGTTGTTGATCAGGAACCATTCGACGATGGCGCCCGAGACAGCGAGCAGTACGAGAAAGAAGGGCAGGCCGTCGCGGCGTTCGTCTTTGGAGAGTTTTTCGGGGCCCAGGGCGCGGGCGGCACCGCCCGCGAGGTGGGCGAGGCCCATCCAGGCGCGGGCTCCGACGCTCGGCTTCACGTCGACGGCGGTGAATTTGACGGTCTTCTGCGCGGCGGTGCCGCCGCCGCGGGTTGCCGGTTTGCGCGCCGGAGCGCCCTTCGGTGCCGGAGTGCGGGCACGCCCGGTCGACTTAGTGCTCGTAGCCATGAAATAACGCTACCAAGCGCCGGTGACATTCCCCCGCCCCCACGCCCAATGCCTGCCCGAGCGGCCGGCGAATGCCGCGGTGTGCATCCGCTGGTCTTCGCTTGTCGTGTCACCTAATAGCGGATGGCGTCGATCACCTTCACCCGCACCGCGACCAGTGCCGGGATGAGCCCGGCCAGGGCACCGACAACGGTCGCACAGATCAGGCCGAGAACGGCCGCTTCGACCGGGAACGGCGGAAAGTCGGTGACCTGACCCTGGCTGATGAAGTCCTCAACGATGGGGCTCTTCACGATGAGTACGGCGGCAATCACGCCGACGATGCCGGCGACGACGGTTGCGACGACGCTTTCCATCATGACGGCGAAGAACACCCGGGCGGCGGTCGCCCCGAAGCTGCGGCGGATGCCGATCTCCCGAATGCGCTGCTTGAGGGTGACCAGGGCGATGTTCACCAGGCCGAGCGCTCCAAGCAACAGCACCAGGCCGGCGATGGCACCGACCGTGAGCTTGAGGGAGAGGTAGGGGTCACCGTCCTGAAATGCCGCGTAGTCCTGCCGGTTCACCTGAACGACGGCGTCGCTGCCCAGCGCACCCTGCACGTCGCGTTGCAGCGCGGGCACGAGCTGCTCGGATAGCTCGACCGGCACCCACAGTTCGTACGAGGGAGGTCCGAATTGCTGCAGGTTCGGGTCGGTGACGACCGGGGTGATGGCGGTCAGAGCATCGGCGAGCATGTACATCGCCGGTTCGGTCTCGTAGGACAGCGCCGGGTAGACACCGGTGACAACGGCCGTCGTACTGCGTTCGCCCACCAGGGTGGTCGTCGGATGCGTGCGCAGGTCCGGGCGGCCGAGGCGGTCCCAGAAGGTGGAGTTGATGAGCACGGCGGGGGCCAGCCGGGCCTGGTCCGCGTCGGTGAACCAAGTTCCTTCCTCGAGGGTGATGCGGTGCATCGTTCCATACGGCGGGTCGACGCCGATGGTCTGCACCGGCACGGCGCCGTCGGCGAATTGCACGGTCTGGCTGGTGTTGATGACCCGGCTGGCGTAGTCGACCTGGTATCGCTCGAGTGCCGTGCGCCAGATTTCGGGCATTGCGGTCGGGTTGGAGCCGTCGTTCATCGTCGCCGACAGGTAGAGGCTCGCGGCGCGTCCTCCCGATCGTTCGTTCTGCTCGATGGTGGCTTGCTGGGCCACCCCGCCGAGCCCGACCACGGTCGTGATCGCGCAGACGGCCACGGCCACACCGATCAGCGACAGCATGACGCGGGTCTTGTGGATGCGCACTTCCTGCCACGCCTCGATGACCGCGCCCACGAGGTTGCTAACGACACGTTTCATGCCGGCACCGCGCTGGCGACCTGGAGAACGCCGTGATCGAGCATCAGGTGCCGGGTGGCGCGGGCGGCGATCGCCGGATCGTGGGTGATAGTGACGAGGGCGGCTCCCGATTCGGTGGCGACCTCGTCGATGAGGTCCATCACCGTCTCGCCAGTCTCAAGGTCCAGGGCGCCCGTGGGTTCGTCAGCGAGGATCAGTCGCGGGCCGCGCACCAGCGAGCGGGCGATCGCCACGCGCTGCTGCTCACCACCGCTCAACCGGTCGGGCAGCGAGCTGAGACGGTCGCCGAGGCCGACCCGTTCCAGCATCTCGGTCGCGATGCGGGCCCGCTGCCAGAACTGACGGCCCTCGGCATAGAGCAGCGGCGTCATCACGTTTTCGAGGGCGGTGCGACCCTGCAGCAGGTTGAACTGCTGAAAGATGAACCCGACCTCGCGGCCGCGGAGCCGGTCCCGAGCGCCGGACGACAACGACCGCACCGGGCGGTCCTCGAACAGCATCGTGCCGCTCGTCGGGTTGTCGAGCAGCCCGAGCAGGTTCAGCAGGGTGGTTTTGCCCGAACCCGACCGGCCGACGATCGACACCCGGTCGCCGACGTCGACGTCGAGGTCGACGCCGGAGAGAATCGTCAGCGGCGGTGCATCGATGAGCTGCACAGTGCGGGTCACGCCCTCCAGATGCAGGAGGGTCATCCGGAGATCCCGGTGCTCGAGATGCTGGGGCCGAAGCAGACTTCGCTGCCGTCGGGCTGAAGTTCGCAGCCCGGCCCGCCGCCGGCGACGGCGCCCGGCACGAATTGGTTGATCAGGTCGCCCTCCACGAGGCCGTCGACGACCTGCACGTTGACGCCGTCGGTCATGCCGAGCGTGACCGGGCGCTCTTCGGTGCTCCCATCGGGCAGCACAAACCAGACGACCCCGGTTTCGGCGGAACCCTCGACCGCGGTGGTGGGCACAACGAGCACGTTCTCGGCCAGCCCGGCCGCGATGGTGATCTGCGCGGCCAAGCCGGAGAAGACGGTCACCTCGGCCGGAATCGCGCAGGTCACGGTGGTGCCGCTCGTACCGGTCGCGTCTCCGGCGCCGTCACCGCCGGCCGGGGCACCAGCCAGCGGGGTGGTGATGGTCAGGCCGGTGCAGGTGAACGGCGCCGGCCCGTTCGTGATCGCAACGGATGCCTCGGTCGGCCGAGTCAGCAGCCGGTACTGCTGCTCGGGGCTGAGCGCTCCGCTCACCGAAAAGCTCGGTGGGGCCACCTGGCCCGTCGCATCCCCAACGGCCACGCTCTGGCCGTGGATCACCGAGAGCGAACTGAGGATTCCGGTGATCGGGGCGAGCACCTTGACGAAGGTGACCACCGGTTTCGGTTGGGTGACGGAGACGTTGCCATCAGCATCCGTTGTTTCGACCGGGTCCTTGATCGTTTCGACTCGGATGTCGTAGATCTTGTCGTCTTTGTTCACGGCCTGGCCGGCCGCCACGAAAATCTCGTCGACCGTGCCGATGGCGGTCGCCTTGACGGCGACGGCCGGGTCGGCGCTGACCGTGCCCGGCAGGGTCACGTCATTGCTGATGGTGCCGAGGGCCACCGGAATCTGGGGTTCGACGATGACACCGGTCGGTTCGGCTGGATTGCTGTCGGCGGTTGCGTTTGGGTAGAACGCGAGTTTCACCAGGGCTACCGCGATGGCCGCAATCACGATGAGTCGAAGGATGGGAAAGACCCATTTGCGTGCAACGTTCACGAGACTCCCCACCCGGCTGACCGGACCTGGTCAAGCTCGATGGGCTGATCCTAGCGTTAGGCGGGCCTGCCTGTCGCTGTCCGCCCGCCGGCTCGCGGCACCTGCTGCATCTCGTGGCGCCCCTCGAAACGAATGCCGCGAACGCCCAGGACTGCCGTGAGCACCGAGCCGGCCGGCACGAGTGCCTTAGCGGGTGGTACCAGCGACCTTGGGCAGCGAACCGCCGGCGGCCGCATTGCGGTCCGGGCGGAAGTTGGAAAAATCCACACCGGGGATGTCTCTGACCAGCGACAATTCGTCTTCGATCTGGGCTGCTTCGGAGTCCTCGGGGCCGACCAGCGGCAGACGAACGCGCGGGCTGCCGATGCGACCGAGGCCGTGCAAAATATACTTCACGGCGACGGTGCCGGGAACGTGGGTCATCACGGCACGCACGAGCGGCTCGAGCTGCTGGTGCGCGGCGGTGGCGACCTTGAGGTCGCCACGGTTGACCGCGTCGACCATGTGTCGGTACGGGGTGGCCGTGATGTTTCCGGTGACGCCGATCAGGCCGGTCGCACCGATGGACAGGTGGGCCAGCACATTGGGGTCGTCGCCGGAGAAGTACATGAGGTCGGTTTGGTTGAGCACCCGGCTGACCTGGGCGAAGTCGCCCTTGGCGTCTTTGATGGCGAGGATGTTGGGGTGCTTGGCCGCGCGCAGGATGGTCTCGTAGGCGATCGCGACGCCAGTGCGACCGGGGATGTCGTAGAGGATGACGGGGAGGTCAGTGGCATCCGCGATCATACGGAAGTGCGTGAGTATTCCGGCTTGGGTCGGCTTGTTGTAGTACGGAGTGACGATCATATTGCCGTCGGCGCCGGCCTTTTCGCTCTGGCGGGCGAGCTGCATGGCGTGGGCGGTCTCGTTCGAGCCGCCGCCGGTGATGATCTTGGCCCGGCCGTTCGCGACCGACTTGCCAACCTCAACCAGACGGATCTTCTCCGGGTCGGTCAGGGTGCTCGTCTCCCCGGTCGTGCCCGTGACGACGATGCCATCGGCACCGGCGTTGATGACGTCGTCGATGTGCTTCTCCACCCCGGCCCAGTCCACTTCGCCATCAAAAGTAAACGGGGTGACCAGCGCGACCAGCACCTGGCCAAAGGGATTCGTAGAGGTAGACACGAAGTACAGGCTATCGCTTCCCCGTCCCGCGCCCCGCATAACCGGTGACGGTGCGACTCGGCCGTTCACGTTGGACTCGGCGGGGGTGCGCGCCACGTCATCTCTCGTCATACTCCCCCGACCGGGTGCGCGCCCCCGTAACGTCGACACCATGAACCCACTCGAAGCGATCGGACTGTTGCTCGCCCTGTTGGCGGCCACGACCGTTCTGGGCCTGATCTGGCGGGCGCGCCAAGGTCTGGTGGCCTCGGGGAGCGGCGACGTCATCATGCCAGCGGATGTCGCCTCGTCGATCGCGTTCGGCCCTGCCGCGACCCTGGTGCAATTCTCGACCGAATTGTGCGCCCGCTGCCCGGGCACCCGCCGTCTGCTGATTGCCGTGGCCGAGCAGCGGCCCGGGGTGGTGCACGTGGACGTGGATCTCACCCACCGCGCCGACCTCGCCAACCGCTACTCCGTACTGCAAACACCGACGACCCTGATCCTGGACGGGTCGGGGCGGGTTCGGGCTCGCGTGGGCGGAGCACCGAATCGGGCCGACATCAGTGCGACGCTCGATGCCATCGCCCAGAACACGTCTCGCCCACTCACCACGACTCCCGGGAGCTGACATGGCTACGACGCCTCGCCCACGACTCGATCCGCGCGGCCCCCGCTTCGGAGCCGCCATCACTGCCAGTGTTTTGCTCACGGTGGTGTTTTTGTCGCTCATCGGCGCATCCGTTGCCGCCGTGGTGCTGCTGGCAGCACTCACCGCACTGTTCGCGTGGGGCGCGCTGGCCGGCGCCGGTCGGCATCCGTACAGCGTGCTGTTCAAAAAATTCGTGCGTCCGCGCCTCGCGCCACCGACGGAGCTCGAAGATGCGACCCCGCCCACCTTCGCACAGGGTGTCGGTCTGGCCGTGACCCTGGTCGGCTTGATTCTGGGTCTGGCCGGTGTACCCGACGCTGTCGGAATCGCTGCGGCGGCGGCGTTCGTCGCTGCTTTTTTGAACGCGGTCTTCGACTACTGCCTGGGCTGCCAGATCTACCTGCTCCTCGTGCGATTCGGTGTGCTCAACCGGGGCGGCAGAACCCTCGAGAACGTCTAAGCCGTTCCCGAAGCCCGGCCGGGACACGCCCGACCCATCCGGGGGGGGCGGCCGCCCGGGCATGTCGGCTGGGTCTCAGGCAATTCCCAGACGGGACTCGTTCGTGGGGCAGGTGGGACAGTTAGGGTGGAATTCAATCACCTGGAGGTAACACCATGCCCACGACGCTCACCAGTGAAGCAACCACCGTCTGGACCGGCGATCTTCCGACCGGTTCCGGTACCGTCACCCTCGATTCTTCCCACGCCGCCGAGTTCGCGGTGAACTGGAAAGCCCGAGCTGAGGGGGTCTCCAACACCACCAACCCCGAGGAACTCCTCGGCGCTGCGCACGCGGCCTGCTTCTCGATGGCCCTCGCGAACGCTCTCGGCTCGGCTGGGCACACCCCGGAAAGCATCCAGACCACTGCGGCTGTCACATTCGCGGCCGGCACCGGCGTGATCGGCAGTCACCTGCTGGTCAGTGCGAAGATTCCCGGCCTCACCGAGGCCGAGTTCGAGGCCTTCGCCCAGGATGCCAAGGAAAACTGCCCGATCTCGAAAGCACTCGCGGGCATTCCCATCACCATTGAAGCCGAACTGGCCTAGGCCACAGGCGTGCGCGTTCTCATCGCGGGAGCCTCCGGCCTGATCGGTCGGGAATTGAGCCGCCAGCTGGCCGCTGCGGGGCACACCCCCGTGCGTCTGGTGCGCCGGGAAGCCTTGGGCAAAAACGAGGTGCGGTGGGACCCGGCAGCTCACGCTCTCGACGCGAACGTGCTCGACACCGTTGACGCGGTCGTCAACCTGTCGGGGGCCTCCCTGGCGCGGCTCCCGTGGACGGCGGAGTATCGCCAGGAAATCCTGACTTCCCGCCTGTCGGCTACCCGCACGATCACTGATGCTCTGGCCCGGGCGGCCACACCACCGACCGTACTGCTCAACGGTTCTGCCGTAGGGGTCTACGGTGATCGTCCCGGGGAGATTCTGACCGAGACATCCGCTGCGGGAACCGACTTTCTCGCCGACGTCGTCACCCAGTGGGAAGCGGCGGCTGTGCTCGCGCCGGAACCGACACGGGTCGTCCTGCTGCGCACCGGCCTCGTCCTGGCTAAGGGCGGCGCGCTGAAACCGGTACTGCCCCTGGCAAAACTCGGTCTCGCCGGACCGCTCGGCGGCGGCAACCAACATTGGGCCTGGGTGAGCCTGCACGACGAGGCCGCAGCCATCGTGCACCTGCTGACCTCGGCGCTCTCTGGCCCGGTGAACCTGGTCGGGCCGACCCCCGCAACATCCAACGACATCATTCACGGGCTCGCGACCGCACTGCACCGGCCCTTCGTGCTGCCGGTACCGAAGCAGATTCTGACGCTTCTGTTGCAGGATGCTGCGCGCCAGTTGCTGCTCGCCGACCAGCGAGTCAGCGCTCGGAAGCTGCTCGACGACGGGTTCGAATTTTTTCATCGCACGCCGGCCACCGCGATCGCCTGGATGCTGCGCCAACCCTAGTCGGCCGGTCAGAGCCTATTTCGGCGTGCGTTCGAGCGCGATCGCGGTACGGATGGCGCCGCGGGCGCGCTTGCGATCGCCGGAGGCGTCGTAGGCGAGGCCGAGCCGCAGCCAGGCGTGCCAGCTGTCGGGTTGGGCTTCCACCTCGGCCTGCGCGGCCGGAAACTGCTCGTCGGCGGCGTCTCGGTAGGGGCGGCCGCTCGGGCGCACCGGGAGTTCGGCGGAGGGAAGCCCCCCAAGGTCGTCGAGCTGACGCACGAGCCGTTCCGAACGGATACCGAACGCAACCTCACGCGCGAGCGCCCAGAAGCCGATCAACGGCAGGATGAGCAGCGCGAGCCCGATGGCAATGCCGATCGACTCGCCGCTCTGAATGAAGAGCACGGCGCGAACTCCGACCAGCACGAGGTAGAACACGAGCAGTATCGCCATGACGACGACCGCGATCTTGCCCTTCATTTGACGCCACCTTCGCTGATGGCGGGCGCTGCGAATCCGAGATCCACGAGTTGGTCGAGGCCGACCGTTACCCCTGTGGCCGTTCGCGCTGCGGTGAGGGCCAGCAGAATACCGCTCTCATAGGCGCTCGGGGACAGCGTGTTGTGGCTGATCGTCAGGGTTTCCCCGGTACCGCCCAGAAAGACGTCCTGCCGGGCCAGCAGGCCGGACAGGCGCAGGCTGTGCACGGGAACGCTCGCGACCTGTTGGCCGCGAGCGCGCTGATCGGTGTGTGGTGCTGAGACGGGGCCGAGTTCGGCGCGAGCCTGGCCGATCAGTTCGGCGGTGCGCACGGCGGTGCCCGACGGCGAGTCGACTTTGGCCGGCTGGTGCGCTTCGACGATTTCAATCGAGTCGTAGAACCGGGCGGCGAGGGCGGCGAACGCGGTTGCGAGTACAGACCCGATGGAAAAGTTCGGAATGATTATGACGCCGGTGTCGTCGCGGTCGGCAAGGCGGCGGCTGAGAGTGTCGATGCCCTCCTGGCTCCAGCCGGACGTGCCGACGAGCACCCGCATGCCATGCTCGGTCGCGAAGTCGACGACGTCACGGCTCACGTCGGGACGGGTCAGGTCCACGGCGATGTCAGCCCCGAGCATCTCGCTCAGCGCACTGTGCGAGTCGAGGCGGGCGACAACCTTGAAGCCCTCGGTTCGATCGATCAGGTCGGAGACCAGACGGCCCATCTTGCCCGTTGCGCCAATGATGGCCACCGTCGTTGTCATGAAACCAATCTACCAATTGATCGGCCGGTCACGTGCCCGCGCCCGACCGCTGAGAACCTGGACGTCTAGAACATCAGGGGTTCAGGCAGCCCGGTGCGCAACTCGACCGGCAGGTGACCGAGGTCGTTATGGGTGACGAGCGTCCAGGGTCGCCCCGGCTTCTGCTGCAGCACGGTCAGGCCGCAATTTGCCTGATTGATGCCGACCCAACGCCAGTCGGGGGCTCCGAGCACCTCACGCACAAACCAGGCGATCACAAAATTGTGGGTGATCAGCAGGTCGTGCCGCTGGCTGCGCCGTGGCTGCAAGAATTCGGCGACGGCGTCTTCCATCTGCGCACGGCCGGCGGCGATCTCGTCGTCGGTGACCGAGCCGAAGAACGGGTCGTAGGCCGAGGGCGTTTCGGCGGCCCGACCGGAGGGGATGCAGTCGAAGAGCAATGCCGACGGCTCGCTGTGCAGGGCCGGCAGCCGTTCAGCCATGATCTGGGCGGTCTCTGCGGCGCGCTGCAGCGGCGAATGCCACGCACCGGTGAACGGAACCCCGCTGAGGCGATCGGCGACGAGAAGAGCCTGACGCTTGCCTCGGGGCGAGAGCGGGCCGTCGTGCAGGCCGTGCTCAGCATCCTGCTGCTCGCCGTGGCGTACCAGGTAGATGTACTGGGGCATCATTGTCCATTTCACAGTTCGAGACCGGCCGGGCCGGATGGTGCACGAGCGGGTGGCGACCGGTCAGCCCGGGAGAATAGCAGCGAACGCGTCGTCTTCGAGGGCTCCGACGGCTGAAATCGACACCGGACCGCTCGCCAACTCCGCGGCAAGTTGCTGCACGTCGGTCGCGGTGACCAGGGCGAGGCGGCGCAGTGCTTCGTCGAGGTCGGCGAACTCGCCGAGGGTGATCTCGGACCGACCTAAGCGGGACATGCGGGTGTCCGAGTCCTCCAACGCGAGAGCGGATGCCCCACTCAGCTGGCCGGATGCCCGCTTCATCTCGTCGGCGGTAACGCCGTCGGCGGCCAGGCGGTGCAATTCCCTGAGCATGAGCTGGGCCACCTGGCCGGCCTTGGCCGGTGTGCACCCGGCGTACATGCCGAACAGGCCGGCGTCGGAGTAGCCGGGCGCGAATGAGTAGACCGAGTAGGCCAGGCCGCGCTTCTCCCGCACTTCCTGGAACAGTCGGCTCGACATGCCTCCGCCGAAAATCGAGGTGAGTACGCTCATGGTCACCCTCCGGTCGTCGGTTGCCAGCAGGCCGGGCATTCCCAACAGCAGGTTGGCCTGTTCGAGCGGGCGTTTAACGATGGTCAGGGCCTGTCCCTGGTGGATGTCGGCTGGCAGACCGCCCCGCCGCCTGACCGGGGTCTGCACAATGCTGAGGTCCCAGCCGGCCCGTTCGAGGGTGCGGGTGACGGCAGCGACAAGTTCGTCGTGGTCGACAGCACCGGCAACCGTGACGACGAGGTCCTGCGGGCGATAGTTGGCCTGGTAATGCTCCCACACGGCGGTGCGGGTGGCACCCCGAATGTCGTCGGCGCTGCCGCCGATCGGGCGGCCGAGCGGATGCTTACCCAGCACGGCTTCGAAGAATCGCTCGTTGGCGACGTCGGCCGGGTCGTCGTCGGCCATGGCGAGTTCCTCGAGGATGACGCCACGCTCGGTTTCGAATTCATCGGAATCCAGCTTCGAGGAGGTCAGCATGTCGGTGAGCACGTCGATGGCCATACCGAGGTCGCGGTCCTGCACCTTGGCGTAGTAGCAGGTGTATTCCTTGGCGGTCATGGCGTTGTGTTCGCCGCCGACCGCGTCGAAGGAGATCGCTATGTCCAGGGCAGAACGCGTCGGTGTGCCCTTGAACAGCAGGTGCTCAAGAAAATGGGTGGAGCCGAAATGGCCCGGCTGTTCGTCGCGCGATCCGACGGCCACCCAGTAGCCGATGGTGAGGCTGCGGGCACCAGGTACCTGCTCGCTGAGGATGCGCACCCCGCTCGGCAGTACCGTGCGACGGACGAGGGCATCGCCGGCGGCCCGAAACGAGAGTTCGGCCTGGTCTAGGGGAAAGTCGACTGCACCGTTCATATCATCCACCACCTTACAAGACCCGATCGGGACGACCGGTGCGGGCACGGCAACCCGCCGAGCCACCCCCAGTTTGGCCGGAATGGCCCCTGCAGCCGGTTACGACAGACTGGTCTGTCTAGGGTGTGTTACAGTCTGGATGCCGACCGGGGAAACCCCCCGGATCTGCGCTCATCCGGGGCTGTTTTCTGCCCCTCGACCAAGGAGTCTCGCATGACCACGCTGATAGCTGAGGTCGTTCGGCCGGCGACCCACGCCAAGGTGCGTATCCTCGCCACCGCCGACCGCCTGTTCTATACCGAGGGTGTTCACACCGTGGGTGTGGATCGCATCATCAGCGAGTCCAAGGTCACCAAAGCCACGTTTTATAAGTACTACCGCTCGAAGGACGCCCTGATCGTGGTGTATCTGCAGGGCAGAGACCGCCTCGCCCGCGATTTTCTCGCGAGCCTCGACACCCGCTTCGACACTCCCGAACAGCGTCTGCGTGGCGTCGTCACCGAGATCTCGGCCCAGGTCATTCGCGAAGGCTTTCACGGCTGCCCGTTCATCAACGCGGCCGCCCAGTTCACCGACCCGGCCCATCCGGTGCGGCAGGCGGTAGCGGCCCACCGTGACTGGTACGGTCGGTCCATCGAGGACATGTTCCGGGGCATGGGTCACGCCCGGCCCGGCGATGCCGCAGACGACTTCTTTCTCGCCAGGGACGGTGCCTTCGCCGGCGCCAACCTCGGCGACCCGATCGGTGCCCACACCGCCCTGCTGCGCGCTATCCAGCGCGTGCTGGACGAGTCGGGCGACTAGGCCTCTCGCCGCACCCCTGGATTAGAAGGCGGATACCCGGTCGAGGTCGAGCAGGTCGTTACGGCCGAGCCGGATGCCCGCCGCCGCGACCAGGGACGGCACCTGGTCGGCCCGGCCGGCGCCGGCCACCGGAGCAACGACGTCGGGCCGGGCGAGCAACCAGGCAAGGGCAATCGACGCCGGCGCTGCCTGTTGCGCCGCCGCAATGCGGTCGACCACGGCGAGCACGCGCAGGGAACGACGATTGAGGTAGACCGCGGCGAGCTGCCCGCGGGCGGTGCCGGCGGCATCCGCTTTGGTGCGGAACGCGCCCGCCAGAAAGCCGTGCGCGAGGGCGAAGCCGGGCATCAGTGCGAGATGCTGGGCCCGCGCAACGACGGCGACGTCCTGTTCGAGCTCGGCGCGATGCACGAGGTTGTAGGGGGTTTCGACGGCGACGAATTTGGGCAGGCCGAGGCCGGAGAGCACCCTGGCCTCCATGAGCCGCTCGGCCGAGAAATTACTCGCACCGAGGTAGCGCACCTTGCCGGCGCGCACGAGAGCGTCGACGGCAACGAGGCTCTCCTCGAGGGCGACGGTCTTGTCGTCGAAGTGAAAGTAGAGCAGGTCGAGATAGTCGGTGCCGAGCCGCACCAGGCTGGCCTCGACGGCGGCCACGATGCTGCGCTGCGTCAACCCGGGATTGTCGAGATTGCGGCCGATTTTCGTGGCCAGCACGGTCTCGGCACGTGCACCGCGCGAGCGCAACCACGACCCGATGATCACTTCACTGCGCCCGGCGGCGAAGCTGTCTGCCGTGTCGAGAAAATTGCCGCCGAGGTTGCGGTGCGCGTCGAGGATAGCGTGGGAGGCTTCACCGGTTGCCGTCCAGCCGAACGCGTTGCACCCCAGGGCCAGGGGATGCACGCGCAGCTCGGTTCCCGGAATCTGACGGCGCACCGCGCCCGAACCGACGGCTGGCTGGGTCTGCCCCGTCTGGGTCTGCCCTGTCTGGGGCTGCCCTGTCTGGGTCTGCCCTGTCTCGGCCCGCTGCACACGGCCAACCGACATTGCGTCCAGAGACGATGAGACCACCTGTCGGGGCATTGCGTTCTCCTCCCGGGTGCTCGCCCGACCAGTCAGTTTTGCCGGGTTTTCTCGTCGTAAAGTGCTCTTTTTCCGACTTTAGGCGAGGCCGCCGACATTTCCCGACGGCACGCTAAACCGTTACCAAAATGTACGCCGCAGCCGGCCGAATAGGGGTGATGCGGCCGGCTGCCCGTCGGTGCGTCCCCAATTTGTTAGACTGAAAATTGCGCAAAATCTGGGCGGCCTGTGCAGGTGCACATCCGCCCTGGGCCGCCGCCTGTCGAATCCCTTGATCGATCGGCTGGCTAAGTATGCTGCCCGAATCAGCCGCAGGAAAGCAGCCATGACCACCGACGCCTCCGTGCCCAACCCACAGGTTCCCCGCGAGGCTCGCCGGCGCCGCACCTTCGCCGTGATCAGCCACCCCGACGCCGGCAAGTCCACCCTGACCGAAGCCCTGCTGCTGCACGCCCGCGCGATCACCTCCGCCGGTGCCACGCACGGTAAGGCCGGCCGCAGCGGAACCGTCTCAGACTGGATGGAGATGGAAAAGGCCCGCGGTATCTCGGTGACCAGCGCCGCCATCCAGTTCGAGTACCACGACGCCGTGATCAACCTCGTCGACACGCCCGGCCACGCCGACTTCTCCGAGGACACCTTTCGGGTGCTCTCGGCGGTGGATGCCGCGGTGATGCTGGTCGACGCCGCCAAGGGTCTCGAACCGCAGACGATGAAGCTGTTCGCGGTCTGCAAGCAACGCGGGCTTCCCGTCATCACCGTCATCAATAAGTGGGACCGTCCCGGCGACACTCCCCTGGCCCTGATGGATGAGATCCAGACCCGCACCGGGCTGCTGCCGACCCCGCTGAACTGGCCGGTCGGCGAGGCCGGCGACCTGCGCGGTGTGCTCGATCGCCGCTCCGGTGACTTTCTGCGCTACACCCGCACGGCGGGCGGCGCGACCGTGGCCGAATCGGTGCGGCTGGATGCGGCCGACGCGGCTAAAGAGGAAGGCCCGGCGTGGGCATCCGCTGTCGAAGAATCTGACCTGCTCGACGCGGAGTCGCAGAATCACGACTCCGAGCTGTTTCTCGACGGGCAGACCACCCCGGTGCTGTTCTGCGCCGCCGTGGCGAACTTCGGGGTGCAGCAACTGCTCGACACCCTGGTCGAGTTCGCGCCGCCGGCCGAAGCGCGCATCGACATCGACGGCAACCCGCGCAAGGTCACTTCACCGTTCTCCGGTTTTGTGTTCAAGGTTCAGTCCGGCATGAACTCGGCGCACCGCGACCACGTGGCCTTCGTGCGGGTGTGCTCCGGCGAATTTCGCCGCGGCATGATCGTGACGCACGCGGCGACCGGCCGGCCTTTTGCCACCAAGTACGCCCAGCAGCTGTTCGGCAAGGAGCGCACCGTCACCGACCAGGCCTGGCCCGGCGATATTGTGGGGCTCGTCAACGCCTCGGCGTTGCGCGTGGGCGACTCGATCTTCGAAGACGAACGGGTGGAGTTTCCGCCACTGCCGCTGTTCTCCCCCGAACACTTTCGGGCGATTCGCCCAGTGGACAGCAGCAAGCACAAGCAGTTTCGGCGCGGCATCGACCAGCTCGACCATGAAGGCGTCATCCAAGTGATGCGGTCCGAGGTGCGCGGTGAGCAGGCTCCGGTGCTCGGCGCCGTCGGGCCGATGCAGTTCGAGGTGGTCGAGGACCGCATGGTGCACGACTTTCACGCCGATATTCGCATGGAAGCACTCCCCTACCAGGTGGCCCGCAAAACCGACAAGGAAAGCGCACTCGTGCTCGCCGGTACCCGCCAGGTGGAGGTGTTCACCCGCTCAGACGGCACGCTGCTGGCCCTGTTCAGCACGCCGTGGCGCCTGCAGGCCATCGCCAAGGAGAACCCGAAGCTCGTGCTGATCGACATCGCAAACGCCACGGCCGACGACTTCATGTAGCGCTTTACGTTCGCAAAAAAGGCCGCATCCTCGTGGAAGATGCGGCCTTTCTGGTGCTGCTGCTTACGCGTCAACCACCACGGAAGTGATGACGGGGCTGCGACGGTACTTGCGGTTCATCCAACGGCTCACGGACTGCGTGAACAGGTCTTCGAGCTCGGCACCGTCAACGATCTTGATGCGGTTCGCGGCCTTCATGGCCTCATCGATGACCTTGGTCGCGCCCTTGACCCACTCGTCGTCGTGCACGAATCCACGGGCCAGGAACTCGACCGGCTCGGAAAGCGTGCCGGTCTTGGCGTTGAGAATTCCGAGGATGGTGATGGTACCGTCTTCGGCGAGCTTGCGACGGTCTTCCATCGCGGCAGTGGATGCCCCGCCCACGGTCATGCCGTCGACGAAAATGTAGTCGGCGACGACGCGGCCGGTGACCTTGGCGTGGCCGTCGATGAGGTCGACGACGACGCCGTCTTCCACGACGATGACGTTGTCCGCGGGGACACCGGTCGCGATGGCGAGATCGGCGTTGGCCGTGAGGTGACGCCATTCACCGTGGATCGGCATGACGTTGACCGGCTTGACGATGTTGTAGCAGTAGACGAGCTCGCCGGCGCTGGCGTGGCCAGAGACGTGCACCTTGGCGTTGCCCTTGTGCACGACGTTGGCGCCCCAGCGGATCAGGCCGTTGATGACGCGGTAGATGGAGTTCTCGTTGCCGGGGATCAGCGAGCTCGCGAGCAGCACGGTGTCGCCCTCGCCGATCTTGATGACGTGCTCACGGTTGGCCATGCGCGAGAGGGCGGCCATCGGCTCGCCCTGTGAACCGGTGCAGATGAGAACGACCTTATCGTCCTTCATGCGCTCGAGCGCCTTCATGTCGACGATCAGGCCCTTGGGAACGTTGAGGTAGCCGAGCTCAGTGGCAATGCCCATGTTGCGCACCATAGAGCGACCGACGAAAGCCACCTTGCGGTTGTGCTTGACGGCAGCGTCGATGACCTGCTGGATGCGGTGCACGTGGCTCGCGAAGCTCGACACGATGATGCGGCGCGGCGACGTGCGGAACACGGTGTCGATCGCCGGTCCGATGTCTTTCTCGGCGGTGGTGAAGCCCGGAACCTCGGCGTTGGTCGAGTCGGTCATGAACAGGTCGACGCCCTCTTCGGCCAGGCGCGCGAAGGCGCCGAGGTCGGTGAGGCGCTTGTCGAGCGGGAACTGGTCCATCTTGAAGTCACCGGTGGCGAGCACGAGGCCGGCCTCGGTGCGGATGGCGATGGCGAGGCCGTCGGGGATGGAGTGGTTCACAGCGATGAATTCGAGATCGAACTGGCCGATGGTGCGGCGCTCGCCCTCTTTCACCTCGATGAAGTTCTGGCTGAGGCGGTGCTCCTGCAGCTTGGCGGCGAGGAAGGCCAGGGTGAGCTTGGAGCCGACGACGGGAATGTCGCCGCGTTCCTTGAGCAGGTAGGGGACGGCGCCGATGTGGTCTTCGTGGCCGTGGGTGAGCACGATGGCCTCGATGTCCTGCAGGCGGTCACGGATGGCGGTGAAGTCGGGCAGGATGACATTGATGCCGGGCTGGTTGTCCTCGGGGAAGAGAACGCCGCAGTCGATGATGAGAAGCTTTCCCTTGTGCTCGAAGACGGTCATGTTGCGGCCGATCTCGCCGAGGCCTCCGAGTGGGATGATGCGCATGCCGCGAGCGGGCAATGCCGGCGGAGTGCTCAGGTCGAGGTAGTGGTTATTCATGAATCTCATTTCGTTGTCTGCGGTACTGCATGTCCAGGTGTGTGGGGACCGAGCACGGGCATGCGAAGCCGGCGAGCCGGCTCAGGGGGCTTCAGCGCGCATGCGCGTACCTCGTGTCGTGCCTGGCGGGCAAGCAAAATGCCGGCCAGATACCTCCTTAGTCTACCGATGCAGAAACGATCAGCGTTTCGGGCACGAAAAGAGGGACCCCGCGCGTGGCGAAATCCCTCTCTGGTGCCGCTTGACGCGGCCTGGCCGCAGGCTACGCGGCGCGGTGTCCGGCCATGGTCGGCTGCGGCGACACATACTCGCCGGCCTCGAGGTGCTGCACGGTGCCGCTGATGTAGCCGGTCGCGGTGATCGCCCGACGGACGTCGTGCGTCACATATTCGTTGGCCGTGGCGGCGCGTTTAGTGGACTTGGATACGTAGGAATTCATGGTGCTCCTGGTGCGATTGTGACTAGCGGATGCCGACGGCTGGCCACGTTCGATCGTCGGAGCATCTGCGCTGGGGCAGGTCTGCGAAGGACTGATTCGAGTGGAACTGGGGTGATGGCCCGGTCGGCGGGAACTGCGCTGCGCCGCGCGGGCCCAAAAATCCGGATCCTCTAATGGATCGCCATGATTTTTGAACTGCCCTCAGGATACGTGAATCTGCCACCCGTTCGGGGAAAATGCACGAACTACACAGGCAGCGTGCAGCTGTACGAGCGCGGTGCAGCTACACAGCTCCCGTGCAGCCCGCATGGAGGCTGGATCGATAAAATCTTCGAATGACTTCTTCTGCGCTGTACGACATCCCCCTCACCCTCATCGACGGAACAGAAACATCTTTTGATGCCTTTCGGGGGAAGACGGTGCTCGTCGTCAATGTGGCATCGAAGTGCGGGTTCACGCCGCAGTATGCCGGCCTCGAGTCGCTCTACCAGCGCTACGCCGATGAGAGCCTGGTCGTGCTCGGCCTGCCGAGCAACCAGTTCATGGGGCAGGAACCCGGCACCGAGGAAGATATCGCCCAATTCTGTGGCATGACCTACGGGGTGACCTTTCCGATGACGGCCAAGGTTGACGTGCGGGGTAAGCACCAGCATCCGCTGTATGCGGAGCTGACGAAGTTCAAGCAGGGCCTGCTGCCGGGATTGATCAAGTGGAATTTCGAGAAGTTTTTGGTGACACCGTCGGGCGAGATCGTGGACCGCTTCGCCTCCACGGTGGAGCCGGAGTCGACCGAGATCGTCGATGCGATCGAGAAGGTGCTGGCCGCGAAGGCCGCCTGACCCACCCGCTGTTTCTTTCCGGGCCCGGGCCCGGAAATTGGGCCCACGTTAGAGGCGGTTTCTGGGGGTCGTTGCAACACCGGGTGGTCTATTCAGTAGTCAGCAGTTTAGCGAAGCGCTCGGCGGGGGTGTCCCAGTCGAGCGTCTT
>NZ_SOFW01000007.1:0-80828 GCF_004402315.1 Cryobacterium sp. TMT1-3
ACACCCAAAACCGCGCCTGTTTCTTAACGAACTCATTCTTCAACCACACGTACAACACCTCACAAAAATCGAGTGTTGCGACGACCGGTTGAATCCGCCGTGCCCCAGCGGGCCGCAGGCGCCAATACGAGGAGACGGACATGTCCAACACGTGCATTGGAACCGGCACCACGGACGACCCGTGGGTGCTGTGCACCCCGCCGGGATCGTCGGAGTACCTCATGTATCGCGATGAGGCAGCCAGTCCCCCGGCGCTCATCTGCAAGGTGGGGTCGACCACGCTGTCCTACCGGCTGAGCTCTGTAAAAGATCTGCACGCCATGCTCAAAGAGAACGGCGACTGGGTGGAGTTGGGCGCTGCCGACGAGAAGAAGGAGGCCAAACCCGACACCGTCGAGGCTTGGGGCCGCTCAGAGATCAACCCGGTCGGGGGCTGGTACGGCCTCAAGAAAGGCTTCCGCGGACGCTTCGGCATGTATGTTCCACCATTGCTCGAAGCTCTCGGCCTGGCCGAAGTGGAACACAACCCGCGCAACAACCGAATGCGCGCACTTTAGCCAGAATTTTGCATCGCTACAAGAAATGTCATCTGTATGCGTATCGCGACAATCGTTGACGGACTCGAATCAACTCGGTAATTCCACCCCGAGATCTTTCGTGATGCTCAGGTCGAAAGCCTTCTCGAGGTAAATGCCGCCTTAATTCGAGCCCGGCTGTCTCTGGCCGCTCGTGCTCCCATCTGGCTCTTTGGCGCATTCTTTGTATGGCTCGGAGCCTGCAGCGCACGGGTCTGGTTGGGCTTTCTGGCCGGTCAAATCTGGCGGTGGCCGACCGTGGCACCGTTCCTCACTGCGCCGGTTGCCTTCATTTGGTTCTGGGTGGCCACACGTCTGGTCTGGGCTCTGGAACGGTTCGAAATCGTGCCGAATTGGTTGAGCATGTTGAGCCGCGCCTTCCCAAAGTTCGCTGCTCGAAGCAAGTCAAACCCGAGCACAGCGATTCCCAACGAAACGTAGCAGTTCCGTTGGTCCAGGTAGGGTACGCGAGAGCTGATTCAAACCTAAGAGACTTCTCACGCGGGCCTTGCCTGGGTCTCACCCGTGCGGCCCACACTGGGGCACGGCTTGTGGATCGGGAGGCATCATGAACGTGCGCAACAGCTGGGCTCGGGCGCTGGTCTGGATCGTGGGCGCGGGCGTCGGAGCCGTTGTGCTCGTGGCCATCGCTTCGACGCTCGCTGGATCGCTCGCTATCGCGGAGCAGCCGGGGCGACCCATCGGGGTGCCGGCCGTGTCGGTGCAGCAGCCGGGCGGGGCATCCACTGCGACGGCGACGCCCACGCCGAGCCCTGAACCGACCGGCACGGCGCCGAGCACGAGCCCCGAAGTCGTTCCCGCCCCGGACCCCGTCATCGTGGACGATCACGGCGGCGACACCCCCGGTCACGACGACGACACGGGCGCGGACGATTCCGGCGGCTCCGGGTCGAGCGGCGGGTCCGGAAGTTCGGGCAGCGGCGGCTGAAGCCCATGAGAGTGCTCTCATGCACTTCTCCTGCCGGTCTTATCGGCGTGCGGTTGATTGATCCTGTGGCGATAGACGCCACGGAATCCATCCGCCGCTCGCTCGGCGCCAACGAAAGGGCACCCCATGTTTCAGCTGACGAAGAAGCGCACCCTCACCCTCGCAACCCTCGGCCTCGCCGGCTTGATGTCGGTCGGCGTGATTGCCGCCCAGGCGAACCCCGGCCCGACCCTCCTGGCCCCGACCAGCATCTCCAGCAGCACCCCGGCTGCCACCAATCTGCCCAACACTCCCGACGACAGCGACGGCCGCGTCGGCTCCGGCCATGGCATCGACGACCAGGCCGATGACTCCATGAGCAACGATGTGAACGACGCCCCCGATGACAGCGACGGCCGTGTCGACAGCAACTCCGGCCCCGGGAACGCGGTCACGATCGACGACTCCAGCACCTCCGGCCGCGGAAGCAACTCCGGTCACGACGACTCGGACACCAGCAACTCGGGCAGCGACACGTCGAGCGACGACAACTCGGGCAGCGATGACAGCGGCCACGATGGCAGCGACGACTCCGGCCACGGCAGCGCTCACGAGTAGCCAGGCCGCCGCCACGAAGGGGCTATCGACTCAGCTGAGTCGGTAGCCCATTCCGCGTACCGTCTCGATGCGGTCAGCACCGAATTTGGCGCGCAGATAGCCCACGTAGACGTCGACCACGTTCGACCCGGGATCGAAATCGTAGCCCCAGACCCGGCTGAGCAGCTGTTCGCGGCTCAGAACCTGGTCGGGGTGGCGCAGAAATTCCTCGGCGAGCGCGAATTCTCGGGCCGAGAGGTCGACCTGCCGGCTCCCCACCGTGGCCCGGCGGGTGCGCAGGTCGAGTTGCAGCCCGTCGACGCTGAGCACGGTGTTCGTCGCCCGGGGGGCCTCCACCATACGCAGTCGCACCCGCGCCAACAGCTCGTCGAATCGAAACGGCTTCGACATGTAGTCGTTGGCGCCGCCCTCGAGGCTCGCGAGGGTGTCGTCGGCCGAGTCCCTGGCCGTCAGCACAATCACGGGTAGTTCCGACCCGTCGGCCCGCAGCTGCCGCAGCACCTCGTAGCCGTCGATCCCAGGCAGCCCGATGTCCAGGATCAGCAGATCGAACCCGCCGGTTATCGCGTAGTCGAGGGCATCCGCTCCGGTACCCACCACGACGGTGGCGAAGCCGGCGGCGACGAGCCCCTTCTCCACGAAACTGGCGATGCGGTCTTCATCTTCGGCGATCAGAATGCGGCTCACGAGCGGATGTCCTTCGGGTCGGGGGACGCAGTCGCATCGATGGGAAGGTCGATCGTGAAGGTCGCGCCGCCGCCGGGAGTCGTGCTGACCACGGCCACTCCATGGTGCCCGGCGGCAATGGCCGCCACGATCGCCAGGCCGAGGCCGGAGCCGGCCGGCCCGCGTCCGCGGGTTCCGCGCTGAAACCGATCGAAGACGCGCGGCAGCAGATCGTCACTGATACCCGGCCCGTGATCGCTCACCCAGAGCTGCAGCCGGGGCCGGCCGGCGACATCCGTGGTGAGGGCACTACCCAGCTCGATCACTCCGGTCGGGGCCCCGTGGCTGACCGCGTTGGCCGCGAGTTGCAGCAACGCCTGGGTGAGTTTGTCGGCGTCCACGGGCACGACCACGTCGGCCGTCGCCGAGATGACCCAGCGGTGCGCCGACAGCGCCGCCGCTTTCAGCCGCACCCGCTCCACGAGCGCGGGAATGTCGGTGGGGCCGCGGTTCGCGAGGGCTGACCGTTCCACCTGGGCGAGCGCCGAGATATCCCGCACAAGCCCGCCCATCCGGTCGAGTTCATCGATCGCGAGATCGCGGGTGGCCACCACATCGGCCGTGCTGGCGGGGTTCATCAGCTCAAGATGCCCGCGCACGATGGTGATGGGCGTTTTCAACTCGTGTCCGACATCGTCGAGCAGCCGGCGCTGCCCGGTGAGCGCGCCCTGCAGGCGATCGAGCATATCGTTCACGGTCGACGTCAACGCCGAGACGTCGTCGTGACCGACAACCGGGATGCGTTCGCTCACATCCGACGCGGTGATGCGCGCGGCGGCCTCGCGCAGCGCGCGAATGGGGCGCAATAGTCGACCGGCCACGACCCAGCCGACCAGCCCGACGACGATCAGGGTCACCAGCCCCACGAGCAGATAGGTGCGGGAGGCGTCGGAAACGGACTTCAGTTCGGCGTTGAGGTCGAAGGCGGCAATGAACGTGCCCTGCGCCGGGTCGCCGTCGACGGAAACCGGCACGAAAACGTAGCGCAGCAGCCGGCCCGAGGCTGTGCCAGTGCCGAGCACGACGTCGTCCGCGGCCGTTTCGGCCTCGCTGCGCTGCACGAGCGCGTCATCAACCAGCCGAAAGTCGACCGCGCGCGGTTCCAATGCCGCCACACCGTCGATGACGGCCAGCGTGCTCTCATTGGTTGCCGGGCGTACCCCGGCGATGACGGCGCGCAACACGCCGCGCAGGTCGGTGGCTGGGGAGTCGGCGGCCACGATGCGCACGTCGTCGACGGTGTCGGTGAGCACCGAATCGATCTCGCTCAGCGTGCGTTCACGCTGCACCGCGTAGGCGGTCGTTCCCGCAATGGCCAGCCCGGCCGCCGTCACGAGCAGGATCGCGGCCAGGATGCGCACGCGCACCGACAGCACCGGGCTTCGCCGCCACGCGCGCACACCGATCGGGTCCGACATGCACCCAGTATGGCGGGTGCCGCCGACACAGGAACACGCAGCCGGATGCCGGGCCACTCCAACGCCCCCCTCTTATGGGTGATCCCCATTTGGGGTCGACAGCTGGTGCGACGCCAAATATTGTATTAACACACGCGGCAATTCCGTCCGCTGGATGCGATCGATAACTGGAGTGAAGCATATGATGCGAAGCAAAGTTAAGACCGGCGCCCTCTCGGCGCTTCTGATCGGCACGTTAGTCGGTGTCGGCGGATTCCTGTCGGCCGGTGCAGCCGCCGCCATCGCGCCGGGGCCACTCACGGCGTCCGCGTCAGCGGATGTCGACCGCTGGATCGTTCCGCAGACCCAGCAGGGCGGCGACTATTGGACCCCAGAGCGCATGCAATCCGCCATTCCCGGCGAGCTCTTGGTACAGGACGGCATCGCGCCCGGCGTGATCGGCGACGTGGCAGTCGGCGCCACCTCGCTCGTGGCCCCGCAGAAGGCCGATCCCGATCGGTCCCCCAGGGCCAGCCGGGTCTCCCCCATCTCGCACATCGGCAAGATCTTCTTCACTCTCGGCGGCACCGACTACGTCTGTTCCGGCAACTCCATCTCGGCCGCGAACGAGAACACCGTCGTCACCGCCGGACACTGCGTCAACGAAGGCCCGGGCAACTTCGCCTCGCGCCTGATCTTCGTGCCCGCCTACGAGAACGGGTCGGCACCGTTCGGCCAGTGGAACGCGACCGAGCTCTACGCCCCCACCCAGTGGAGCAACAACGGCGATATCAGCTACGACACCGGCTTCGCCATCGTCTCCTCTCCCACGGGAACCTCTCTGAGCGACAGCGTCGGAGCATCGGGCGTCACGTTCAACCAGAGCCGCGGCCTCACCTACACCGCCTACGGCTACCCGGCGGCTGCGCCCTTCACCGGCGAGACCCTGCAGTCCTGCTACGGCACCGCCAGCGCGGACCCGTACGGACAAAGCCAATCACAGGGAATCCCCTGCGACATGACCGGCGGCTCCTCGGGTGGTCCGTGGATGATCGGCACCGGCTCAAACGGCCTGCAGAACTCGGTGAACAGCTTCGGCTACAACAACATCGCGGACGCGATGTTTGGCCCGTACTGGGGCTCGGTCATCGAGAACGCCTATGTCGCAGCATCCGCTTGATCCCAGCGACGCAACCGACGTTGCCCGCCAGCAGCTGCGCCCCGATTCCGACCAGTGGAATGACAAGCGGATGCGCGCAGCCCGACCGCGCCTCATCCACTTGGCTCCCGACGGGTCACGCGAAACAGCCGACGATCTACCGGAAGCCGACGCGGACAACGCGAAGCCGGCATCCTGACAGCGAGCCTGCACACTGAGAGGGCGCAAATCGAACGTCCGGGGTCTGTTCCGGGTCGATTTGCGCCCCCTCCCAGCGCTGATCGCAGCTACCGGCTCGGAGCAAACTCAGCGACCGTGAATGCGGCCTCTGTAGTGTCCTCAACATCTTGCAGGCTCACGCCGGGGGCGCGCTGGCGCAGCACCAAGCCGGTCGGCGTCACGTCGAAAACGGCAATGTCGCTGATGATGCGGTCGACGACCCGCACCCCGGTCAGCGGCAGGGTGCACTCGGTGACGATCTTCGGGGTGCCGTCCTTGGCCACGTGCTCGGTGAGCACGACCACGCGCGGGGTGCCCGCGACGAGGTCCATAGCGCCGCCCATGCCCTTGACCATTTTGCCGGGGATGGTCCAGTTGGCGAGGTCGCCGAGGCCGGAGACCTGCATGGCACCGAGAATGGCGACCTTCACGTGGCCACCGCGGATCATCCCGAACGAGGTCGCAGAATCGAAGATCGATCCCCCCGGCAGCACGGTGACGGTCTGTTTGCCGGCGTTGATCAGGTCGGCGTCTTCCTCGCCCTCCCACGGGAACGGTCCCATGCCCAGCAGCCCGTTCTCGCTCTGCAGGGTCACTCGAATATCCTCCGGCAAGTTGTTGGCAACGAGCGTCGGAATGCCAATGCCGAGGTTCACGTAGTCGCCGTCGTGCAGTTCCTGCGCCGCGATCGCGGCCATTTCGTCTCTGGTCCAAGCCATGGTGAGTCTCCTTAAGCTCTGGCCAGCACGGGCCGGCTGCGCACGGTGCGCTGTTCGATGTCCTTGACCCGGGCCGAGGCCTGGATCAGGCGCTGCACGTAGACCCCCGGGGTGATCACGTGATTTGGATCGATATCCCCGGGTTCGACGATCACCTCGGCCTCGGCGATCGTTATGCGCCCGGCGGTCGCCACGACCGGGTTGAAGTTGCGGGCGGTGAAGCGGTATTCGAGATTGCCAAGGGTGTCAGCCCGCCAGGCTTTGACCAGCGCGACGTCGGCGACGATGCCGCGCTCCTGCAGGTACGTTTCGCCGTCGAAGTCGGCGAGCGGTTTGCCGTCGGCGATCAGCGTGCCGACGCCGGTCTTGGTGTAAAAAGCGGGAATGCCGGCGCCGCCGGCGCGCAGTCGCTCGGCGAGGGTGCCCTGAGGGCTGAACTCGACCTCGAGCACGCCGGCCAGAAACTGCTCGGCGAACAGCTTGTTCTCGCCGACGTACGAGGCGATGACCTTGCGCACCTGCCCGGCTTCGAGCAGCACACCCAGGCCCTTGCCGTCGACGCCCATATTGTTGGACACGACAGTGAGATCTTTCACACCGGATGCCCGCACCGCGTCAATGAGATCGGCCGGAATTCCGCTGAGCCCGAATCCGCCGACCGCGAGCACCATCCCGTCGTGCAGAACATCGTGCAGCGCCTCTCTCGCGCTGGTCTGTACCTTGGGCATGTTATCTCCTCGCTGAGTGTAAGCCTGTCCATCTTGTGGACATCGGCTCGTTACGTCATCGTATTCAGCCCGTCAGAGCCCTGTCAATTGCCACTTTCTTGTGATTCCACCTCATGAACACTAGGCTGCAAATCATCCACAATATGGACAGAAGGCAAGAAAATGGATGATCGTTCAGCCACCGCGGGGAGCCGTAAGTCACGCAGCAGCCAGCCGGTGCCGCTGACCCAGCACGTGCAGGGCGCCCAGGTCGTCGCCCGCATCGCCCTGCTGCTGCGCCTCGTGGGGCGCAACCCGGCCGGCACACCGCTCGCCGAGATCGTGCGGGACTCCGGCCTGACCCGGCCCACCGTGCACCGGCTGCTCAGCTCACTCGCCGCCGAGGGCCTGCTCGACCACGATGCCGTGCGCCGCACCTGGCACTACGGTCCCGAGGTGTTCGTCATGGGAACCGTCGCCGCCGCCCGCTACCCGATCGAGGAGCTCGCCCGGCCGAGCCTCGTGCGCCTCGCCGAGGAGACCGGCGAAAGTGCGTTCCTCTCCATCCGCCGCGGCGCCGAAACCGTGTGCCTGCTCCGTGAAGAGGGCAGCTTCCCCATCCGCTCCTTCGTGCTGCACGAGGGGGTGCGATTTCCGCTGGGGGTCGCATCCGCTGGACTGGCCATTCTGGCCTACCTGCCCGACACCGAAGTGGATGCCCTGCTCGGCGACACCGTGTCGGCCGACACCGATGCGGACGCATTCGCGGCGCGCTGGGGTCCTCAGCACTCCCCTGCCAGCATCCGCGCCAATCTCGAGCGCACCCGGGAAACCGGTTATGCCGTGAACCCCGGGCTCATTCTGGAGGGCAGCTGGGGCATGGGGGCGGCGATCTTCGACCGCAGCGGCCGCCCCGGCTGGGCGCTCTCGCTCACCGGCATCGAACCGCGGTTCAAGCCGGAGCGGCAGAAGGTGCTCGGCCAGTTGCTGCTCGACGAGGCCAGTCGCATCACCCAGACGCTGCAGCGCCCCCCGATCAACTAGCCTCGGCCGCGAGGAGCCCGGAAACGAGAAAAGTCCCGGCCGAGGCCGGGACTTTTCTTCCAGTGCGAGTGGAGCTTAGGAGATTCGAACTCCTGACCTTCTCATTGCGAACGAGACGCGCTACCAACTGCGCCAAAGCCCCAAACTGCCTTTGAAGAATATCACGGCACGGCCGCCAGTTTCGACGCTTCGCGCCCGAGGCCCGAATTAGACGGCGCGACGACGTCGCAGCACGGCGTCGAGGTCGGTCATGCCTGGGCTGGTCTCCCCGACGATGCCCATCGACGCGAATCGGTTCGGAGCTGCTGCCGCTGCTGCGGGGCGCGCGATCGGCGTGACCGCCCGATTGGCGTCCTCGGCGAGCGCGGCGGCCCGACGAGCGACCTCCGCCTCGGCGGCGGCCTTGCGCAGCTGGTTGGCCGCTTCGACCGAGGCCATCGCCGTCTGCGCAATGGATCCGCGCGAAAGGTGCAGCGCGCGCGGCACCGGCTGCGGCGTCCAGGTTGCCGGCGCGACGGGAGTCGCTTCCAAGTGCACGGGCTCGAAGGGCTGCCCCATGAGCACGGGCAGCTCCACCGGGGCATCCACCCGAACGATCCGGGCCGACCGGGCGACCGTGGCCAGTCGTCCGAGAATTCCGAAGGCGGCGACCATGACGACCCCGCCGCCGACCAGCGCGGTGAACGAGCCGGCGAGGGCGGGAGCGATCCCGGCGACGACCAGAACGAAACCGGCCAGCAGTATCAGCGAGACCAGGCCGCGGAAACGGCGCAGACGGCGCAGCTTGGTCATCGGCGATTCCGGTACGCGCGGCGCGGCTGCCGCGGCCACCGCTGCGGCAGCGCGACGCACCGACGTGGCGGCATCCGCTACCGCCTGCGCTTCAGCCCGGGCATCCTGTTCGACCCGGGCCAGAACACGCTGCTGCTCGGCCACGGTGCGGGCGGTCGCCTCGAGACGCACCTGCTGCGGAACCTCGGCGGTTTCCGCCAGAATGCGCAGTGTCTGCTGCAATCGAACCGCATTTCTTTCGGTCGCCTGATACTGCTTGCGGCGCGACCAGGTGGGCATCAGATAGGCAACCCAGAGCACAGCGGCCACCGCCACCATGACCCCGCCACCCAATGCCTCACTACTCATGTTGACAACGGTAAGAGGCGCTGGTGCATCCACGGCTGATTACTCTCGGTGTGTCACCCAAGTTAATACGCTGATTCCGCCCCCGAACAGGGAATAACGCCTTGGTCATCGGGTGATGACACGCACCGGATGCGCCGCCGACTCCAGATCTGCCGCGGTGACGCTCGCGGCATCCGCTGGGACCAGGCCCTCGTGCCAGCGGCGCAGGACGCCCTGAGTGAGTTCCTCAGCCACGAGGCCGAAGCAGAAGTGGTCGCGCCAGTCACCGTTGATATGGATGTAGCGGCGGCGCAGTCCCTCGTAGCGAAAACCGAGCTTTTCGACGACGCGCAGGCTCGCCTTGTTCTCGGGGCGGATGCAGATCTCCATGCGATGCAAGCCGAGCTGGTAGAAGCAGTAGTCGGTCGCGAGCGCCACGGCCGTCGGCGTGACCGACAGGCCCGCGAACCTTTCGCTCACCCAATACCCGATAGTGGCCGACGACAGTGACCCCCAGGTGATCGACGACACGTTCAGCTGGCCGGCCAGCTCACCGTCCTGTTCCACGATGAATGGCAGGCCGTTGCCCGAACGCGAATGGGTCAACAGGCTACGGATGCTCGCGCTGGTATCGAACGACATCGGCGCGTAGGGGTTGGTCGCCTCCCATTTGCGCAACCACGAGCGGTTCGCCAGCAGTTCGCCCTCGAGCGCGCGCGAATCGCGCAGTCGGATGGGACGCAGGGTGACTGCCCCCTCGCGGAGGGTCGGAATTGCGATCGGCACGGTTCGCCTGTCTGTCGTGGTCTGAAAAGCCCGGTGGGGCTGGGCTGCGTTGTGGACTGGTGCGGCGTTAGTCGAGTGTGGCGACGAATTCGTGCAGCCACGGTTTGAGGTCGGCACCGAGATCGTCACGATCGACGGCGAGCTGGACGATGGCCTTGATATAGTCGAGCCGGTCGCCGGTGTCGTAGCGACGCCCCCGAAAGATGAGGCCGAACACGCCGCCGGTGGACTCCGGGTTTACAGCCATCTCCTGCAGTGCATCGGTCAGCTGAATCTCGTTGCCCTTGCCGGGCGCCGTGTGTTCCAGAATATCGAAAACTTCAGGCCGCAACACGTAGCGGCCGATGATGGCAAGATTGGATGGGGCGTCTTCGGTGCTGGGCTTCTCGACCAGGCCGGTGATGCGCACGACGTCAGGGTCGTCGGTGGCTTCGACCGCGGCCGCGCCGTACATGTGAATCTGAGCGGGATCGACCTCGAGCAGCGCCACGATGCTGGCGCCGCGCTTGACCTGCTCCTCGAGCATGCGGGTCAGCAGGGGGTCGCGGGCGTCGATGATGTCGTCACCGAGCAGCACCGCGAACGGCTCGTTGCCCACGTGCATGCGCGCGCGCAGCACAGCGTGACCGAGCCCGCGCGGGTCGCCCTGGCGCACATAGTGGATGTCGGCGAGCTCGTTGGATTCGCGTACCTTGGCGAGCCGGGTCTGGTCGCCCTTGCGTTCCAGCATCGCCTCGAGCTCGGTCATGCGGTCGAAGTGGTTCTCTAGGGCGTTCTTGTTGCGCCCGGTAACCATCAGGACATCGCTGAGGCCGGCCGCGACGGCTTCCTCGACGACGTACTGAATGGCCGGCTTGTCAACGACGGGGAGCATCTCCTTCGGCATGGCCTTGGTCGCTGGGAGGAAGCGTGTTCCGAGTCCAGCTGCGGGAATGACGGCTTTAGTTATCGGGGTACCCATGGGCACTAGGTTAGTGGCAAGTAGGATGCCTTATATGGACTCCGACATAGCTCATCGAAAGCGTGCGCTGAGAGCGGAATTACGCGAACGCCGCCAGAACCTGACCTCGTCGGAACGCGAATCGGCCACAGCGGGATTCACGCAAAACCTGCAAAGCCTTGTTCTTGACCTGTCAGCGCGGTCGATCTCCTGCTACCTGTCGGCCCGCCACGAACCCGATACCCGACCCTTTCTCAACTGGGCTACGGCAGAGGGCATCCGTATTCTGTTTCCTATTTCGCGCGAGGACGGCCTGCTCGATTGGACCGTCGGCACGGGAGATGAGGAATTCACCGGGATCTCCGGCATGCCGGAAGCGGTGGGAACACTACTCGGGCCCATCGCCATCAACGACGTCGACCTCATCATTGTTCCGGCGGCGGCCGTCGACGAATCAGGCCTGCGCATGGGCTGGGGTCGCGGCTACTTCGACAAGACCCTCGGCTCGATGGAAAAATGCCCGCCGGTGTACGCCGTCGTCTACGACAGCGAATTCCTCGAGGAAGTTCCGCGCGAGGTGCACGACCAGCCGGTCAACGGCCTCGTCACGCCGACCCGAATCATCGCTTTCTGACCGTTTTCACTGCCGGCGACCCCGGTTCTGAACCTGCGGAGGCCTGAGCGCGCCTAACCTTAGTCTTGGCAGGCGTTTGCCTGTCGGCTCAACCAGCTGGAGATGCAGTGCCTACCTACTCTTATCGTTGCACCGAGTGCGACACCGCCTTCGACATCCAGCAGGCCTTCACCGACCATTCGCTCACGGTGTGCCCCACCTGCCAGGGAAAGCTGCGCAAGGTCTTCTCGTCGATCGGCGTGACCTTCAGCGGCTCCGGTTTCTACAGCAACGACTCCAAGTCGGAGTCGAAGCGTTCCAACCCCAACCTCGACCGTAAGGCGAGCGAAAAGCCTGCCGACAAGACCACCTCGGCGGCGAGCAAACCCGCCGAGAAGAAGTCCGAGAGCACCCCCGCCAAGAAGGAGACCTCGTCCTCCTCGTCTTCGGTTCCGGCCGCAAAGGCGTCTTAGACGCATGGCGCTGACCAAGACGGTCTCTCAAGTCATTCGATTGGAGCACCCTGTGATCAACGGTTTCAAAGAATTCATCATGCGCGGCAACGTCATCGACCTCGCCGTCGCCGTCGTCATCGGCACGGCGTTCACCGCGCTGGTCACCGCCATCGTCACGAGCATCTTCAACCCGCTCATCGCCGCTATCTTCAGCGCCGATTCGCTGGCTGGCGCCCTGCGCGTGCCCCTGCCCGGTGATGGCTACATCGCGTTCGGAGTGGTCATCGGCGCGCTGATCAACTTTCTGCTGATCGCGGCCGTCGTCTATTTCGTGATCGTGCTGCCGCTGAACAAACTTAAGGAAGCCCAGGATCGTCGCCGCTCCGCTGGCGTCTCCTCCGCCGTGGTGCCCGATCCCACGACCGAACTCGATCTGCTCACCGAGATCCGGGACCTGCTCGCCAAGTCTGCCACTGCCGAGCAGGGTCCCAAGCACTAGCAACTACCAGTGCGGCGGGCGATCCTGCCGCAGTTGGGCGTCGTTCGCGCTCGGCGCGCTGCCGGTGTGGGCCACTCCGCCGTCTTCGCGCAGCACCGGCGGGTGCGGATTCGGATCGGTATCCGGTGCCGGCAGCAGCCTGGCGCGCCGCGCCCTACCCGCAGCTTTCACGATCGGCTGACGCTCCGTACCGAGGCGCGGTGTGTCGTCGGCGCTCACGCTCCGGGTCGTTTCGGGGCGATCGTGGGAGCGTCACGGCTGGCGAAGGCGCGGGGGGCGGCATCCGCTTGGGGAACGCCGGCGATCGCGGCCACGCGTGCCGCGACGGCGTCGGGGTTGCTGAACAGTTCGAAGCTGTGCACGCGCAGGTAGTGCCAGCCCAAACGGCGCAGCACTTCGGGCCGCAGTCGCAGCGACTCGCGCAGGCTCGCACGATTGATGACGGCATCCGTTTCGACGACGATGGCGCGGGTGCCGTAGGAGGCGGCGAGGGCGAGCTTGCCGCGGTGGCCGAGGCGCACGGTGAGGCCGAGCTTTTCGAGGCGACCACCAAGGTCGACCAGCATTGCCTCGCTCGCGTCGGGAACCTGCACTTCGTCACGGCGAGCTTCGGTCTCGCTGAGCACCTGCGAGAGCGCGAGGATGCCGTGACGCTGGCGGTCCTCGTCGATGTCGGCTGGACGAAAGCAGGAGACGATGTCGAGGGCACGTCGGGCCCGGGTCATGCCGATCGCGAGCAGGCGTTCGCCGCCCGGCTCGCCGAGTGAACCGAAGTTCGACAGCAGGCGTCCGTGCGGGGTGCGGCCGTAGCCGATCGAGAAGATGACCCGGTCGCGGCTCTGCGCCACGGCCTGCTCGAGGGTGAGCACGGTGAACGGTTCGCTGCGGTCTTTCAGGATGAAGTCCGAGAGGTCTGTGCGCTTGGCGAACGCGACGAGCACGGCCTGCTGCACGCGCACGGCGTGCCGGGTGCTCGCGGTGATCACCATGAGCGATTCCCGCGGGCGTTTGGAGGCGTGGTCGAGCACGAGGTCGACGACCTTGACGACCTCAGCGTCAACGCTCTCGATGGCACCGCTGTCGGCGTCGGGCATGCCGCGACCGCCGGCCACATAGTTGATGGTGAGGCTGCCATGGCCAAGAAAGCTTCCGGCCCAGGGCAGGGAGTCGATGCGTCCGCCGTAGAAACGATGATTGACGAGTTCGGCGAGGTCTTCGCCGCCGGCCCGGTAGCTGCGGGTGAGCGTGAGCGTGGGCAGCAGCTCGCCCAGTCGGGCCAGAGCGGAGTCAGCGTGCAGGGCATCGACCGACACATCGGGCGCAACCGCGGCCTCCCCTGAGGCGGCGATTCCGGTTTCGAACGCTGACGGGGTCTGGGTGACCGGATCGCCGAACGCCACGATCTGACGGCCGCGACGAATCGCGCCGACGTTTTCGGCGAGGGTGGTCGCGCCGGCGTCGACGAGCAGCACGGTGTCGAAGGTGATCTGGTCGCTGATCCCGGCGATTTCGTAGGGCGAAGCGAGCCAGACCGGCGCGAGCACACGGCCCAGGTGCGGGGCAACCTCGTTGAGCCGGGCCGGGGTGGCCCGGTCGGCCCGCAGCAGGCGGCGCAGCTGGTCGGCTTCCTCGGGAAAA
Organism: Cryobacterium sp. TMT1-3; assembly: GCF_004402315.1. Taxonomy (NCBI): domain Bacteria; kingdom Bacillati; phylum Actinomycetota; class Actinomycetes; order Micrococcales; family Microbacteriaceae; genus Cryobacterium; species Cryobacterium sp. TMT1-3. Next base: position 14,143 of record NZ_SOFW01000007.1, read on the forward strand.
TCTACGACACCGATCTTCCAGGTTTCAGCGAGCAGCCAGGCCAGCAGCTTGCCGCTAGCGGATGCGTGCGCCTCGTCAACGAGTTTGAAATCGGCCTCGAGGCGGTCCAGTACCTGGGTGTTGGCGCCCAGCAGGGCCCGGTCGCTCGCGAGCATGATTTCGAGCACAGACTGCCACCAGGCGAGTTCGAGCTCGGCGGCGACGTTCTCCTCCGACACGTGGCGCTGGGACAGGTCGGTCATGAGCGGGTCGAGGTTGTGCTCGCGCAGCGTCGCCAGCAGCGCGGTGCGCTCGTGCAGGTTGGCGAGCACCTCGCTCTCGGCGGCGAGGCCGGAGATCATCGAGGCGAGCTCGCCGATCTGGCGCCCAGCCAGCACGCGCGGCGTTCCGGTGGTGCCGAGCGGGATGTCGAGCAGGCCGAGGTCTTCCGAGACGCGCTGGAAGGCGACGTGCACATCGTTGATGCCGACCGGCACCTCGGGAGTAACGCCGGCGGCCGCGTAGCGCTGCCAGAGCGTGCGCTGGCTCTGAATGCGGCGCAGGCTCTCGTTCATGTCGGTGACGCGCACGCCGGGGCGCTGATATTCCTCGGCGAGCTTCCGCAGCCTCCGGCGACTGGCCGAGCTCATCTCGGACGATTCGCGGCGCGACGAGGTGGCAGCGATCAGCTCGGTGAGTGACCGGTCGTAGACGCCGGGCTGGAATTTGTCGAGGGTTTCGCGAATGTCCAGCAGCAGACGCAGGTAGATGCCGAGTTCATTGATCGTCTCGAACGGGCGCAGCCGGGTCTGGCCGATCAGGCCGTTGGCGCGTTCGAGCAGCCTCGGCAGTTCGATCTGGTTGATGCGTTTGGCGAGCTGGTGCGAGTTGGAGGCATCCGCTGTGGAGGTGAACGATGCGCCATACCAGGGCGAGTCGCCGGGGCCGTAGCGGAATTCGCCGAGAATGGCGGCCTTGATCAGGGTGTTGGCGGCGGCCGAACGGGAATGAGCGAGCAGTTCGAGGGCGTGCCGGTCGAGGCGGGCGGTCGTCGACGGCGGCTCGGGCAGCTGGGCGAGCCGGGCGAGTTCGCCCAGCGCGTCGAGCACCGAGACTCCGAGCGCCGAGTCGCGGCGGGTGAGCGCAGACCGGTAGTCGAGCAGCACCTTGCGCAGCCGCACGAGGGCGTCGTCGACGTCGCCGACCCGCGGCTGGGCCGCTTTCTCGTTGCGGGTGATCGACTGGATCAGGTCGCGGCGCAGGGTGCGCGGGGTCACGGCGATGCCGGGCAGGCCCACCTGCACGAGCCGGCCGTGGATGCCGTCCAGGCTTGATCGGCGGGCGCTCACCACGAGCACCCGCTTGTGCTGGGCGACGAGCGAGCCGATCGCGTTGACGATGGTCTGGGTGCCGCCGGTTCCGGGCAGCGTCTTCACGACGAGGGAGTTGCCTGCCGCGATCTGCGCGACGACGTTCTCCTGTTCGGGGTCAGCATCGCCGAGCAGCGTGTCGGTGGCCGGTGGGCGGGCGTCCTGCCCGATCGGAACCACGGGGTTGTAGGCGGTCTCGATGTTGCGCTTGGCGGTCATGTTGCCGGCGACGGCGTCCAGCACCGGGTGGTCGAGGTTCGACGCGTCGGCGGCGAGCGCCGGGCCGCAGGAGGCGAACGACGAGACGACGAGGCGGGGAACGACGTTGAACCACGGCAGGTGCGAGGTCAGGCCACGCAGGCGGTCGATAACCGGCTGCGGCTTGAACGCGCCGTTGGTGACGGCGAGCGCCACGAAGGCATCGGCGTCGAGCACGATCTGAAACTGGTCTTTCAGGGCGCGGGCAAGTTCCGGGTTGAGGAACGGCTGGCCCTTGAGCTTGAGTTCGTAGTCGCGGCCGTAGCGACGGATCGCGAGGGGGCGCAGCAGCACCGGGGCGCTGTAGTCAACGTCTTGATAGCGCCACTCGGCGAGGCCGATGGCGAGGTTGACCGATTCGATGCCGCGCATGGAGCGCAGTTCGATGCCCTTCTGGGTGATCTCGTTCGCCGCCAGGCGGGCGTTGCGCAGAGCGAGTTCGTCGCGAATGAGGTTGGACAGCAGCGTGGTCTTGCCGATGATGAACTGCGGCAGGCCGCCGGGATGGGTGGCGCTGAGCTCGATGCGGGTGCGGGCTTCGTCGGTGAAGTGCAGCAGCGGGGAGCGACCGCCGAGCGCGACGAGTTCGTCGCGCCAGCGCTGCCAGACCGGCTCGGCGATGTTGCCGGCGGTGAACGTCGGGTCGCCCAGACTGAGGTTGTGGGGACTGGTCACGTTTTGCGGGTCGACGGGAGTGACGTCCAGGTACTTGGAAAGCACGTCGTCGTCGTCTTGTTTTCTATCGAGGTGCCACACAGGGATACCCTAATTGGCAAACCACCGGTTTCCGCTGAGGCGGTCGGGGTTTCGCGCGTTTGCGCTCCAATCTCGCGGTTCACAGCCAGTCCCTTCGTTTGAACACCACGTACAGGCTGACACCCATCGCGATCATCAGGCTGAGGGCAAAGGGGTAGCCCAGGGTCCAGTGCAGCTCGGGCATGTGGTCAAAATTCATGCCGTAAATGGTGCCGACCAGCGTCGGAGCGAACAGAATGGCGGCCCAGCTTGAGATCTTCTTGACCTCTTCACTCTGCGCCAGGCTGGTCTCCGACAGGTGCCGCATCTCGTCGTTCTGCCGCTGGCCGACCAGGGTGCTGTGCACGGTGAGGGCGTTCTGCAGCAGCTGCCGAAACGCGTCGCCTCGCTCCACGACCCGCAGGGTGTGGTCGAGCACGTCACGCAGGTGCCGGTGCAGTTCCAGATCCACGTTGTACTTGTCGAAGCCGCGCTGCATGGCCTCGAACATGTTCACGAGCGGCTGCGTAGCCCGCTGAAACTCGATCACCTCGCGCGACAGGGCGTAGATGCGACGGGAGACCTCCGGGTCGCCGTCGAACAACTGGTCTTCGATTTCGTCGATGTCGTTCTCCAGGCCGGCGACGACCGGTCCGTACTCGTCGACGACCTGGTCGAGAATCGCGTACAGCACGGCTTCCGGGCCGAGGGCGAGCAGGTGCGGCGTCTGTTCCATGCGCTCCCGCACCAGCGCGAGGTTAGGCGATTCTGCATGGCGAATGGTCACGACGAAATCCGGACCGACGAACACGTGGAGCTCACCGAACTCGACGCGTTCCTCGTCGTCCATATAACGGGCCGGGCGCAGCACCACAAACAGAATGTCGCCGTACCGCTCGATTTTCGACCTCTGGTGACCCGCCAGCGCGTCTTCCACGGCCAAATGGTGCAGGCTGAATTCGGTGGCGACCGCCCGCACTTCCTCCTCGCTCGGCCGGTACAGGCCGATCCAGCCGAAGCCCTTCTTCTGTTTCATCACTTCGAAGGTCTCGTCGAGGCTCGGCGGCGTCGCCACCCGGTGCCCGTCTACATAGACCGCGTTGTCCACCAGCGCCATGGCTCTCCTTACTCGATATTCCAGTGTGTCACCCGCGCGGGGTGCCCGGTAACGTTCAAGGGTGATGCAAACGGATGTCTTCCTCGGTCTGGCACCGCGAGCGCCGCTCCCCCAGAGCGACCGCCTACGGCTCGCCGCCGCGGTCGCCCGGGCCTGCGCCGTTGACCTCGCCACGATCACCATCGAACAACGCTGTGAACGATGCGGCGGCCCGCACGGCCGACCCCGGGTGCTGACGCCGCCGGGCACCTTCGTGAGCCTGAGCCGCGCCGGCCCAATAGCGGTCGTGGCGGTGTCGCTGGTCGGGCCGATCGGCGTCGACATTGAGACGGTCAGCGCGGTCAGCCGCGCCGGGTTCGACGACGTCGCGTTCAACGACGCCGAACGCGCAACCCTGGCGTCGTTGCCCGCCGCCAACCGCGACCACGCCCGCGCGATCCATTGGACAGCGAAGGAAGCGCTGCTCAAACTCTCGGGTGAGGGGTTGACGGTGGATCCGCGGGAGCTGACCGTGGGGTTCGACTCGGGTGCGACAGGCTCCGGAGCCGGGGTTGGGACTGAAGCCGGAGCCGACGCCGGAGTGGGGACTGGGGGCGGAGCCGAAACAAGGGTTGGGGGCGGAGCCGGGGTTGGGGCCGGAGCATCCGTTCTGCTGGGCTGGCCGGGTGCGACCCTCGATCTCGGCCAGGTGTACCTGGCGAACTTCGATGCGGGCCCCGGCCTGGTCGGCACGGTGGCCGTACTCAGCTCGACGGCGCCCACGGTCAAGCTGCGCCGCGAACCGTGAAGCCGGGCCATCCGTTTCACGCCGCGCGGGAGGTGCGCCGCTGCGTGTGAGGTGTCAAGTCCCGGGTTTTGTGGAGGCCAGAGGCTATCCCAAGTCGCCAACTCCCGCGTAGCGCATCTCGGCACCCCAGAGCGCCCCGGGCGCAGCGCACCTCTCGTGCTGAGCGCTCAGAGGCTCGGCAGCGCGCTCTGCTGCACCCAGCGGGCGACGAAACCACCGATTGCGCGGCTGCCGGTGTGTTCGGCGAAGAACTGCACGAAGTCGTCGGTCGACACGTGCCCGTGCCGCCGGGCAGCGGTGTAGGCGCGCAAGGCAGCGAAAAACGCCTCGTCACCGAGCGAGCGGCGGATAGCGTGCAGGGCGAGCGCACCGCGCTTGTAGACCCGGTCGTCGAAGAGGTCGTGCGGGCCGGGGTCGCCGACCACGATGTCACGGGGCAGCGCCTGGATCTTGCCCCGGTGCAGGGCGGCGAGCTGGTCGACGGTGCGCCCGCCGCGCTGCTCCTCCCATAGCCATTCGGCGTAGCAGGCGAAGCCCTCCTGCAGCCAGATATCCTGCCACCGGGCCACGGTGAGGCTGTTGCCGTACCACTGATGGGCCAGTTCGTGGGCGATCAGCCGGTCTTCGCCGTGGTTGCCGTCCACGTGGTTGCTGCCGAACACAGCGAGGCCGTGCGCCTCGAGCGGAATCTCCAGCTCGTCGTCGGTGACCACGACCGAGTACGAGGGGAACGGATACGGCCCGAACCGGTCGGCGAAAAACGTGATCATCTCGGTCAGGCGGGCGAAGTCGGTGCCGACGCGGGTCGCCAGCCGGGCCGGAAAGTACAGGCTGTGGGCCACGGGAACGGCGGCCAGGTCGCGGCGGCGGTAGCGACCGATCAGCACGGTGGCGAGGTAGGTCGCCATCGGCTCGCGCACGTCGAAGGTCCAACTGGTGCGGCCCGACCGGCTCGATCGGTTCGACAACACCCCGTTCGACACCACGGTGTACCCCGATTCGCAGGCGATCGTGATGCGGTAGCTGGCTTTGTTGCTGGGGTGATCGTTACACGGAAACCACGAGGCCGCACCGCACGGCTGCCCGGAGACGAGCACGCCGTCGTCGAGTTCTTCCCAGCCGACGTCGCCCCAGGCACTATGCACCGGATGCGGCGCCCCGCGATAGCGCACCACCACCTTGAACGTCGCCCCGGCTTCCACCGGAATGCCGAGCGAAATCACGAGTTTGCGGGCGTTGTGGGTGACCTTGCTGGGGCGCGCGCCGTTCACCGTCACCTTCTCCATGCTCAGCCCGGCGAAATCAAGGCTGAACCGGTCGAGACGCATCAAGGCCCGCGCGGTGATGGTCGCGGTCGCGTTCAACCGGTTGGTGGCCACCCGATAGTCCAGGCTCAGGTCGTAGTGTTCGGCGAGGTAGCCACCGTTTCCACCGGTGGGAATGTAGGGGTCGCCGGCGCTGGCCGAACCGAAGGTCGTCTGCACAGTCTGGGCCATTGCTTTACTATTCCACGCCTAGCGGGTCCACGGCGGCTGGTGCCACGGCGTGATCGGGTTACCCGACCAGAGCGACCCGGTCGGTACCCGTTCGCCGCGCATCACAAGCGAGCCCGGGCCGACGGTCGCTCCCGCATCGATCGACGCCGCCGGCAGAATGACGCCGTTCGGCCCGAGCGTCGCTCCCTCGGCGAGCTCGACCGCGTCGAGCTGCATGATGCGATCGTGAAACAGGTGCGTTTGCACCACGCAGCCGCGGTTCACCGTGCTGCCTGCGCCGAGCCGCACCAGGTCGGCTTCGGGCAGCCAGTACGTTTCGCACCAGACGCCCTTTCCCACCCTGGCGCCGAGGGTGCGCAGCCAGACGGCGAGCGCCGGCGTGCCCGATGCTTTCTCGGCGAACCAGGGGCGGGCTACCATTTCGACGAAACTGTCCGAGACCTCGTTGCGCCAGATGAACGACGACCAGAGCGGATGCTCCGACGCGTCGATGCGCCCGACCAGCGTCCACTTGACCACCGTCGTGACCCCGGCAGCGACCGCGCCGGCAGCGAGCATGACCACGCCCGACAGCGCGATCGCTGCGCCGAGGCCGAGCTGCAACCAGAGCAGGTCAAGCACCGCGAGCACGAGCAGCGCGATCCAGGCGGTGGTGAAGCCGGCCACGATGCGCAGCAGCTCCCACAACGACCGCGCTACTTTCAGACGCACGGGAGGGTGGAACGTGCGGGAGTCGTCGGCATCCGTTTCTTTGCGGCGCAGTCGCGCGGGCGGGTTGCCGAGCCAGCTCGACCCGCGCTTCGCTTTGCGCGGCGTCGACGAGAGCACCGCGACGAGACCGTTGCGGGGAACCGTGCGGCCGGGTCCGGCCATGCCGCTGTTGCCGAGAAAAGCCCGGCGGCCCACCTTGGCCGGGCCGATGTGCATCCAGCCGCCGCCGAGTTCGTAGCAGGCGACCATGGTGTCATCGGCAAGAAACGCGGCGGGCGCGATAGTGGTGAGCGAGGGCAGCAGCAGCACGGTCGACGCCTCCACGTCGGCACCGACCTTGGCGCCGAGCAACCGCAGCCAGGTGGGCGTGAGCAGGCTCGCGTACACCGGAAACAGCACCGTGCGTGCGCCGTCGAGAATGCGTTCGGTCATCCACACCTGCCAGCCGATGCGGCTGCGCACCGGGTAGAAGCCCTCGCGCAGACCCACGCTGAGGGCGCGCACGAAAGCGATCACGAGCAAGGCGTAAGCGAGCCCGCCGGCGATCACGGCGACCGGCATGATCAGGGCGGCGCGCAACACGGCGACCCCGAGGCTGTCGGCATCGCCGACGACCGCGCCGACGATCACCGCGCCGAGCACGAGGGCGATCGTGGGGATGGCCGTCATCGCGACCGAGCCAGCGGCGAAAGCGCCGAGCCAGCGGCTGGCCCGTGCAGGCCGTTCGGCCGGCCATGGGCGACGGGCTGAACCCACCCGGCGCGCCGGGGAACCGGCCCACCGCTCCCCCGCCGGCACGCGCGAGGAGACAGCGGCACCGGGTTCAACCTCAGCGCCGTTGCCCACGTGGGTGCCGCCGAGCAGGGTGCTGCGGGAGCCGATACGGGCATCCGCTCCAACGTGCAGGTGACCGATGCGCAGCACATCACCGTCGATCCAGTGACCGGCCAGGTCGACCTCCGGTTCGATCGAAGCCTGGGCGCCGATGGTGAGCAGGCCGGTCACCGGCGGCAGCGAGTGCAGGTCGACGTCGGGGCCGATCTGGGCGCCGAGGGCTCTGGCGTAGTAGCTGATCCAGGGCGCGCCGGCCAGGCTCGCGGCGTCGACGAGCAGCGCGATCTGCTCGGCCAGCCACAACCGCAGGTGCACGGATCCGCCGCGCGGGTAGTTTCCGGGAAGCACGTCGTGCAGCAGCAGCCGGGCCGCGATCACGGCGATGAGCATCTTGCCGGGCGGCGTCACGAACAGGGCAAACCCAAGCGCTACCCACCACCACGACAGCGTCGGGGCGAAGCTCGCGCCGGCCAGGCTCAGCAGGTTGTTGGCAATGGCGAGATACACCAGCCAGCGCGCGCCGCTCAGCACGTGCAGCGGAATGCCGAGCACGGTCTGTGCGAACTGGCTGCGAGCCGGGGTCGGCAGCACCTGTCGCACCACGGGCGGTGTGACGGGGGTGCGGGCGTCGAGTTCCTCGGCGAGCGACCCGATGCGCGGGTGGTCGTAGAGGTCGGCGACGGTCGTTTCCGGGTGGCGGGCGCGCACGGCCGACACGAACTGCGCCGCTGAGAGCGAGCCGCCGCCCTGGGCGAAGAAGTCGTCGTCGGGCCCGGTGACCGGCACCCCCAAAATGGATGCCCACGCCTCGGCCAGCCACGCCGCCGTCGGTGACAGCGGCGCGGCGTCGTCGCCTGCACCGGGCGCTGACGCGGGAAGCGGCCACGGCAGCGCCGCCCGGTCGACTTTGCCAGAGGTTCGAGTCGGCAGGGCGTCGACGATGGCGAGCAACGGAACGAGCGCGGCCGGCAGCTCCTCGCGCAGCCGGGCGATCGCGGCCTTCCGGTCGAATGGCGCGGTGGTGAGGGCAATGTAGCCGACCAGAATCTGGTTGCCGGCCGAGGTAGTCTGCACCACGGCGGCGCCGCCGGCCACCCCGGGAAGGGTGTTGAGAGCGGCATCCACTTCACCGAGCTCGATGCGTCGGCCGCCGAGCTTCACCTGGTCGTCGGCGCGGCCGGCGAAGACCAGGCCGGCCCGGTCGAACCGCACGAGGTCGCCGCTGCGGTAGGCCCGGTCCCAGCCGAGCTGCGGATGCGGCGCATATTTTTCGGCGTTCTTGGCGGCATCGAGGTAGCGGGCCAGGCCGACGCCGCCGATGATGAGTTCGCCGGTCGCTCCCTCGGCGACCCGCTCGCCGGCCGTGTCGACGACGGCGAGGTCCCAGCCGTCCAGCGGCAGGCCGATACGCATCTCGCCGACGCCGTCGACGAGGGCGCCGCAGGCCACCACGGTGGCTTCGGTCGGTCCGTAGGTGTTCCATACTTCGCGGCCGCGAGTCGCGATACGGGCGACCAGTTCTGGCGGGCAGGCCTCGCCGCCGAAGATCAGCAGGCGCACCGCTTCAAGCGATTCTTGCGGCCACAGGGCGGCGAGGGTCGGCACGGTCGAGACCACGGTGATGCCGTGCGCGATCAGCCAGGGGCCGAGATCGGCGCCGCTGCGCACGAGGGAACGCGGGGCCGGCACGAGGCAGGCTCCCTTGCGCCAGGCCAGCCACATCTCTTCACAGCTCGCATCGAAGGCCACCGACAGGCCGGCGAGCACCCGGTCGCCGGTGCCGATCGGTTCGGCGCGCAGAAACAGGCCGGCCTCGGCGTCGACGAACGCGGCCGCTGAGCGGTGGGTTACGGCGACGCCCTTAGGGACGCCGGTCGATCCGGAGGTGAAGATGACCCAGGCGTCGTCGTCGGGGGTCGGAATGTTGCCGTGCGGAAAGACGAGCGCCGGGTCGTCGTATTGTTCGATGCTGCGCGAGCGCACAGACTGCACGTCGAGCCCGTCACGCAGTGCGAAAATGCCGTTCTCGCCGATAATGCCGACCACGTGTGCCTCGGAGAAGACCAGCCGGGCGCGTTCCTCCGGGTCGTCGGCGTCAACCGGAACGTAGGCGGCCCCGACGAACACGGTGGCCAGAATCGATACGTACAGGTCGCGAGTGCCAGACGGAATGCGAATGCCCACGGTATCGCCGCGGCGCACGCCAGCCAGGCTCAGTGCGGTCGCCTGCGCCTGCACGCGCCGCAGCAGGCCGCGGTAGCTGATCGTGCCGACCGCATCTTCCAAGGCCAAGGCATCCGGATGCTGCGCCGCGGTTGCCGCAAGGATGTCGGCCAGGGTGCGGGCCGGCCTGGCCAGGTGGCCCGCCGCGAGTACAGCCTGGGCGCCCACTGGACTGTGTTGGTGCTCGCTCACACGACTCCTCGTTCAGGTCGTGGCCGCCTGACACGCCGCGAAAGGACCAGTCTAGAACTCTCGGGTTACATGCTGGTGAACACCGCCGCCGGGCGTAACATCTGCGTGAGGAATCTTCCTGAAACGCGTTCCTGCCTCCGCTGCTCTGATCGTGCTGCTGTGCGCGGGCGTGTTCGCTGCGGTCACATTGGCCGCAGCGGTAAAAGTTCGTCGTAGTCCGCCGTTTGTTCGGCATAGGCGAGGATCCAGGGTACGGCGCTCCGGCTGCCCTGCGGATAGAGGGGGCAACGCTCCCAGAGGCCAAGGAAAACTTCGAGCAGCAGCCGTTCAGCCTGCGGGCCGTTCGTGGCCCGCGTCAGGATGACCGCGTAAACCGGTACGGCCATCATGTCGTAGAGCTGTGCAAACGCCGTTCGATTGCCGCGGGCGGAACATTGCAGAAGGGTTTCAACGGCGGCTGTCCAAGCGTTGATTTCGCTGGTCCTGACGCCGATTTCGGTGTTTACTTCGACGTCCGCGGGGCGGTCTGCTCGGGTTGGTTGACTACGTGCGCGCATCGCGAACCCCCAAGTTGAGTCGTGTGCAGTCAGCGTCCGGGACGGCCCCTCCAGATTAGTTGATTTCTTCTCATTTCACTATCGTCACGACGGCACTGGCACGTCTGCGGCTTGCGCCGTCGTTCTCAAGACCAGCCGATCACGCAGCGACCGACCTGGTCCACGAATCTGCAGTCCCGGTCGACGATAGGCTGTCTGTGCGCCCTCAGGGGGAAATGAACGGAGCGCTGAACTGTGAAGCACGTATCGAACGCCACGTGGGAGCGCTTGAAACAAGAGTCCGCCCTGCACCTCTACGGTGAGCTGCACCACCTTACGCACGAGTCCACCGCGGCTGTCTCCGATCCGGAGACCGCTCCAATCGCGGTGCAGTTGCCCGGGGATTCTTGAGCCCTCGCCGGGCGCACGGTATCCCTGGTGGCTGCACTGAACCGACAAGCATGATTCCGACGTGCCTGGTGCCCCTGGAGGGATTCGAACTCCAATAATCGACCGGTCAGCGTCGCCGATGTGGTCAAAACCCGCGTGATTTCAACGTTTTTGGGTCACAGTGAGGCGTCGAGATTCACCCAGATTTTTTTCAAGTGTGGGCAAAATGTGGGCACGCAGGGGTGTCGGAGCCGCATTGATTCCTTGGTGTACAAAAGTGTTTGCAGCTAAAGTTACGTGTGTACATTTCAATACACGTAGAAGGGCGTTGGGATGCATTCGATTGACAGCCTGCCTGCGGCCGCCTTCAGCACCGCCATGGCCACCGATGCGGGGGTGGGGGCACGAGACCTGCGTCGGCTCAGCGAGAACGGAACGATCGACCGAATTGCCCGAGGGCTTTACCGCCGTGCCGATCTGCCGCCAGCCAACCTGGACCTAATTGAGATCGTGACCCGCAGGCCCGACGCAACAATGTGCCTGTCGAGTGCCTTGGCGCACCACGGCCTCGTTGACGTTATCCCCGCCCGAATCGATATTGCCCTTCCGCGTGGTGCTCGAATTCCCCGCACTGATACTCCGGTTTCCTGGCATCATTTCGAGGTCGCAACGTTCGCGCTCGAGCGCACCGAGCTGGCCATCGACGGTTCCGACGCGACGATTGGCCTGTATTCGCCGGAACGTTCCATCGTCGATGCCTATCGATTGCGCGGGTCCGAGGGGTACGAGATCGCTCCGGAAGCGCTGAAGAACTGGCTGCGCCGACGTGGGTCTCACCCGACCGCACTACTGGACATCGCCCGGCAGCTGCCCCGAGCGAGCGGTCCGTTGCGTCACGCCCTGGAGTTGCTCTCGTGAGTCAGGCGTCGCAACTCTATGCCGCGCTCTCACGGTATGCCCGAGCTTCGGGCCGGGCAGTCTCAGAGACGGTCACCCTCTACGCCATGGAGGCTTTCCTGAGCCGACTCGCTCAGACAATCTATAAGGATGACTTCGTTCTGAAGGGCGGCGTGCTCCTGGCTGCGTATCGCCTTCGACGTCCGACGAGCGACATCGATATGGAAGCAGTCAACTTTCAGGTGGATGCCTCCCATTTGCTCGCTGTCGTGGAGGCTGTTGCGGCCGTCACCGTCGACGATGCTCTGGCAATTGACGCGGCACGCACCGAGGTGCGCGCCATCCGCGAGGGCGACGACTACTCCGGGCTCCGAGTCAAGATATTTGCACACGTCTACACGAGCGCGCTGTCGTTCCATCTGGACATCAGCACCGGCGACCCGATCTGGCCGGCCCCACGTTCGGTGGCTGTCCCGCGCATCCTCGGTGGCGAATTTGAGATGCTCGGCTATCCGCTGGTGATGGTTGTTGCAGAAAAGGCGGTCACGATGCTGACCCGTGGAACGACAAGCACTCGATGGCGCGACATCGTCGACCTGCGAAATTTCTCGCTGACCCACGACTTCAGCGCGAGTGAGCTCCGCGGTGCGGCTCAGCGCGTGGCCGATTTCCGCCAAGTGCCGCTGACCTCAGTCTCGGTCGCCACGACAGGCTGGCCAGTGGTCGCTCAAACAAAATGGGCAGCCTGGCGTCGCAAGCTCGCCCTCACCGACATCTGCCTCGAATCATTCGACAACCAACTGGCCGACGTGATCCACTTCATAGATCCGGTTTTCACCGGCACCGTGGGCGACGTTGACACGTGGGATTCGTCAACTCAGCGCTGGGCCACACCTTGAATCCAAATCCGCAAGGGGAACCCTCTGCGGGACATTCGACCCAGCGAGAATCCCTCTGCGGAAATCTTCTGCATTCAGAATTGCAGGAGAACGATGCTGACGCCGGCGAACCGTGCGAGTGGCTCAGCGTGGGCTGAGGTCGCGGCGCACGAGGATTCCTCCGGTGATCGCGGCCGTGGCGAGAACCGCGGCGAAGAGGGTGGTGCCTGCGCTCAGTCCGATGGCATTGATGAGGTAGCCGGTGGCGACTGAGAGTAGACCGGCGGGGATGTATCCGCCGATGTTGAGGACGGCGTTCGCTTCGGCGCGGTGGCTGTCCGGGACATGGGTCCCGATGAGGGTGAGGCCTCCGAGTTGTCCGAGTCCTTGGCCGATTCCGGCCAGTAGGGCAGAGAGTATGAGGATCGAAGAGAGCGCGGCGTTGACGGCGATGATGAGGGCGGCCATCGCTGCGAGTGTCGCGCCGGATCCGAGCAGGAGGATGCTGCGCACCGGTACCCGACGGACCGCGAATTGAACACCTGTGGCGGCGAGGAACATGGCACACGCCATTCCTCCGGCGACCAACGGACTGGAGGCGTTGAGCAGGTTTGACAATAGAGATGGGCCGAGGGAGAGCACGAAAGAGGTAGCTGTGATCCCTGGCGCGAAGACCGCGATGCCGTAGGCGAGGTGGCGTTGGTTTCGCTTCGGGACACTCGGCAAGTGCAAGCTGAACCGTGCCTCAGCCGTGTCGGCGCTTTGGCTCGCGGGAGGACGACGCAGCGGCAGGAAAATGGCGATGGCAAGCGCGGTGGCGAGTAGAACGAACTCGACCGCAAAGATTACTGGGGCCGGAGTCGCCATCCGTTGAGCGAATAGTCCCGACAGCAGCGGCCCAAGTCCGGCGCCGAAGACCATGGCAACAGAGGCGGCAAGAGAGGCCTGCCGACGGCGGGCAGGGCCGCCGAGGTCAACGACCGCCGCCATGCCTGCCGAGACGATCACGCCCACCGCGACGCCGGTGAGGAACCGTGCGATCACCAGCACGAGGACAGAAGAAGCAACTCCGAACAGGGAACATGCCACTAGCGCGAGCACTAGCCCTGGAATGAGCACCGACTTGCGCCCGAACCGGTCGGCGAATTGTCCGGCAACGGTCAAGGTGAGCAGAAGTCCGACCATGTAGGCGGCGAAGATCACCGTCAGCATTCCCGCGGAGAAGCCAAGTTCCCGCTGCCAATATACGTAGAGCGGTGTCGGCGAGTTCGACAAAACAAACACCGCAGTCACGATCAAGGCCGCCAACAGCATCGGCCGTGCGCCGGGCCTGCGGAGCAATGCCGCGTCGGGCTGCCGAGTTGTGGTCTGTGCCATCGTCCCACCTCTATCCTTCAGTACGAGTTTTCTCGAACTTATCACTAGTTCGAGAAAACTCGTACATGCTCTAGGCTGAACGTATGACCGACACCTCGAAAACCGTCACAGGAGGGAACGCTGTCTCGGGGACTCCCGAGAACCTGCCGGAACCGCTGCCAGAGCCGTCGATCGACAAGCTTCAATTGGAGGCGCTCATGGGGGCTCTGGCCGATCCGCTCCGACTGACGATCGTGCGCAAACTGATGCTTGAATCCGAGGACTACGACCATTCCTGCGGCTGGTTCGGATTCGACCGCCCCAAATCCTCCCTTACCCATCATTTCAAGGCACTTCGCGAGGCGGGATTAATCCGGCAGCGTCAATACGGGCTCGAACGACGCAGCCGCGTACGCACCGAAGACATCAACCAGTGCTTCCCCGGACTCCTCGACCTTGTCGCCCGCTGGCATCAAGACTGACGACACGTGCCCCGCGGGTCAGACGCCCACGTAGCTGCATGGACAGTTCCTGTAGCGGACGCCTCACTGGAACACACTCGCCGCCCCAAATAGGGAACGTTCTGCGGGACGCGTCTCGGGGGCGGAGGATTGGTAGCGTGACGGGATGACTACTCAGACGCTCGTTGTCGCTGCTGTGTGTTTTCGTGACGGTGCCGACAGGATACTCACGGTCCGTAAGGGCGGTACTGACTTTTTCATGCTGCCGGGCGGAAAATCAGAACCCGGGGAAGCTCCTGGTGCGGCCGCTCTCCGGGAAGTCTATGAAGAGTTGGGGGTAAGGGTGGCGAAAGAAGATCTCTCACTGCTTGGCAGCTGGTCTGCCGCCGCCGCAAACGAGCTGGACACAATCATCGACGCGACCGTTTATCTCAGCAGTGTTTTGATCGCGCCGATCGCGTCGGCGGAAATCGTTGAGCTGCGTTGGGTAGATCCGACAGCCGCGACCGAACCTGAGTTTCCGCTCGCGCCATTACTACTCGAATTCGTGTTTCCTGCATTGGCCGCTTAATGCACGTCGCAATCTTCACAGGATCCGCATTCGGTTACAGCCCAGTGTTCGCTGAAGGTGCAGCAGCGCTCGCTCGGGCGTTGGCTGATCAAGGAATCGGGATCGTTTATGGTGGTGGCGATGTTGGCTTGATGGGTGTCGTCGCGACCGAGGCTCTCAGCCGCGGCGGCGCCGTCATCGGTGTAATGCCGGGATCTCTCGTCGACCGTGAATTGGCCCATCCGGGCCTCACACGGCTGGAAATCGTTGAGTCTATGCACGAGCGCAAGGCGCGCATGGCTGAGTTGTCCGAGGCTTTCATCGCTCTTCCCGGCGGGACCGGAACCCTGGAAGAATTCTTCGAAGTCTGGACATGGCAGCAACTGGGTATCCACGCGAAACCCGTGGCGCTGTATAACATCGATGGTTTCTGGGGTCCGCTCATAGCTGCGATCGATGCCAGCGTGGATGCAGGATTCCTCCGACCGGCCTACCGGGCCGCACTGATCATTTCCGACAACGCTCAAGACCTACTTGATCAGCTCAAGATTTGGAAACCGGCACCGCAGAAATGGCATGAACCAGGCACAGCGCGGGTGGTTCCTCTCGCGTAAATTCGCACCCATGCGCCGAAAGGTCACCCGTTAGCTGGACGGCGAGCGTGACGCCCATGCAGGCGTTCGGCGACTGTGTCGCCAACCCCGTTTCGGGACGGGACAGCTGAGACAGTAGTCCCGCGGTGGCACCAATTATGCGCGGTGCGCTCGAGCTGACAACGCTCGCGGGCCGCGGGCGTCAGTGGTTGGACAAAAGTGCTTGGCCGATGATGCGGGCTCCGTCGGGAAATGCCCCCGGGTTCGGCCCGGAGTAGTTGAGCCTGATGAAGGGGCCGGTGGCCTCGGCCGGGAACCAACTCGAGCCGGCAGCGATCAGGACCCCGGCGGCTTCGCAGTCTGCGACCAGCCGCTCGAGGTTTGTCCCATCGGGCAGGCGAGCCCACAAATTGAGACCACCAGCCGGAACCGTGGTTATGTGGGCGTCGGGTGCATGCTCGCGCAGACTCGTCAGTAACAGATCTCGCCGGGCCCGCAGTTGCGGGCGAAGGTTGCGGAGGTGGGTCTGCCAACCGGGCTGGGTGACGACGTCGAGCACTGCGGCTTGAAGGATCCCGCTGACGTACATCGATTCGGCCCCGCGGTCAGCGAGAATGCGTTCCTTGGCGGGACCGCGGGCAATAATTGCCGCCACGCGAAGGGACGGCGAGACGCTCTTCGTGAGGGATCGCACATAGACGACATGGCCGGCGTCATCGCGCGCGGCGACAGGATGCGGATAGGTATCGATGCCAAAATCATGGGCCCAGTCATCCTCGACCAGAAAGGCGCCGTGCGCCCGAACGACGTCGAGGATCTGCGTCGTGGTGGACTCTGACCACTGTGCGCCGGTCGGGTTCGCATAAGTCGGCTGCGCGTAGAAGACGCGCGAACCAGTTTCCTGGAACGCCCGAGCGAGCTCGCCGGGATCGGGCCCCTCGGATCCCGATGGAACCGGGACCACGTCGACCCCGGCTTGAGCCGCAGCCTGGATCGCGCCCCAGTACGTGGGCGATTCCATCAGAAGAGGCGCTCCAGCGGTGACCAGGGCACGGAAGATCGTGGCCAGGCCACTTTGACTTCCGGGCAGCACGATGACATCGCTGGATAGCGGCGGAGTGACGCCGACCGGTGTCGCGGAGCCAAGCTCTTGAGCGAACCAGGACTGCAGCTCCGGAAGGCCCGCGACGGGTGAACGCGTCAGCGCCGCCTCGCTTCGGGCCGCGCGAGCCAGCGCTGACCGCACCAACCGCTCCGGCAACAGCTCTCGGTCGGGATACCCGGAATGCAGAGCGATACTTCCCTGCGGAGCGGCACGTAGCGCGGGACTCAACCCGCCGAGGTGACTGTTCGGGGAACGCATAGCCGTGGTCTGCCAGCTGAAGTCGAGCGGACGAGCGGTACGCACCGCGCGAACGAACGTGCCGGCGCCGGGCCTGGTTTCGATCAAGCCCTGCGCCGCGAGAGTGCGCAGGGCTTTCTGCACCGTCACCGGGCTCGCCCCGTACTCGGCGACGAGCACCCGACTGGTGGGCAGCCGGGCGCCCGGCGCGCGGCCAGCGATCCACTCGCGCAGTGCGGCCACGATCCGAAAACTGCTATCGTTATCCATGTCAGATCATAATAGCGCTATCAAGCGAATGCCCGCACCGCTATCACCGTCCCGGTCCGGCCTCGCTTGGGGGCTGCTCGGCGTCGCCGCGTTTTCCTTCACCGTTCCCTTCACCCGCGTGGCCGTCGAGAGCATGTCCCCGCTGTTCATCGGCTCCGGCCGCGCTGTCATCGCTGCCGTGCTTGCCGCGGCCGCCCTGATTATCACCCGGCAACACCTTCCGCGCGGCAACCAGTGGCTTCGCCTCGCCGTCGTCGCGGGCGGCGTCGTCGTTGGGTTCCCCCTCCTCACCTCATTCGCCCTCACCACGGTGTCGGCCAGCCATGGAGCTGTGGTCATTGCTCTTCTTCCGGCCGCGACAGCAGTCGCGGCCGTCATGCGCGGCCAGGAGCGACCACCCCTGCCGTTCTGGATCATGGCATCCGTCGGGGCCCTGGTGGCCGTGGCCTTCGCGTCCCTGCAGGGTGGCGAAAGCATCCGCCTGCAGTGGTCGGACCTGCTCCTATTCGGCGCCGTCGTGGCCGCTGCCATCGGTTACGCCGAAGGAGGCTTGCTCGCGCGTGAGATCGGATCCTGGCAAACCGTATCGTGGGCCCTCGTTCTGGCCGCGCCCCTCATGGTCGCCCTGACGACAATTGCTATCGTCGACCAGCCACCTACCGGCACGCCAACGCAATGGGCGGCGTTTGCCTATCTCGGAGTGGTGAGTATGTTCCTGGGTTTTTTCGCTTGGTATCGCGGACTCGCCATCGGGCCCATGGCCCAGGTCAGCCAGGTGCAACTCGCCCAACCCGTCCTCAGCATCGTCTGGGCCGCCCTCATCCTCCACGAACACCTCACCTGGCAGACGATCATCGGGGGCACCGCGGTCATCCTCTGCGCCGGCATCGCCGTGCGAACGCGCCTCAATCGCGTCAGGCTTACACGCTCCGCCGAGGACCGTGCAGTTGAATCATCACCAGTCGGGGCGATGCCCAGCACCAACCTTCCGTAAGGGGAACGTCTCACGGGACACTGCGGCTGTCGGGTATCAACGGAACGAATAGTGGTGCCGTCCGCTCTCGTCTGCTTTCTGGGCTGAAGTCAGAGGATGAAGGAGGAGACGATCATCGCTCCGGCGAGGCCGGTGACGGCAAGGAGCACGAGCAGCGCCCGATTAACACGACGGCGGCTAACCGTTCCCTTTCGGAATGTCGATGGTGACATTCGTTCTAGGTTGGGAAGAAGGGCCTGAAACGGTGGATCTTGCGGTGCTGAGCGGATAGGTTCCTTGGCTGAGTGTCCATCATCATCGATTTTCGCCATGCCTTCATAGTATCGGCTACGAACCAGACGACGCCGAATACAAGATGTTGGTCGGGCGCTAGCCCCTCGTCCCAAGTGCTGCTGCGATCCAATGCGTATTGTCGGCTCCGCGACGGCCCGTGCCCGCCGAATCATCCGGTGCAACGCGTCCCGGGAGTCGAACCTCGTGCGGACGAACTTGAGAAGTCGGGGTTCCACGGCCTCGCGGAGTGGAAATTTGACAGTGCTCCTCCCTGCTGATCAGCTTGGCAGACAGGATGCCTGTCGAACCGGGGGACGACGATGAACAATCCGCTTATTCCAGCTTTCTACGACATCGCGTGGAGCGGCGTTGTAGTGGTGATGCTCGTGGCTCTCGTGGTGGCCCTGGTGCAAATTCGGCGCGCACCTTCGTTGAGTTCGACCGCTCGGGCCATTTGGGTGCTCATTGTGCTTTTCGCTCCCATCGCAGGTCCTGTGATCTGGTTCCTTGTCGGCAGACGACCTCAGCCCGAGTAGCGCCGGCCTTGTGGTGCTGACTATCGATTCTTGGAAATGTCGACGATGCCTTGCGTGGACTGCACCTTGAGAGGAACCCCCTGCGGGACGCAGAAGAAGGGATGCCTTCGTCGCTATCTAAATTGCCGCGCGGAAGCGATCCCTGCGAACCACATCGTGAACCATCTGTTGTGCGATCGGGCAGACTGGCGAGATGACGAAGATCGTGGTGCGTGAAGCCAAAGCACTCGAGACGGAGGCAATCGCGGGATTGCGCTGGCGGTGGGTGGTGGAGCGGGGCGGAGTTCCGGTCGTGAGCCGGGAGGACTTCGTGGCGTCCGTAGTGGCTTTCGCGTCCGCGCATGAGCAGACACATCACCGGGTCGTGGCGATGCGCAGCGGAGTGGTCGTCGGCATGGCCTGGCTGGCGGTGCTACCCCGCGTGCCCAGCCCGCGCGCCACCGATCGTGCTTCCGGAGACGTGCAGTGCGTGTACGTCGTCCCCGAGGAACGAAACGTCGGCATCGGCGACACGATGATGACGGCCGTTCTGGACAAAGCTCGACAGCTGGGCCTCGAACACGTCACGGTGCACTCCAGCCCCGAGGCAATCCACCTCTACGAACGCACCGGGTTCACCGCCTCACCGCGCGTCTTGTTCGCCGATTTCGCCGGTCGTTGACGGGTTGCGACGCTCTGGGAGTCGAGCGTTAGCCGGTCGCGAGGGTGCTCAGTCGGGATGCTGGTCGTTCCGTCCGTGTTGCGCCGCACCGCGTCGTTGACGAGAGCGCCCGTGCCGCCGAGGAGCGCACGAAGAACGGCTGTCAAACGATCGAAATGCAGGAGCGTGCAGAGTTTGTCCAAATGAGAATTCTTGTCCAGAGGAGCTCGCAAGCGGAACCTTTAGTGAGATGTCGGAAGGGAGCTGGTGAACACCACTTCGGGCATCTGGGAAGTCGTCTGCGCCGGATGCTTTACACGGTCCTGCGGCGATGAGACGTGTTGGACCGTCAGGGTGCGATCGATTCTCGGAGAAAACTGCAGCGGGAAATTTCAGAGGTTTCCCATTCCTCAGGTTCTTCGAAATTTACGTCTGTGGTGCGTGACTGTTGAAGTGATAAATGCACCGAGGAGTAGGACCGTGAGGACCGCAAAAGATACGCGGGTCGGATTGATCCAGGCGGGAATCATGTCGTAGTTGGCGTTGCACGTATCACGCAAATGCGTTGTCAGCGCCCCAGAGCCCGATTGACGGCCATCCGGAACTCGAGGACGTGATCGACTGCCGCTTCGCCCGGCCTGCCTCTTCGTACGAAGGAGAAGCGGGCTGTGTTGAACTCCCGGAAATGACGCCAACCCGTCGGCGCCAGTCGATCCGCGACAGGAATGCCGTCGGTGGTGGTCAGGCACACATACGGCGCACCCGGCCCTGACGCCAGTGGTCGAAGCCCGCGATCGAGACACCACGCGCTCAGCTCCGGACTGACGTTCACTTGGGCCAGGTTGGCTATCCTCCCGTCAAGGTTCTTGATCGCCGAAGCGGCGCGGCGAAGAAGTTCGATAGACTGGGCACCTGACTCGGCCACCCTTAGGACGCGATGAACCGGTTCCAGGTCGGGGACATCGCGGCGGACCAGCACCAGTCCCAGGCCGACCACCAGGCCAAGGTGCTTGTGCAAAGGCGCGATCGCGACGTCGCTGCCTGTCAGGAGCGCGGGGGTGAGCACAGTACCGAGTGACTGTGCAGCGTCGACGATACGGATGCTTCGTCCACCAAGTTCATCGACCACTGCGGTGACCGGCGAGACGTGGGTTCGCAGCTCCCAGTCGGCTAATGGCCCGGCTCGCGGCAGCAGAAAATTATAAGGCGAGTAGTGCTGTTCGATGGGGCCCTCGGTATTGATGCTGCGGCCTGCGTTGGTCGCGGCGAACAACACCGCCATCAAGGCGGAGGTGGAATTATGAAGCAGATAGGGCCGGAAGTCTCCCGCGCCCAGGTCACGGACTAGTGCGCAGGTGATGGTGGACCGCAGCTCCGCTGCCTGAGCGTAGTAGTGTCCGTGCCCGGTAGACACCTGCAGATCTGGATGTAACGCCGCAGCGTCCAGTGCGCACATCAGGCCTCGAGCTCATCGGAGGCTGGAATACTCACCACGTGCCACAAAGCCGTGGCCACTGCGGCATCATCAGCTGATACCCGGCGCACATGTCTGGCTCGTTCCAGGCCGGGTAACCCGATGCCGACCACGAACGCAACGTCGGCCCGGGCTAGCAACTCTTGGTCATTCAGGTCGTTGCCGAACGCCACAACCACTGACCCGTTAGCGTTCATCCGGAGGTCAAGTGGCTTCGCTTTTGTGACGCCGGCGGCTGTGATATCGATAACCCCGCCGGCGTGCAGACATATCTCCACGTCGTCGCCGGCCGAGTCCCGGAGTCGGCATATCCACAAGGCAGAATCCTGCGAGTCCACAACCAGCTTGATGACAGTCGCCAGGTCAGGGTCAGCGTCGGGGCTGTACTCGGCCCGATCGGGATAGGCCATCCACGAGAAGCCGCCGCCGCTGACGACAAACCGGTCGCCATACTCAAGGTAGAAGGGAACGGCCTCTGCGCGAAGGCACGCGATCATCGCCCTCAAGGGTTCACACGGCAGCGCTGTGGTCTCGGTCTCCCTTCCGTGGCCAGTCCGGAAGGCACCGTTGCAGCACCACCACTCATCCACTCGATCGGCCAACGCACCCATGATTTTGCGGGCTCCGCGAGGAGCGCGTGACGTAGCCACCACCAGATGGATATCGCTTCGCTCGCCCAGATGGTCCAGGGCCGCGCTCACCTTGGGTCCCGGGTGGCCTCCGTCGAAGGCGATGGTGCCGTCCAGGTCGACGATGATGGTGCGCTCGGCAGGCCGACCGAGACTCGGCATCGACCCCGGACGCAGCAGCCCCTGGGCGAGGAGCGCGGGCACCACGAAATGATCGAAAATCGAGCCCAGCTCGATACCTGCCTCTCGGAATCCGCCGTCGATCCAGGCGACCTCCTCGATTTCCTGACCCGGGGTTGCGGTCCCGTCCGCCTCAGCGAGAAACACCTCGATCCGCACCGTCGAAGACGGCTCAAAGGCAGCGCGGTCAGAGTAGGTCCCAAACCGTTGCCAAGACCGTAGATGCAGCCCGGTCTCTTCTGTGAGCTCACGTGCCAAGGCCTGGTCCATTCTTTCCCCAGGTTCCGGTTTTCCTCCCGGGGAAATAAAAGTCGTCGAGCCACGCTTTCGAACCACAAGGAGTAAGCCGCCACGGAGGATCACAGCGGCCGCCTTGTCGATTCTCCTCATCCAGTAATCTCAGCCCGATCGCGCGTCTCGTGACCAATGGCCAACGAACGCCCGCTGAGAAAGTTGATGATGTCGTGACTTAGGGCCTCCTTCTCCTGGAGGTAGGCCAGGATGGTCTCATCCGTTGGTGTGGAGAAGCTGTCGCCGAAGATAGAGACACCCTCCAAAGACTTTGTGGAGAGGCCGAGCTGAAGGAGGCGATATTTGACGTCGTCGCCCGATGTGGCGAACTCGTAGATAGGACTGCGGTAGTCGATTCCATATTCAGCGAGGAACCCCTCGAAGTACTCTCGGGCGACCATGCGCTGCTCGGGGAAGTCCTGCTGATAGCGAGCGATGCCATCGTTCATAATGGCGAGGCCGTTGCGACGACAGTAGTCGACGGCGTGTGCGTGGATGGCGATTTTCTCGCCGAGAAGGATGAGATTCTTGCGGTGGGTCAAGATATCGTGCTCGATATTCGCTATTGCGATGGACCGGAAGGCGCCGCTCACGTCACTGACTACGTGAGTCACGACGAGGTCACCGAAGCGGGCCTGCAGCTCCTTAACTCGAAGGGTGAGCAGTCCGCGGTGGAGCGAGCATCCGCTATTTCCACTGAAGAGGTGGACGGGGATCCCCTGGAGCATGAGGCGGGCAGCAACCAGAGTGCTGTCTCGTCCGCCACTGAACATAACCAACTGGGCATTCTCTTTTTCAATAAGCATTTATTCTCCGTAATTCATTGTCAATGACTGCTAATGACTGCTAATGACTGCTAATGACTACCAATGCTTCGCGCAGCCTAGCAGACCGTTAGCGCGCCTAGAATTATGACTGGTCAGCCTGCCGGCGTGGATGTTCGATTTCTGCGTGTTACTGGTGAATGCTGATGTGATGAGTGGTGCGCCCGTACCGTGACTTGAGACAGTCGGTAGGAGGATCATGTTTCATAATGAATTGTCGTAACATTCAGTGTATGGACGCACCCTGTAGACGGTTGAAAGTATCATTTTCGTTCACCCTGTAAGACCGACAAAACCTTCCGTGACACCAACCGATATAACAGGTTGCAATGGCCTGCCGCGGATATCTCGGACAGTCGGCCCTGGGTGAACATGGTGATCGCTGATCAAGTTTATTTCCTGGGATCGACGGGTGAATGAAGGCTCGATAAGTGGGGAAGATGCAGTTCAAGATCATCATGGTGTCGCGGGTTCAAGTCCCCTTTCCGCTAGACAGCATTCACTAAAATTGCCCAGAACTTCCGCCGAAGTCCGGGGCATTCTTCTTCCTGTTATGGGTCGAGACCTGGCTAGAGCCTCGTGTCGAGAGAGATATCCGCAACCCGCTATATGTCTGCACGCGGGTAGCGCGGTTTGCCACGGAGCGCGAGCGGAAGCGTAGCGAGGCAGATGCCGGCCGCGACGAGCAGTGCCGTGGAAAATGACAGCCCGGCAGCGAGTGTACCGATCAGCACTGAGCCCACTGCCGTGCCCAAATCGAATCCTATGTTCCACACAGCGCTGGCGGTGCCGTACTGCCCCCGTTTCACCGCGGCGAGGGACAGCAGCAGGGTCAGGTTCTGGAGTCCACCAAAAGCGATGCCGACTAAGATCAGCCCTGCAAGGAAGAGCAGGATGCTCGTCGCGTCAGGATTCTCGACCGCGGTGGCGGTGAGAATAAGACCGATGACTGATATCAGCACCAGCGGCCACAAAAAGCGCTGGGCGCCATAATGATCAGCTAGTCCGCCAACGCCCCACCGAGTCACTGCCGCGCTGAAGGTGAGCAGCGCGAGTCCGCCGGCCGTCGCGGCTGGCGCTGAACTCATCTGTGGCGCGAAGGTGATGAGCGCACCGCCGGCCAGTGTGACGCCACCAAGGAGAAGCATGGGGCCAAGGAGGCTGCCCAGCAGAAGCCGCCCCCCAGTCCCCGTGTTGTTCACCGTTGTCGTGGGTTCGGTCGGCGGCTGAAGAGCGCGTTCGGCTGTCTGTTCCCGCAGAACACGGGCCAGTTGTGGCGCAGAACTGATGCCCAGAATCGGCAGGGTGCCGATTGCAAAAACTGCCCAGAATCCCACTGACTCGGACATCCATGGCCCGAGGGGGAAAAGAACTACTTGCGGCACCGCGATTGCCGCACCGCAGGCCCCGATGGCTGCACCGTGTTGGGCACGCGGTACGAGATTGGCCACCACGGTCGATCCGGCCACGGTGAGCACACCAAACCCTATGCCACGCACTATTGAGAGGAGCAAAATCCAATTCAGATGGTCAGAGAAAAGAAACAGCAACGACGGAACCCCCAGAAGCACCAGGCCAGCGGCCAACACGCGACCGGTTCCTAGACGACTGAGAAGTCGGGGAACGAACGGCTGCGTCACAACCGTTGCCAGCAGCAACACTCCATTGACGAGACCGGCACCGGCCTCATTCGCACCGCCGGTTACCGCCCAAAGGGGTACGACGGGTAGGAGGGCAGAGAAACCGGCGAATCCAGCGGCCGTGAAAACAAGGAGCGCCGGCATTCCTGCAGCGCGCCACACCGGCGGTGGGGTTGGTGCGGGATTGGGGCTCACGTTGGACAACCCTAACCGTAACCCTAACTCCAACTCCAACTCCTAAGCGCCAAGGGCGGTGTTGCGATCAGCAATGGGGCCAACATTTTCTTGTTGCGCGGTCGACCTGATCTCCTGGGTACGGTGGTCGCCGCTTGTTTACTCGGGTGCACGGCCGACCGCGTGTCTCCAGAATCTGACACAGGCGCGTCCGCGAACGAGGGGACCGATAGGACCGAGACTCGATCGGCCAAGATAGCTCGATGTATGCAGGCGGAAGGGTGGGACGTCACGTACTACCCGTCAGATGACTCGTACGGTGGCGAGACGTCGACGGATCAGGCAGATCAGTATGACGCGTCGGCCGTCGAATGTGGAGAGCGGTTTCCCGTGACCGGCCCGAGCTCGTTTGAAGATTTTTCTCAAGCTGATTGGGATCAGTTGTACAAGGGCGAGGTTGCCCGGGCTGCTTGCTTGCGAGCGGAAGGGGTTGAGATCCCGGGTGCGCCGTCGAAGACTGTTTTCATCGAGGAGTACCCGTCCGGGGATGGCTGGTATGCGTACAGCTTCGTTTCTCCGTCAGAAGTCGGACGTGATACTTGGGAGGACCTGAATCAGGCGTGTCCTCAGTCGTGATCACTCGTCTCAGCTGAGTTATTCTCACTTAAATAATTACCGTCATCGACCAGCCCTCGATAACGCATTGGCTCATTGGGCGGCGTTCGCCTACCTCGGAGTGGTGAGCATCTTCACCCGGGCTGCCGCTTTTCGTACCGCGAGTGGCCATCGGGGCTATGGCCCAGGTCAGCCAGGTGCAACGCACCCGACCTACCCTGCACATCCTCTGGACAGCGCTACTCCTCCGCGAAGAGCTCAACTGGCGGACCATCATTGGCGGCATCGCCGTCATTCTCTGCGCCGTCATCACCGTGCGAAACACCTCTATCGCGTCAGGCTCACCCTCCGCCGAGGACCGTGAAGTTGGACCAGAAACAGTCGAGGCGATGCCGAGCACCAACCGCCCGTAAGCCGAACCCTTACCGGAACACGTTCAGTGGCGAGCGCTCCCGAGCTTCGCTAATCGCATTGGCCGACGTTTTTTCGACGTGCACAGCCTTTGGGCAGAGTGTCGGCGTCAGTGCAAACGGATCCCCTTAAGTAGGCTTTGCGTCATGGACCCCAACACGTTCGGCTTCGACGCATCTGCTCAACGGCACAGCAGGTTACTCATCGGCATGTCCCTGGCCATCGCTGTCCTCGTCACGGTTGCAAGTGCGCTGGGCTTGGTCACTTCTTGGCCGTACCAGGAAGAAACCGAGAATTGGGTCCTGCAGGCGCGAGGGCAAGACATTGGCAACCTCTTAGCGGTCGTCGTTCTCCTCATAAGCGCGGTCCGAATGCGTGCTGGCTCGTTTGGGGCAGCACAGTGGTGGATGGGCACCCTGCTCTATCTCCTGTATGCCTACATCGTCTATGCCTTCGCCGTGCACTTCGGCCGATTGTTTCTCGTGTACATCGCGATCTTGGGTCTCGTTTTCTTCACCCTGGTTATTGCGCTCTCGGCCAGAGAGCGGGTACCCGCCCACCCGAGTGGCCCGGTCCGGTTGTTCGCAGCATGGGTGCTCATCGGAACCGGGGCACTTTTCGCCCTCTTGTGGTTGAGCGAGCTAGTTCCAGCTACTGTGACCGGTCAGGTACCCCCTAGCCTTGCAGCAGCCGGATTGATAGTGAGCCCCATCCATGTCATTGACCTTTCGGTAGTTCTGCCAGGCATGATCTCCATCGGAGTGCTCGGTCTGAGGGGGAACACGGCAGGGGTTTTGTTGACCGTGCCCGCTCTAGTTTTTTCGGTGTTGATGGGGTCCAGCATCATCGCCGCGATGCTGCTGGCTGTCGCGACCGGCGAAATGGGTGGATTGATCCCGATGGTGATGGTCACCATTGTGGTGGTGGCCAGCATGGTGGCGGCGATCCTGTATGCACGCAAAATGCACGTTGCACGACCCGTGGCAGTGGAAGCCGGGCACCAAAGGTCTTAGCGGTCAGCTCACAAGCCGAGGGCTGCGATTGCCTCACCCGCCCACGCGCTAGCGCGTTCTAGCTCCGCCTCGAGAAGTGGACCTTCGTAGCCATGGACACGGAAGGTTTCCTGCTTCACAACCGTTTCGAATCCCAGCGACCGCAGTTCATGCCTCGCCGCTTTAGCTGCGGAGCCGGGCATCCGCGGCTTGTCCACGCGAGTATCGAACGTGACGGCGGGGATGGCAGCAGCAGGCCTAGTGAGTTCGTTGAGCCACTCACGGATGCCTCGGGCCGGCGCATGCGGGGCCGAGTGCGACTTGACGGCTTCGGCTCGCGTCGCGGCGCGTGTCATCGAGAACGCGTGGGTGGGTCCGCCGACAACCAGGAGGTCGTAGCCATCGACGGTGGTGGGCGCAGCATCCGAGTCCACGATGTCGACCGTGCCAACGCCGCCTAATCTGTCAGCGACTGCGCGCGCGACCTGCTTAGTGTTACCCCAAAGAGACTCATAGACCACGAGTGCACGCATCGTTGCTCCTCTATACGCGACCCGCAATGACGGGTCACGCACAGACTATGCCCGACCACGTTACAGGCCGAGTCGCCTCGAAGCACGGCGTCCAATCCGCCGTCAATGTAGATGATCTGGCCGCACAGGTGAGCTCCGTTTTCTCAAGCCCCGTGGTCGAATCCGTGCGCTCAGATCAATGCGTTCGAACTCGGACTTATCGAGACGATGGCTGGACACGACGACAAGGGACGCGTTGTTCGCAAAGCCGGGATCATGTGGATTGTTCTGAATTCCGGGGTTGGCCGATCAGGCGACAAGATCACGGTCATCCTGCCGCAAGAGCCACACCACGTGCTCGATCGGGTTTAGGAGCGATGGTGCAGTCGATGCCCGTAAGCGGGACCTCGACCGGGACGATACAACCCGCGGTCGTGTTCCGCGGAGGGCCATGTGCAGGCTAGGACCTTCATTCCCGTAAGACCCGCCCGAGAAAATGCCCGGTGCAGGGGGGCCAACCGGGGTAGAAAGTATCGCTCCTAATTCGTTGCCTGGGGCTTCGATCTGTGCCGCTTGGATGACGGCCATCGGGAGCGGCCACGCGTACCTCGAGGAATTTTGATCGATACTTCCCCGATAAGTCAGACGCGGGTCCCATCAGATCTGTTCCAGTCAGCGCGTCCGTCGAGGTGCGGCGCGACCGCGAGCTGGACGGCGTGGTCGCCGGGGTCGAAGTTGGGGCCGATCCAGATACCGGGGGCGTCGAGACACGGGTACGAGACTAACCGTGGGCGTTCGGTGCGCACGAGCCGTCGGTCCGCTTCGCGGGTGATGGCGCGATGGGCGTCGGCCGTGCAGAAGTACGCGACCCGGTCCACGTTCTCGTGCACAAGACGGTAGCCGTGGTTCGTCACGATTTTCTGGTACCGCTGCCACGACTTCGGCGTCAGCTCCACCTCGACGAGTTCCACGATGCCGTCCCGAGTGGCGACACCGTCAGCTTGATGCTCACGGTGTCCTGCCGGTTGGCGATCCCGCCGCCAGGTGAAGCCCTGCGCCAAGTACCGTGCTGAGACCGTTGCAACGGCAACCTCATGCCGGGTGGTCTGCCGAAACAGGCTCGGCGGCGGCTTGCCGATCGCCAAGCGGGTCGCCCACACAATGGATCCGTCCCGATACGTTGGCCGGGACCGATCCAGCCAGCCGACGGCGGTCATGCGCGCCACCCACAGCTGCGCCCGCCGCAAGCTCAACGGCTCGCTGGCTCCCGCAAACACGCCCAGCGCCCAGCGCACCGCCTCCACGTCGGCCAACCGGACAACATCGAGCCATTGCACCATCGCTTTCATCACGCTCGGTGATCTGCACCATAATTCTGCCTTTCACTCTGACGCAGCTTTATGAGCATGATTCTGCAGGCGACCACTGACATCTGCTTTGGCCGACGTCTACTTCTCCTGGTTCTTGCTCTACATCGCTAGCTATCGCGCCTCCTTGCCTCTCATTTCTTGCTCCATTTTTCTGCTCAGTTCTTGTTTTTGTTCTTGCTCTTGTCTTCTCTTCTTCTTCAACTTTCCTTTCTCTTTCCCTGTCCCACCGCCACCCCTTTACTTCCCAACCTCCGACACACTGAGGAACGATGGGTGTGGGAGGTTGGGAAGCGAGCGCAGCGAGGGGGTGGCGGTGGGACAGGGAAAGAGGCCCCGCACCCCGTCGTTAACCTATTCGCCGTCGGTGACTAGGCAAACGAATAGGCGGGCAGCCGCGACCACGTGCCCGTGGGCATCGCGGACGGCGCCGCACTGCCCCTGGGCCGAGTCCGGGACAGCGCCAAATCGTGGCCGGCGGCACTCGCCCAGCCCGCTACATCGACCTCCAACCAGTCGCTTGATTGCAGCATCCGAAGTCCGCTTTCGGTGACGCCGAAATCGAGAAAAGCGTCAACGCTAAGGCCGTTTCAGCGACCCCTAACCGCCGCACAGAACAGCCCGCCAGAGCGAGGTTATCCACAGGCTTTTCTCGCGCGCGCGTACTGTTAATGTTTTGTTTGTCCTGTTAGTACTGTTAGGGGGGCCGTTCACCGGCCCCCTATACGGCCAGATCTGGCCCCCTATGGGGTAAGAAATCGGCCCCCTACGGGGGCCGGTAAGCGGCCCCCTGACTATCAAGATTCTTCCTTGCGTCTACGTCGTATTCCACAGGCTCGCGCCGCCCTTCTAGGTTCTCTGCGAGAACGCGTCGCCGGCAGATGTCGCGGCGTCCACGGGGCTGTACAAGCGCGACCTAACGGAACGAGATTGGCATTCTGAGCCACTCGCGAACGCATGGCGGTCCGACGCACTGGGCCTGTGACGCCACAGCGCGAGACAGTGCAATTCGGTTCGCCAGGAGAGCCGTCGGTCATCGCGCTGGTCAAGTCTCACTGTCGGTGGCAGGGTGCATGGTGATGTCAGTCGACAGCAATATCGGCTCCTCGCTACCGATGACGGCGAGACCTACGAGGTGAGGTCATGGGAACGATTTCAGCGTATGAGACCGCCGCTGGCAAACGGTACCGGGTTCGCTACCGCAAGCCGGATCACAGCCAGACCGACAAGCGCGGGTTCAAGACCAAGCGCTCCGCCGAGCTGTTCCTCGCGTCCACGGAAGTGCGCAAGGCCACTGGCGAGTACATCGACGCTCAGGCCGCCAAAGTCACGATCAGCACCTTCGGCGCCGAATGGCTGCGCACCCAAACCCATTTGAAGGCCAGCTCGTACAACGTCGTGGAGACCGCCTGGCGAGTGCACGTTCAGCCCGTGTGGGGGCCGCGACAGCTGGGTGAGATTCGGCACACCGATGTGCAAGCATGGGTGAGCGAGTTGTCGGCCAAGAAGAGCCCCACGGTCGTGCTGCGCGCCTACGGCATTCTCGCTGCCATGATCGATGTCGCCGTGCGCGACCGCCGGCTACCTTCCAACCCGGCCCGGGGCGTGAACCTCCCCCGCAAGGTCGGCAAACAGCGGCACTACCTCACTCACGGGCAGGTTCAGATTCTGGCCGACGAATCCCGCCACAACGCAACGCTGGTACTGCTGCTCGCTTACACCGGCCTGCGCTGGGGCGAAGCCGTCGGCCTCCGTGTGAACAACCTCGATCTGGCGCGGCGGCGCGTGCTCGTGCAATCGAACGCCGTGCGCGTGGGCGGACACATCGTTATCGGCTCTCCCAAGGGCTACGAAATGCGCAGCGTGCCCTTCCCGGCCTTTCTCGAAGCGCTGCTGACCGAACAGATCGCGGGCAAACAACGCAACCAGCTCGTGTTTGGCGATGGCAACATCTACCTGGCCACGCCGACCCACGGCGATGGCTGGTTCGCGGGAGCCCGAAAACGCGCACGACTCACCGATTCGTCCATTCCAGTCGGGCTGACACTGCATGATTTGCGGCACACCGCAGCATCCCTGGCGATCTCGGCCGGCGCGAACGTGAAGGCGGTGCAGCGCATGCTGGGGCACGCCTCAGCGGCGATGACCCTGGATACCTATGCGGACCTGTTCGACGATGATCTTGACGCCGTAGCGGTCGCGCTGGATATTGCAAAGACCAGGTCGGACGCGCTGCCGTGACGATTCACCGCCCGCTGGGTGGATTTTCCACCTCGCGACGCGGCCGAAAAAACCACTGACCCGGCGTCCCCGTGGCAAGCGGAAAGGCCAGAATTGGGCCGTTTCAGGTGCTCCAAATCACATCGAAATTTTTTGAAGTGTGGGCAAAATGTGGGCAAACGGCCATTCCTGAGAATGACGAAAACCCTACAGCCCAGTGTTTATAAGGGATGCAGGGCCTCAATGCGTGGTGCCCCTGGAGGGATTCGAACCCCCGGCCATTTCCTTAGGACGGAATTGCTCTTCCACTGAGCTACAGAGGCTGGTCCGGCAAGTTTAGTCGGTCGCGCCGGTCAACCCGCTCTATCGAACTGCCCCATGGCGTGGCTGGCTGCCCAACTGCAGAATCTGGATCAGGTTGCCGCAGGTGTCGTCGAGGACCGCGGTGGTCACCGGCCCCATCGCCGCAGGCTCCCGAGTGAACCTCACGCCGAGGCCGCGAAGCCGCTCATATTCCGCTGCCACGTCGTCGACGGTGAACTGGGTGAACGGGATCCCGTCGGCAACCAGGGCCTCCTTAAACGGCTTCACGGCGCGGTGGCCGCTGGGCTCGAGCAGCAACTCTGTGCCGTTCGGGTTCTCCGGGGAGACCACGGTCAGCCAGCGGTCCTCACCGCTCAGGGGAACGTCCTGCTTTTTCACGAAACCAAGCACCTCGGTGTAGAACCGCAGGGCCCTCTCCTGGTCATCGACGAACACGCTTGTGATGTTGATTCGCATCTTGTTCCTCCTTCTGTGGGCTTACCCACCGGCGGTTGGGCGCAGGTTTGCTCGCTGGGCGCAGCATCAATCAACTGCCCGGTCGCTGAACCTGCGCCCAGCCCGTCGACCCGCCACCGAACCTGCGCCCAGCTAGGCGGCCGGAGCCAGATAGGCGTCCCACTCCTGCTCTGGCCGCTCAACTCCGCGCACGATCCAGGTCGTGCCCTGCGGCATCCTCGGGGTGAAGCGCAATTCCCAGCCCATCTCGGCCGGTGTGTGGTCGCTTTTGAGGTTGTTGCAGCGCAGGCAGCAGGCAGCGAGATTGTCCCAGGTGTCGCGACCACCGCGCGAACGGGGCAGCACGTGGTCGATCGTGGCGGCCGACTTACCGCAATAGCAGCAGCGATGCTCATCGCGGCGCAGCACCCCCCGGCGGCTCACCGGTACGAGGCGCGACATGGGGATGCGCACATACCGGGTGAGCAGAATGACGCTCGGGCGATCCCACGAGCCCGATGCCGCGAATACGGGGTGGTTCTGATCGGACTGCACAATCGTCGCCTTCTGGTTCATCACCAGAATGAGCGCCCGTTTGAACGAAACGACCGCGAGGGGCTCATACCCCGCGTTGAGTACCAGTGTGCGCATGCTCTCCCTTTCGAAGGAGGCTGGACGGCTTCCAGCCATTCGAACTACATCCGATGCGTACAGAACAGAAGCATGGCGAAACGAAAAAGAGTACAAAAAAAGGCGCCGTCACAATGACAACGCCTTCTGGCTGCTCACACAGCACTTTTCGCTCCGACAACTATGCCGAAAGCACTCGCGACCGCGCACATCCGTGGTGTGGATTGTGCGTCGCTCATGCATGGGCTCTCCTCACGGGCCTACAACTACATCAGGGCACTAGGTTAACCCACAAATGGCGCATCAGGGAAACCTGTATGCGCCATTTGTGCGAGCTGTTACCGAGTGTTCACCGGAGGCGATGAATTAGATGCCGATTCGCACGATGTAGTAGTCGCTGGTCCAGATCGGTTGGATCCGCACGGACTGGCCGGTATATGGCGCGTGCAGGATGTTTCCGTTGCCGGCATAGAAGCCGTCGTGGCCGTCCATGATCACGAGGTCGCCGGGCACGGCGTCCTCGATCGCGATCTTGGTTCCGGCTGCCCCCTGACCGACCGAGGAGTGCGGCAGGCTGATACCGAACTGCGCGTAGACGTACATGATGAAGCCGGAGCAGTCGAAGCCGGCCGGAGTGGCACCGCCAAAGACATACGGTGTGCCCTGATACTGCGAGGCCACATTGAAAACGGATGCGAGATCAAAATTCGGGTAGGCCGGGTTGGCCAGGTAGTCGGCCACGCTCGGTCCTGAGTAGCTTGCGGCGTAGGAGGTCATCTGCGCGGCAACCTCGACGCGGCGGGTTTCCGCAGCGGCTGCGGCAACGGCGGCGGCAAGCTCTTCGGGTGTGGTGGCGGTGAAACCTTCGCGAGCGACGCTGACGGTCGCTGCCTGCGCATCAACTTCAACGGCCTGCGCCTGGGCCTTGGCCATCTCCGTGGACTCGCTGGCCTTGAATGCTGCTTCCTTCGAACCAGGAGCGAACGCATAGGCGGGGAGAGCCATGGTGGCCACCAGTCCGGTGGCGAGGGTCATGACGACGATGTTGGCGATTCCGCCACGGCGTTTCTTCGGAGCCGCCCGCGGCAGGGCTCGGTGGGCGTGTGCCGACGATTCCACTTTTTCGAGGGAATCAGAAGTTCGGCTCAGCCGACGCCTGGACGTTCTCGTTCCTAATGCAGCCAAAGTTTTAACCTCCGGCGCCTCGACAACACTAGGTCGTTGTCCCGTCACTTCGCTAATCGCGGGTGTGATCGTAAATCAAGAGACGGGGCAAGAAGGCGTCTTGACTAGAGTCCTTCGACCGTTTCTGGTCTGTGGGACATCCCCGAGGTTACAAGAAGCCCGCCCATTTGTCACCCTGAAAGGGCACTTTTCTAACGGATTGGTAACGGCCCGGGTGAACGGCCGAGCCGACTAGTGCGATTCAGCGAACGCCGAACCGGGCTTGATGTCAGCGAGCGACCGGGATGTAGCCGGTCGGCGTAGTGACAAAAATGTGGCTCGCGACCTCGTTCGGCAATTCCAGACCAGCACCGAAACCCTCGACCTGTACTAGAACGTAGGATCCCGCAGCCGAGAACACGCCGGTCGCGCCCGGCATGACCCCGCTCTGCTTGAGTTGCAGCAGCAGCTCGGGGTCGAACTGCACCGGTTCACCGAGACGACGGATGACCGCGGTCACCGGCACGGTCGAACTCGCCACCACCGAGAGCACGTTGATCACTCCGGCCATGAACGCGACCGCCGGCGAATCGCCGAGCTCGTCGAGGCCGGGGATCGGGTTGCCGTACGGAGATTCCGTCGGGTGTCCGAGTATCTCCAAAATTTTACGTTCGACCTGCTCGCTCATCACGTGTTCCCAACGGCAGGCTTCGTCGTGCACGAACTCCCACTCGAGGCCGATCACGTCGCTGAGCAGTCGTTCGGCCAGGCGATGCTTGCGCATCACATGCACAGCCTTGCTGCGCCCGGCCGGGGTTAGTTCCAGGTGTCGATCTCCGGAAACGACGACGAGGCCGTCACGCTCCATGCGTGCAACGGTCTGCGAAACCGTCGGGCCGGAGTGCCCCAGGCGTTCGGAGATCCGCGCCCGCAGCGGCACGATCTGTTCTTCCTCCAGGTCGAGGATCGTGCGGAGATACATTTCGGTGGTGTCGATCAGATCGCTCATCCGCAGCCCTTCATTCGGCTCGTGCGCGCACCGTTCGGTAATGACTGAACGGTGCTTTGTTGGCGGCCCCGGCCGGGCCCGCACAGCGTCTCAAGCCTACCCGCCCCCGGCTGGGCAACTAGAATCGCCCTATGGCCGACCTACTAATACCCACCGATCTGCTCCCCCTTGACGGACGATTCGGCTGCGGCCCATCAAAAATCCGGCGCGAACAGCTCGACCACCTGCTCGGATTCGGCACCGGAGTGCTCGGCACCTCGCACCGCCAGGCACCCGTGAAAGACCTCGTCGGTCGCGTGCGCGCCGGCCTGGGCGAGCTTTTCCGCATCCCGGACGGCTACGAAGTTGTGCTCGGCAACGGCGGCTCGACCGCCTTCTGGGACGCCGCAGCCTTCTCTCTCATCGAAAAGCGCGCCCAGAACCTGGTCTTCGGCGAGTTTGGCGGCAAGTTCGCCAAGGCCGCCGCCGCCCCGTGGCTCGAAGCCCCCGACGTGATCAAGGCCGACACCGGATCACGCAGCGACTTCGTCGTGCGGGACGGCATCGACGTCTACGCCTGGCCCCAAAATGAGACCTCGACCGGCGTCATGGCTCCGGTCACCCGGGTCGCTGGCGATGCGGGCGCCCTCACCGTCATCGACGCGACGAGCGCCGCCGCCGGCATTGATTTCGACGCGAGCCAAGCAGATGTCTACTACTTCGCCCCGCAGAAAAACCTCGCCTCCGACGGCGGCCTGTGGATAGCGCTGTTCTCCCCGGCCGCCATCGAGCGGGTCGAACGAATCGCGGCGAGCGGCCGGTACATTCCGGAATTCCTCAGCCTCAAGAACGCCGTCGACAATTCGCGCCTGAACCAGACGCTGAACACGCCGGCCCTCAGCACCCTGCTGTTGATGGAGAACCAGATCGACTGGATCAACCAGAGCGGCGGACTGGAGTGGGCGTCTGCGCGAACGCAGGCATCGTCATCCGTTCTCTACGATTGGGCGGCCGGCGTCGACTATGCAACTCCGTTTGTGGCCGACCCGACCCACCGCTCGCAGGTCGTCGTGACGATCGACTTCAACGACGCCATCGATGCCTCCGCGATCAGCAAGACCCTGCGCGCCAACGGCATCGTCGACACCGAGCCGTACCGCAAGCTCGGTCGCAACCAGCTTCGCATCGCGACCTTCACCGCGATCGACCCCGAGGACGTCAAGAAGCTCGTGGCCTCGATTGAGCACGTCGTCGCACACCTCGGCAACTAGCAGGAACAGGATTGGGTCATGCGTCTCTGGTTGAAAGACAGCGAACGTAGGCCCGATCCGCTGCCCGCGAGAACGGATGCCCGCAAGGCGCTGCTCGTGGGCACCCTGCTCTGGCTGGTCGCTCTGGGCGCCGCCCTCTTCACCCAGGGGACGGGGTCGGCAGGGTCAGGGGCGGCGAGCGCGCCGGGAGCGGGTTGGTGGCTGTGGTGCACCGTCATCGGTGTCGGACTCGGCCTCGTTGGGCTCGCCTGGGTTCAGTTCCGCCGCCGCTAGCGCTTCATCAAAGTCGATGCCGTCGAGGGCGTCGAGCGAGTCATCCGCGTCGTCCTCGACCGACTCAGCGTCGTCATCAGCGTCGTCGTCCTCATCAGCGTCGTCGTCGGAATCGCCCGAGTCATCATCCGAGTCGTCGTCCGAGTCGTCGTCCGAGTCGTCATCCGCGTCGTCGTCTGACTCATCGTCATCCGCGTCGTCGTCGTAGTCGGTATCGTCGGCATCCGTTGCAGTGTCGTCCTCGAGCAGTCGATCCGACCACGGCACCCACTCGGGCGCGAGCAGCGAGTCGTCGCCGGGCGTGAGCTCGGTTTCGAGAACCTTCGGCTCGGAGTTCTCATCGACCCGCGCGAGACTGACCGTCCAGCGCCAGCCCGGGTAGCCGGTCAGCAGGCAGTCGAAGAGGAAGGACACGACGAGGTCGCCCTCGTCGATGTGGCCGATGACGTCACCGATCGTGTCGTCGGTCGTGATCTCCAGCAGCGCTGCGCGGGCCAGGTCGACGGCTGCGAGCAGGGTGGCGTCGGTTGGTTTGGCGGCCGGAGCGTCGGTCGTCAGGCCATTCGTCGGCTGAGCGTCGGTCAGGTCAGGCATCCAGTTCCTCGGCGACCTTGCGCAGCATCGCCGCGATCTTCTTGCTGTGGCTCGACTCGGGGTAGCGACCGCGTTTGAGGTTGGTGCCGATCCCGTCGAGCAGCTTCACCAGATCTTCCACGATGATGGCCATGTCGTCGGCCGGCTTGCGGTTGAACTTGCTCAGGCTCGGCGGTGCTTCGATCACGCGCACCGAGAGCGCCTGCGCACCGCGTTTGCCGTCGGCGATACCGAATTCGAGCTTCGCGCCGGCCTTGACGGTTACGCCGGAGGGCAGGGCGGAAGCGTGGAGGAAGACCTCTTGACCATCATCGGATGTGATGAAGCCAAAGCCTTTCTCCTCGTCGTAGAACTTGACCTTGCCGGTGGGCATCTGAACCTCACTGAGTTTTGGGCGCACAGAAGTGCGCATGGTGTGAACCCAGCATATTCGGTTGCAGCGCCGACGTGCCCGTATCCTTAGCGGGTGACCAATCAAACTCCAGAACCCGTCAGCCGCCTCGCTGTTAGTCGAACGGAACGTGTTCTCGCTTACATGGTGGCGAGCGTGGTGGGATTGTCGATTCTCGCTTTCCTCGCGGTGATCATCGCGACGGCCATGGGCGTGGGCGACAACGACGGGTTCAGCCGCGGTATCTGGCCGCCGATCTTCATCCTTCCGCTCTACGGCCTGCCCGTCGGGTTCGTTCTTATCATCGCGCTGATGGTTTCTGTGGGAGCTCGCCGCAGTCGCGAAGCTCGACGAAACCGCGAGTAATGCTCGGCCTCGCATCAAGACTTCGGGCCTTGCCCGACGCCGAGCTGCGGCGTGTCATCGAGGTGCGCGGCGTGACGGCGAGCGGCATCCACGACTTCTTCGACCTCGCCGAGGCGTTGCTTGACCCGAGCAGTGTGCAGGTCGCCCTGAGCCATCTGGACCGCTCCACGCTCGCCGTCCTGGCCGTGGCCGGGCAGCTCACGAGCACCAATTCCGTTCCGTCCCTGAACGCTGTGACCAGCCGACTCTCCCAGTTGGGGTCGGCCGAGATCTCCCCCACCGAGGTGGCCCGGCGGGTCGACGCCCTGCACGCGCTACTGCTCGCCGACCACACCGACGGATGCTGCATCCCGTACGACGCCGTCTCGGCCCACCTCGCGACCTGGCCGGCCCAGGGCCTGCCGGGTGCCGCCGACCTCGCGACCGCGCTCCCCCCGGCGAGCCTGGCCGCCGTGCCCGACACGGAGATCACCTTCATCGACCAGTTGGCCGCCGAGCGCGCCTTCGCGGTCGTGTCGTCGATCGCCGAACTGGTCAACGAACTGAGCCGGGAACCCGCCAGACAGCTCAGCCGCGGCGGGCTGGGCCTGCCCGACACCAAACGCCTCGCCGCCGTCATGTCGGTCGAACTGGACCTCGTCGCCCCCATCGTCGACCTCGCGGCCCGCGCCGATCTGCTGGCCCGCTCCGACGGGTACTGGATGGAAACGGAAACCGGCGAAACCTGGCTACTCGAGCGCACGACCATGCGCTGGGCTGCGCTGGCCGCCGCGTGGCAGACGGCCCTGCCGCCCATTGTGGCCGACACTCTGCCGCAGCAGGCCGGGCTGCACTGGGGCGACGATCTCGCCGCGTTCATCGCTTGGCTCTACCCCGCCGGCGGTGAGTGGATGCTGTCCCAGCTGACCGAGTTTGCCCGCGACGCCGAATTGCTCGGCATCACGGCCCACGACACCACGAGCACGGCCGGCGCCAGCGTGCTGCGCGGCGACCTCGAGGCGGCCGTCGCCACCATAGCGACCGCCCTGCCGGCCGAAGTCGGTGCCGTCTACCTGCAGCACGACCTGTCGATCGTCGCGCCCGGTCCGCTCGCGCCGTCGATCGACGCCCGGCTGCGCGGTCTCGCCGACGTGGAAAGTCGGGAACTGGCGACGACTTATCGCATCACCGCGGCATCCGTCAATCGTGCCCTTGCCGCGGGCGAGAACGCCGCGACACTGCTCGCTTTTCTCGCGTCGATCTCGCTCACCGGAATTCCGCAGCCGGTCGACTACCTCATCAACGAGTCGGCCTCGCGGTACGGTCGGGTGCGGGTCGGCAGCCTTGCGAGCGGGGCCAATGTGTCGGTCCGCCCTCCCGACGGCGATACGGTCTTTTTGAGCTACGTCTCCTCGGCCGATGCCGCGCTCCTCGGCACCATCGCCGTCGACCAGACGCTCGCGCCCATCGGGCTGGTGCGGGCCGGCGATGGCGAGCATCTGCTCAGCCGTTTCGCCGGGGACGCCGTGTTCTGGGCGCTTAGTGACGCGCGCTATCCGGTCGCCGCCGAGGACGACCTCGGTGAAATCGTTCACCTGCGCCGTCACCAGATCGCCCGGGTCGTCGTCACTCCAACAGTCGACACCGCGCGCAACCTGGTCGAGAAGCTGCGGCTTGGCGCCGAAAGTGGCGTGTCGGTAGCGGATGCCTGGCTCGCGCGCCAGCTGGACACCGCCATCAAGGCCAAGCAGGCCATTCTGGTCAGCATCGCCATGCCCGGTGGCGCGGTGGTGGATTACCTGCTCGAGCCGGCCAGCGTCAGCAACGGACGGTTTCGGGCTCGGGACCGGCGTGCGGATATCGAGCGCACCCTGCCATTGAAGAGCATCCTCAGCATCACCCCGGCACCCTGACCCGCTGCCCGGTGCGGGCGGAGAGTGCGGGCGGAGAGTGCGGGCGGGAGCCGTGAATGCGCGCGAGGGGGCCACCGGCTGAACGGGACCGCTGGCTGACGAGAGTCATCAATGCGCGCGCGATGGCCACCGGCTGAACGGGACCGCTGGCTGACGAGAGTCACAATGCGCGCGCGATGGCCACCGGCTGAACGGGACCGGTGATTGACGAGAGTAGGATTGGGCGCTATGTCTGATGGCCCCCTGATTGTGCAAAGTGACCGCACGGTGTTGCTCGAAGTCGCCCACCCTCTCGCCGAGGATGCTCGCCACGATCTCGCTGTCTTCGCTGAGTTGGAACGCGCGCCCGAGCATATCCACACCTACCGCATCACGCGGCTGGGCCTGTGGAATGCCCGGGCGGCCGGCCACGGCGCGTCCGACATGCTCGCGACGCTCGAGAAGTATTCCAAGTTCGCCATACCGCAGACGGTCAGCGTCGACATCACCGAAACCGTCGGTCGCTACGGCCGACTCGTCATCGAACGCGATGCCGAGGGCGCCCTCGTGCTGCACAGCAGCGACCAGGCCGTACTCACCGAAATAGCGGGAACCAAGCGCATCGCGCCGCTGCTGATCGGGCATCCATCGCCGGAGTCCTACCTGGTCGGGCCGTGGGCCCGCGGCCAGCTCAAGCAGGAGCTCGTGAAGCTCGGCTGGCCGGCCGAAGACCTCGCCGGATACACACCCGGCACTCCGCACGAGATCGCCCTGAAGGAAGACGGCTGGGCGCTGCGCGACTACCAGAACAAGGCCGTCGCGAGCTTTTTCGACGGCGGCAGCGGCGTGGTCGTGCTGCCCTGCGGCGCCGGCAAGACTCTCGTCGGTGCCGGCGCCATGGCCACCGCCAAGACCAACACGCTCATTCTGGTGACCAACACCGTCTCGGCCCGGCAATGGCGCGACGAGCTGCTCAAGCGCACGACACTGACGCCGGAGGAGATCGGCGAGTACTCCGGTCAGGTGAAAGAGGTCAAGCCGGTCACCATCGCGACCTACCAAATTCTCACGGCGAAGCGCAAGGGCGAGTACGCTCACCTCGAACTGCTCGACGCTATGGACTGGGGCCTGGTGATCTACGACGAGGTGCATCTGCTGCCCGCTCCCGTTTTCAAGCTCACTGCCGAGCTGCAGGCCCGCCGCCGCCTCGGTCTCACCGCCACCCTCGTGCGCGAGGACGGCCGCGAGGGCGACGTGTTCAGCCTGATCGGTCCGAAGCGCTTCGACGCCCCGTGGAAGGAGATCGAGGCCCAGGGCTTCATCTCCCCCGCCAACTGCTACGAGGTGCGCATCGACCTGCCGCAGTCCGAGCGGCTCAGCTATGCCGCAGCGGCTGACGATGAGCGGTATCGCCTGGCTGCGACCGCTCCGGCCAAACTCGGCGTGGTGCAGGCGCTGATCAAGAAGCATGAGGGCGAACGCATCCTCGTGATCGGGCAGTACCTCGACCAGATCGACGAACTCGCCGACGTGTTGAACGCGCCGCAGCTCACCGGTGCCACGCCGATCGATGAACGCGAACGGCTGTACCAGGCGTTCCGGGTGGGCGAGGTGAAGGTGCTCGTCGTGTCGAAGGTCGCGAACTTCTCCGTCGACCTGCCCGAGGCCACCGTGGCCATCCAGGTGTCGGGCTCGTTCGGCTCCCGCCAGGAAGAGGCCCAGCGTCTCGGCCGTCTGCTGCGCCCCAAGGAGTCCGGCCTGTCGGCGAACTTCTACACCCTCGTCGCCCGCGACACCGTCGACCAGGACTTCGCCCAGAACCGCCAGCGCTTTCTCGCCGAACAGGGCTACAGCTACACGATCCTCGATTCCCAAAGCCTCGAAGCCCAGTCCCTGCCCGTCTAACCCCTTCGCCGGGTGCGGGGCCCGGGCCCCGTACCCGGCCCAGCGAATGCCGCCCGAGTGTTTTCCGGGCCCGGGCCCGGAAAGCGGGACCACGCTAGATCATGGGCCCACTTTCGAAAGGTGGGCCCAGCGGATGCCGCCAGCCCGCGTCAGGATTCTTGGCGGGCGTACCGCAGAAACAGCATGTCGCCGGCGCGCAACACGTGCTTGAGCTCCATGGCGCGGGCGGCAGCATCCGCCCCGACGGCGATGCGCCCGGCGGAGCCGCCCTCGAGCACGGGGGCGAGGCTCAGGCAAAGCTCATCGACCCGGTCGGCCGCGACGAAGTCGCCGAACAGGTGCGGCCCGCCCTCGCACAGAATCTGGGGCAGGCCCCGGGCGGTGAGCGCCGCCACGAGCAGATGCGGGTCGATGGCGAGCTCGCCGCAGACGATCACCTCGGCCACCTCGGCAAGCGCCGCCCGCCGATCGGCTGGCGCCGCAGCGTGGGTCAGCACTATTGGCCTCGTCGCCGCCTGAGAAAACACCGGATGCCCCGGGTCGAGGTCCAGGCGCCCCGACACGATCGCCACGGGCGGCTGCGCGGCCAGGCCCGCCTGCACGCGCCAAGCCGCGTCATCCGCTGGCAGAAGAATGCCGCCGTAGCCTTCGGCGCGCACCGTTCCGGCACCGACCAGGATCACGTCGGTGAGCAGTCGAAGAACGTCGAAGACGATCTTGTCGTCGGCGTTGTTCAGACCAGCGCTGAGCCCCTCGTGCGTGGCCGCGCCGTCG
This sequence comes from Cryobacterium sp. TMT1-3, assembly GCF_004402315.1. Taxonomy (NCBI): domain Bacteria; kingdom Bacillati; phylum Actinomycetota; class Actinomycetes; order Micrococcales; family Microbacteriaceae; genus Cryobacterium; species Cryobacterium sp. TMT1-3. The sequence continues at coordinate 55,876 of NZ_SOFW01000007.1, forward strand.
AGGCTCGCGATGAAGTTGACCCGCACCCGCGGTGTGAGGCGATCGGGCACCCGGTAGTGCTCGATCAATTGGGCCCGTGGGGGCAGCTGGGCGCGCATCAGGTGAGGTTGTGACGCTCGTAGGCGGGCTCGCGAAACCCCAGGATGGCCTCGGTCATGCGCACAGCATCGACGGCGGCACGCACATTGTGCATCCGCACGACGCGGGCGCCCTGCAGGATGCAGACCGTCATGGCTGTTAGGGATCCCTCAACCCGCTCACCGCGCGGCCGATCGAGGCTCTCCCCCACGAAATCCTTATTGGAGACGGCCACCAGCGTCGGCAGGCCGAGCCCGGTGATCTCGTCGAGCCGCCGGGTCAGTTCGAGGGAGTGCCTCGTGGTTTTGTTCAGGTCGTGGCCGGGGTCGATGATGATGCGCTCCCGGGGCACCCCACGCCCGACGGCCCGCTCCACCCGAGCGAGCAGAAACGCGCCGACCTCGGCGACGACATCGTCGTAGTGCGGGGCCGGGTAGGGCATCCGCGGCACGGCCAGGCTGTGCGTGATCACCAGGGTGGCGGTACTGTCGGCGACGACGTCGGCCATCGCGGGGTCGTGCACGCCCGTGGTGTCGTTGATCACATGGGCGCCGGCGGCGATACTCGCCGCGGCCACCGCCGGGTGGAAGGTGTCAACCGAGATGACCACGCCAGAACCCCGCAGCGCCTCAACCACCGGTACCACCCGGTCGATCTCCTGAGCGATCGGCACGGCCGGCCCGGGCGCGAACTTGGCCCCGCCGATATCGATCCAGTCGGCCCCGTCGGCAATGGCCTGACGCGCGGCCAGAACGGATGCGTCGAGGGCGAACGTTGCGCCCTGGTCATAGAACGAGTCCGGCGTGCGGTTGATGATGGCCATCACGGCCACCTCACGATCGAAGTCAAAGGTGCGGCCGCCGATCAACCGGAGCGGGGCATCCAGGTGGGGCAGTGTCAGAGCCCTGTCGGTTCTCGTGCGGGTCATTGCGGTCCTCACCTAAATACATCGATCTTGCTCGTTCAATCATGTCGGTAATCCTGGTCGCGTCACGGTCATCGACCGCTGATCGCAGCACACACCGTTCACTGTCAGCAAAGCTCCAGCTAACGCGCAGATACTGGGGTCATGACTGACGGCCCCCGCATCCTTATCGTTGACGACGAACCCAATATCCGCGACCTCCTCACCACCAGCCTCCGTTTCGCCGGCTTCGCCGTGCGCGCCGTCGGCAACGGTGCACAGGCCATCTCCGCCGTACTCGAGGAGGAACCCGACCTCATCATCCTCGACGTGATGCTGCCGGACATGAACGGCTTCGGCGTCACCAAACGCCTGCGTTCGGCCGGTTACACCGCGCCCATCCTTTTTCTCACCGCCAAAGACGACACCGAAGACAAGATCACCGGCCTCACCGTCGGCGGCGATGACTACGTGACCAAGCCGTTCAGCCTCGACGAGATCGTCGCCCGCATCAAGGCCATCCTGCGTCGCACCATGCACGCCGACGAAGACGCCGTGATCCGCGCCGGCGAACTCACCATGGATCAGGACACCCACGAGGTTCTCGTGGGTACCGAGGCCATCGAACTGAGCCCGACCGAATTCAAGCTGCTGCGCTACCTCATGCTCAACCCCAACCGAGTGCTGTCGAAGGCGCAGATCCTCGACCACGTCTGGGAATACGACTTCAACGGAGACGCCGGAATCGTGGAGAGCTACATCTCCTACCTGCGCCGCAAGGTGGATGTGCACTCGAGCGAACCCCTCATCCAGACCAAGCGTGGCTTCGGTTACATGCTCAAGGCCGCCAAGGCGTAGTCACGGCGTTCGTTAGACACACAGCGAGCTTTCGTAGACTCAAGGCAAATGCACGAAACCCTGTCGAGACGGTGGAGCAGCATCTCCCTCCGTTCCAAGATCACCGGTGTCACGGTGCTGATGCTCACGCTCGGCCTGCTCGTTTCAGGCATCGGCACCATGGCCATGCTCAAGCAGTACGTGGTGACCCAGGTCGACACCCAGCTGCAGGTTGACACGCAGACCGCGCTCAGCGGCTACTCCTCGAGCGTGTTCTCGCAAGGTGACACCGAGGGCGTCGCCTCGGACTACTTCGTGGCGCTGTACGACCAGGACGGCGCCCTGATCACCCGCACCTGGCAGGAACGCGACCACGCCGAACTGCCGGTTGTCGGCATGCCGCTCGACCTCAAACGGGTCTCCCAGCTCGACGGTCAGATTCAGACCCTCTGGGATGCCGCCCACGACACCGAGTTCCACGCGATCATGGTGCCCGTCGTGATCAGCCCCACCGGCACGTACGGCACCCTCGTCATGGCCGTGTCGCTGCGGCCGACCGAGAACACCATGGCCACCTACCTCACGATCTTTCTGGGGTTCGGCGCCGGCGTCGTGCTGATCGGGGCCATGCTCACCCGGGTGCTCGTCACGACCACCTTCGTGCCGCTGCGTGAGGCGGAGCAGACTGCCGCCGCCATCGCCGACGGTGACTTCAGCCAGAGACTCGGCGGCGCCACCCCGAACACCGAGGTCGGCCGGCTCAACCGGTCGCTCAACATCATGCTCAGCCGCATCGACCGGGCGTTCAAAGACCGCGCCCGCACCATCGACCAAATGCGCCGCTTCGTCGGCGACGCGAGCCACGAACTGCGCACGCCCCTGGTCTCGGTGCGCGGCTACGCCGAGCTGTACCGCATGGGCGCACTGCAAACCCCCGAAGACGTCGCGCAGGCCATGGAACGCATCGAAAAAGAAGCCATTCGCATGGGCGGACTGGTGGAGGACCTGCTCGAACTGGCCCGGCTCGATGAGACCAAGCCGCTCGCCCTCACACCGGTCGACCTCGTGCCGCTGGCCCGCGACGCCGCCCTCGACGCCATGGCGAGTTCCCCGGGCCGACAGGTCACCGTTCTCACTCCCCCGCCGGTGATCGGACCGCACGGTGTTGATCTCGACGCCGATCACGATGACTCCGGCGAGATCGCGGCATTCGACCACGACGCGGCGGAGAGCGTCACCACCGGCGCGATCACCCGGCCGTCCGGAAACGGTCCACCGACCGGGGCAATCGCCTTCGCCGGCGCCACGCTGGCCCGGCTGCGCACCCGCAAGCCGCGTCGGGGCAGCGCCGTACAGCCCGACGCCGAACTGACCGTGTTGCCGGTCGAGCCGCAGCTGCCGCCGATCGTCATGGCCGAAGAGAACAAGATTCGCCAGGTCATCACCAATCTCATGGGCAATGCGATGCGTTTCACCGCCTCCGACAGCCCGATCGAGCTCGAGGTTATGGTGGACCCGCGCACGCAGCGCGCCTCCATCGCCGTGATCGATCATGGCGAGGGTATCCCGCCGCAGATTCGGGAAAAGATCTTCCAGCGCTTCTGGCGGGCCGATTCCTCTCGCGCCCGCGAGACCGGCGGGAGCGGCCTTGGACTTGCCATCGTCGCTGCGATCGTCGCGAGCCACCACGGCACTGTCGACGTCGTCGAGACGCCCGGCGGCGGCGCAACCTTCCGCGTATCGCTGCCGCTGGCCGGCACGCCGACCGCGCCGCAGCACGCTCAGCCCGTCATCCCGTAGAACTCCTCCCCAGGGTGCGGAGGGAGGCATCCGCTCACAGAAGTGGGCTCATAAAACGGATGCCCCCGCTCGCCTTCTACGCTCGCAGTCACCACCCACTGTTATGTAGAAGAAGGGCACACCATGACGAGCTTCCAGGTTGACAGCGAGGCGGTGCAGAACACCGCGAGCACCGCCCGCGGCACCATCGCGCGCGTGCAGGCTGATGTCGGCGATCTCAACGCCCAGCTGACCAGTCTGGAAGGGTTCTGGACCGGCCAGGCCTCCTCGGCTTTTCAGGGCGCGTTCGCCGAATGGCGGGGCATGCACCAGCAGCTGGAAGAGAGCCTGACCCTGCTCAACCAGGCGTTGAGCGTGGCCGGCCAGCAGTACGCCGAAACCGAGCAGGCCAACACCCGGCTGTTTGCTCGATGAGGCACGTGTCCGCTCCTACTCGGTCGGGTGCGCCTACTCGGCAGCGAGGGCCGCGACCGGGGTGATGCGGGTCGCCCGTCGGGAGGGAGCGAGCGACGCCACGGCCGTGAGGGCTGCCGCCGCCACGACGATAGTGGCGACCAGCGCTAGCGGCACCGTCGGCAGCACGATTCCGGGCGACCCCTGAATACCCCCGATAAGCGACTGCGCCCCGGCCCAGCCGTACAGGGTACCCAGCACAAGCCCGACGACCACCGCCGCAGCGCTGAGCTGCGCGCTCTCGATCAGAATCATGCGGCGGATCTGCCGGGCCGTGAACCCGAGAGCGCGCAGTAGGCCAAGCTCCCGGGTGCGATGCAGCACGGTGAGGGAGAGGTTGTTCACCATTCCCACGGCCGCGATCAGGGCGCTGAATCCCATGAGCACCGAGAACACGGCCACGGTTATCGCCAGGACCGGGTCGACACCCTCGTACGCCTCCGGGTGGACCTCCTGTGCCGCCTCGATGATGCTTTGGTAGCTTGCAACGGTCACGGCGAACGTGGTGATCAGGGTGACGCCGATGACGAGACCGATCGTGGTGCGAGCGCTCCGCTCGGGGTATCGCACGGCATTCTCGCGTGCCAGCCGGGCGGTGGCGCTCGTTCCGAACACGCGGCCGATCACGCGCAGGGCCCGGGGCATGACGACGGCAGCTCCCAGCACGACAGCGCTGAACGACAGAATCCCCCCGATAAGGCCGATGAGCACGCCGAGCGGATTCACGAGGCCCACCAGCATGCCCAGCACGAGGATCACATCACCGAACAGGAAAAGTGTGAGCGCAACCCGGTTACGGGTTCGGCGCTCACTCTGCTCGCCGAGCGATGACTCGCCAGCCGCCCCGAGGGCGTCCATCGGCGACACCGACAGTACGCGCCGCGACCCGGCCCAGGAGGCCGCGGTCGTGGTGAGTGCCACGGCCACGACCGGCAGCAGCATCTGGGCACTGAGGTAGCTGTAGGTTCCGGGTGGGATCGCACCGGACTGCACCCCGACCGAGACCACGAGAATAGGAAACAGCACGCCGACGATGCCGCCCACGAAGGCTCCGGCCACACCCACCGTGAAACCTTCGCGGGTCACAGCGCGGCGCTGCATGGCCGCGCTGGCACCGATCAGCCGCAGCAGGGCAATCGTGCGCACCCGGCCGGCGATGATGGTGGCAAAGGTGTTCGCGGTGACCAGGGCCCCGACATAGAGCGCGATGACGATGAAGACGGCCGCGATAAACGACAGGATGAACGTGAGCGTGGCGCTGTTGAGCCCGGAATTGCCGATCACCTCGGCGAGAACACCGGTGATGGAGATCAGGCTGACACCGAACGCCGTCGACAGGCCCGCCACCAGGATGCTCGGCGCATGCTCGCGCAGGGTGTGCCGTGTGCGGTTCACGACCGGGCTTCCATGCCGAGCATGATCGTGCTGATCTGTTCGGCGGTCGATCGGCCGCGGTCGTCCACGATTCGGCCGTCATTCAGCAGGATGATGCGATCGGCGTAGCTGGCCGCGACCGGGTCGTGGGTGACCATGGCGATGCTCTGCCCGTACTCCCGGCTCGCCGTCTGGAGCAACGTGAGTACTTCGCGTGAGGTGCGGGAGTCAAGGTTGCCGGTGGGCTCGTCGGCGAACACCAGGTCGGGGCGGGTCGCGAGGGCCCGGGCGATCGCCACGCGCTGCTGCTGCCCGCCGGAGAGCTCATGGGGGCGGTGCCGCTGACGATCGGTGAGTCCGAGCACCGCGATCAGCCGGTCGATCCAGGCTCGCTCGTCGACTGACGGCGCGCGGCCGTCCAGTTCGAAAGGCAAGAGAATGTTCCCGCTGATGTCGAGGGTGGGCACCAGGTTGAATGACTGGAAGATGAATCCGACCCGTCGGCGGCGCAACACGGTGAGGCTGGAATCGTCTAGATGGGAGATATCGGTATCGCCGAGCCACACCGATCCGCTGCTCGCCGTGTCGAGGCCGGCCATGATGTGCATCAGCGTCGACTTGCCCGACCCGCTCGGTCCCATGATGGCGGTGAAGTCGCCGCGCCGAATTCCGACACTCACGTCGGTGAGCGCGTTCACGCGGGTGTTGGTGGCCCCGTAGGACTTGTGCAGGGAGGCCACCCGGGCGACGAGGCCGAGGTCGGTGGTTAAAGGTTTCATGTCTTCCAGTCTGGAGAACCGACCTCGTCAGCGAGTCCGGCCGAAGGATGGTCTTGCTACATCGCAGGGATGACCGGCCGGTCAGGCGATGAGCGAGTTCTCGTAGGCGTAGACGACCAGCTGCACGCGATCGCGCAGCTCGAGTTTGGCTAGGGTGCGGCTGATGTGGGTCTTCACGGTCGCCTCGCTGAGAAACTCGGCCGCCGCTATCTCGGCATTGCTCAGTCCCCGCGCGGCGAGCGCAAAGATCTCCTGTTCGCGCGGGGTGAGCCGGGTGTAAGCGGCCGGCGGGACCGGGGGCATCCGCTTCGCGTCGAAATGTTCGAAGAGCTCGATGATCTGAGCGGCGGCGATGACGGACGAGCCCGCGTGCACGGTGCGGATCGCCGCGAGCAGAAACTCCGGGTCGGCGTCTTTGAGCACGAATCCGCTGGCTCCCCCGCGAATGGCCCGAGCGGCCGCTTCGTCGAGGTCGAACGTGGTGAGCACGACGATGCGGGGGCCGCCCCCGCCTGCCGCGACCGACGCGTCGACGATGCGTGTGGTGGCTTCGATGCCGTCCATGACCGGCATCCGAATATCCATGAGCACCACATCAGGCCGGGCAGTTTCCACCAAGCGGATGCCGTCGGCCCCGTTCCCGGCTTCGCCCACACACTCGAGATCGGCCTGCGACGAGATGAGCAGTCGGAGTCCGGCGCGGAACAGCGCCTGGTCGTCGACCAGGGCGACACGGATGGGAGCGGTCATTCGGACACCGCCTCTCGGCAGAGCGGAGGCGCTGCAGTTAGCGGCGGAAGAGTCAGGCACACGACGAATCGATCACCGATCTCGCTCGCCGCGAAAGACCCGCCGGCCAACACCGCCCGCTCGCGCATACCGTCGATGCCGTGCCCGTTCGGTGCCGCGCCGGTGTCGCGGGGCACGAGCAGCCCACTATCGATCGTGACGGTGAGTGCGTCGTCCTGCCAGCTGAAGCTGACGGCCACGGTGCGCGCGGCGTCGCCGTGACGGAGCACGTTGGTGAGCGATTCCTGCACGATGCGGTAGATCACGAGCTGGTGGCCCGCGCCGAGCTGCGCAGCTGGCCCGGTTTCGCTACGCTTCACCGTGAGTCCGGAGGCACGGAACTGGTCGACGAGCCGGTCGAGGTCGGCCAGGGTCGGCTGTGGTGCCGCCATCACTGGCGCACTGGTTCCGTCGCCGCCGGACGCAGAATCCGGGTTGGACCTCAGCTGCCCCAGCAACACGCGGACGTCGGCGAGGGCTGACCGGGCCGTGTTTGCGATGGTGCGGAAGGCGTCATCCGCTGCCTCGGGATTGGCGGCACGCGCGTACCGGCCGCCGTCGGCCTGGGCGATGACGACGGCGAGGGAATGCGCCACCACGTCGTGCATATCGCGAGCGATGCGGGTGCGCTCCTGCTCCACGGCCACTTCGCGCCGCGCCTCCGCCTGCTCGGCCGCCGCTGAACGGAGAGCCGACCGGCCCTCCCGCGCGGTGCGCCAGGTGGCCACGAGCAGTCCGAGAACCCAGCTCAGCCCGAACAGGGCCACGGCAGAGACGAAACCGATCACCCCAGGGGCACCACGCTGGAAGGCTTCGCCGGTGCGCACCTGCAGCACGAGGTCCACGAACCCGGTGAGGCCGCTGGACTGCAGGTACAGCACGTACACGGTTGCGGTCAGCGCGCCAACCGGAACCGAGGCTAGCCCGAGCCATCTGACGGGTCGCGAGCCGTAGGCCGCCGTGGCATACAGCACCGGAAGTACGGCGGCGTTGGCGATGTCCGGCGGCAACGACGCCCAGAGCTGCACGGCCACCGTGCACCAGGCCAGTGCGAGGGCGAGGCCGGGGCTGAGCCTCCGGAGGAACACGGCACCGGCCATGCCGACGGTCACCCAGAACACCACCGCAGAGTCATAGCCCAGCACGCTGCGCGTAAGGACCGCGATCACGGCGACCGCGGCATCCACCACGAGTTGCGGGCGGGAGAGGCTGCGGATCATGACTCAACCGTAGCCGCAGGACAGGATGTGGTCATGGTGTCGGCGACTCTGCCTTCTCGTCGGGATCGTTCGGTGTCCACCCGTACCAGCCGCTGTCAGTTTCGATCACGGCCCAGTCACCGCAGGCGAAGATGCGGTCGACGTAGACATCATCCGGTGCCCAGTCCGCGGAATAGGTCGGCGCCGACTGCCGGTCGGTCTCCGCGCACTGCGCCGGATCGAGCTCGGCATCGGTCGTCGCCGCCAGGATCGCCGGGCCTGTGCCTGATGCCGCTTCCCGGACGGAAATCCGGGTCGCATCGGCGGGCAGCCAGTCCGCCGACTGGTCCCACTCCTCGGTGAGGATCGGTACGGACGCGAATTCGAGCGATTTCTCGCGCTGCACTTGGTCGGCGATGTTGGAACACCCGGTGAGTGCGAGGGTGGTCAACGCTGCGGTGGTAAGAACGGGGAGGAGTTGGATCTTCTTCATAATGTCAGCCTGCCGGATCACTGCCGCGCGGTCGTCAGTCCGGAGTCGCTCTGCGCTACGTCGCAAGGATGACGCTGCCCGGCGGACGGCTTCACGACCATGGTCGAACTCATGAAAGCACGCCGCAGCATGCGCTGACCTGCCGAGGGGCGGCATCCGCTTGTGCTCGCCAACGGCGCCCTGTCGCCGAGCCGTGAGATCTGCACGCTTGAGACCGCCGAGCCGTGAGTTTCCAGCCGAAATTCGGCGGCGAAAATGGACCGAAACTCACGGCTCAGTGACAGAGACTCACGGCTCGGTGGCGGGTGAAAAAAGTGGGCGCCTCCCGAAGGAGACGCCCACTTGTGTGGAGCTAACTGGCGGGACTTAGAAGTCCATGCCACCCGAGGGGTCGCCGGCCGGAGCCGAGTTCTTCTCGGGCTTGTCGGCAACAACGGCCTCGGTGGTGAGGAACAGTCCGGCAATCGACGCGGCGTTGAGCAGCGCGGAGCGGGTGACCTTCACCGGGTCATTGATGCCGGCAGCGATCATGTCGACGTACTCGCCGGTGGCGGCGTTGAGGCCCCATCCGACGGGCAGGTTGCGCACCTTGTCGGCGACAACGCCCGGCTCCATGCCGGCGTTGAGCGCGATCTGCTTGAGCGGAGCGTCGATGGCAACACGCACGATGTTCGCGCCGGTTGCCTCGTCGCCGACGAGGTCAAGGACAGCCTTACTCTCGAATGCGGTCTTGCCGGCCTGGATGAGTGCAACGCCACCACCGGCGACGATGCCCTCTTCGACAGCAGCCTTGGCGTTACGCACTGCATCTTCGATGCGGTGCTTGCGCTCCTTGAGCTCAACCTCCGTTGCGGCTCCGGCCTTGATGACAGCAACGCCGCCAGCAAGCTTGGCGAGGCGCTCCTGAAGCTTCTCGCGGTCGTAGTCGCTGTCGGTGTTCTCGATCTCGGCACGGATCTGCGAGACGCGACCGGCGATGGCTTCGACGTCGCCGGCACCCTCAACGATCGTGGTCTCGTCCTTGGTGATGACGACCTTGCGGGCGTTACCAAGCAGGTCGAGCGTGACGTTCTCGAGCTTGAGGCCGACCTCTTCCGAGATGACCTGTCCACCGGTGAGGATGGCGATGTCCTGCAGCTGAGCCTTGCGACGGTCTCCGAAGCCCGGTGCCTTGACGGCGACGGACTTGAAGATGCCACGGATCTTGTTCACAACGAGCGTGGCCAGGGCCTCACCGTCGACGTCTTCCGCAATGATGAGGAGCTGCTTGCCGGTCTGGATGACCTTGTCCACGATGGGGAGCAGGTCCTTGATGTTGGAGACCTTGGAGTTGACGATCAGGATGTAGGGGTCTTCGAAGACCGCTTCCTGACGGTCGGGGTCGGTGACGAAGTATGCCGACAGGAAGCCCTTGTCGAAGCGCATGCCCTCGGTGAGCTCGAGCTCGGTGCCGAAGGTGTTCGACTCCTCAACGGTGACAACACCTTCCTTGCCGACCTTGTCGATGGCCTCGGCGATGATCGCGCCGATTTCGGTGTCGCCGGCGGAGATGGACGCGGTTGCCGCGATCTCTTCCTTGGTTTCGATCTCCTTGGCGCTGGCGATGAGCTCGGCGATGACAGCTGCCGTGGCCTTCTCGATGCCGCGCTTCAGGCTGATCGGGTCGGCGCCGGCTGCGACGTTACGCAGGCCTTCGCGAACCAGAGCCTGGGCGAGGACGGTTGCGGTGGTCGTACCGTCGCCGGCAACGTCATCCGTCTTCTTGGCGACCTCTTTGACGAGTTCCGCACCGATCTTCTCGTACGGGTCGTCGAGCTCGATCTCCTTGGCGATGGACACACCGTCGTTGGTGATCGTGGGGGCGCCCCACTTCTTCTCCAGAACGACGTTGCGGCCGCGCGGGCCGAGGGTGACCTTGACGGTGTCGGCGAGAATGTTCAGGCCGCGCTCAAGCCCACGACGGGCCTCTTCATTGAATGCAATGATTTTTGCCATATGTGTAACTCGTCCCTCCCGGACGTTCCAAACGATGATGGGGTTAGCACTCAGATGACGAGAGTGCTAGAACGATTCTGGCACTCTGGGGTCGAGAGTGCAAGCGAGCATCGGGGGTGATGCCCGGCCATCTTCAGACGGTCAGGGAATGAGGTCGGCCGAGCCGGTACCGTTGGGCACGAGCTGAAACCAGGTATTGCCCGGTGCCAGCCGAATGGTCACTCCGTTGGCGTCGACCAGGCGGATCGGCATGCCCTGGGAGGTCTTGCTCCAGGTGGCGGCCAGGGTCTTGCCGCCGGAGGAGATCGACGCTTCACCCGAGGCGATGAGCTCGGTCTTGGGGATGCTCTGGTCAACGCTGACGTTCACTCGCAGCACGACGACATTCGTGGCTTTGAGCTGTGCGCCGTCCGCCGTGAGGTCCGGTGCGCCGTCCTGTGCGCGCAGGTAGGCGGCCGCTTCGGCATTCCAGGTCCAGCTGCGGGCGCTGGAGTTCGAGAACCGGGTGTTGATGGCCGAAATCGGCGCGCCGTCCACCACAGCGGATGCCCCGGCGAGCGTGGCCGCATAGGCGTACTGCTGGGCGGGCGGTGCGACGGAGGCATTGCGGTTGACGAATTCGGAAGCGGCGAGGATGACGTTGTGCGGGGCGGCCGTGGCCTTGGAGCGGGAAAACAGCCCGGTCGTGTCGTAGTCGAAGATGGCGCTGACCTGACCGGTCGCGTTCATGGCGTCGACGAACCGTTGCTGACCGCCCGAGAAGGCCACGAGGCCACCGAACGGGGCAATGATGTCGGGGTCCATCGGCCGGATCGACCGCACCGGGCCGACCTGGTCGGGAATGCTGGACTGCCACACCGCGACGTACCGGGTGATTCCGCCCTCGACCAGCTCTTCGAATACAAGGTCGGTGCGGTCGATGGCGACCTGCGGGCGGGCGGCACTGTGGTTGTCGACCTTGGCTGCCAGCGAGGGGTGCGCCGACGATCCGGCCGCCACGGTGAGTCCCGTCAATGGGGCGGTCTCGGTGGCCGCAGCGGCGACGTAGCCCGAGGTCCAGCCGGGGGCGTTCGTCGAAGCGGCAGGGGAAGGAATGGCGCCGGTGCATCCGCTTAACAGCAGTGCCGGCACGATCAGGGCGAGCAGTCCCGCGGCTCTGCGCGGCGCGTTGCGGCGGGCTGTCTTTGTCTTGGTCACCGTTAAACACTAACGCCGCCCGTTGCAGCGGGCGGCGTGAGGTGGGGGACAGACCCCATTATGGGGTGAGTCAGGCCGGTCGCACCGATTCAGCCTGGGGGCCTTTCGCTCCGGCACCGACCTCGAAGATGACCTGCTGGCCTTCTTCGAGCACCTTGTACCCGCTCATGTCAATCGCGGAGTAATGAACGAAGACGTCCTGCCCTCCCCCATCAACGGTGATGAAGCCGAAACCCTTTTCAGCGTTGAACCATTTAACGGTTCCGTTCGCCATGTGTTACTCCTTGCTTAATTTCGACGGCACGGCCCATTGGCTGTTCCGGGCCCTGCCGCAGAGACTGCGTCATTTCATGCGAGCAGCAAATCCCCGAGAGCAAGTCTTCTGTTGCAAGTTACCTACGGGTGCAAGTTACCTTGGGCGAGCGTTCTTGATCCGGGCGGGTATTGCCCGAACAAAATGTGTGACCAAAACCAGATATTACTGAAGTCACCGCAGAAGGAAAGGGGCTTGACGAACTATAAAATGCCCACTAGGAAAGAAGATTCGACCGTGTATCACCCCGCGGGGAGAACGTAGTCGTTGCCGACGACGACGGTCAGGGCAGCGCCCGACTCGACGAAGACGGTCGAGACCACGAGCTTCGAGCCGGGCAGCGAGGCGGCGAGGCCGCGAGCTGCCCCTTCCTGGCTCGCATCGGCGTAGTAGATCACCGTGGCCGGTTCGGTGTCGGTACTGGCGTTACCGGTGCCGCTGACCACCCAGCCGGCGGCGACGAGCGTGTCACTGACGGAAGCCGCAACCCCGTCATTCGCGGAACCATTCAGCACGTTCACCGTCAGCGCCGGGTCGACGGTCGGTTCGGCGGTCGGGATGACGGTTTCGGTCGGGACCGGAGTGGAACTGGCCGAGGACAGCCCCGGAATATTGGTGAAGTCGAGGCGATTATTGATCGCGAAGATGCCGAAGACACCCACGACGATCAGCAGCACGGTCGCGCCGAGCGCCCACCAGAACCCGATCCAGGCGCGGCCCCTCTTGCCGGGGGCGCGGTGGGCGCCCACCCGGTCGAGGGCATGCGTGTGGGTGTCGAAACGGTCTTTCGCAAATTTTCGCGCCATATTGGTTGGATCCTTGGTTGGCCAGCCGGGTTCGGAATCGGACGATCCCGGGCAGGCGGAAAGCGGTCAGGTGCTAGTCGTGGGCGGGAAGCGAACGACTGGCGCGTGCCTCGGATCGCGCGGAACGCATCCGCTGCAGCCGTTTTACGAGCATCGGGTCAAAGGCCAGTGCGAGCGGTGAATCGACCAGAGCCCCCAATAGTTGATAGTACCGGGCGGCCGAGAGACTGAAGGTGGCGCGGATGGCCTCCTCCTTGGCGCCGACGTGCCGCCACCACTGCCGTTCGAAGGCGAGCACGGCCTGGTCGCGGTCGCTCAGCTCGGCTGGCGCAGCGGGCGCGGTCGTGGCGGGTGGCTCTATTGTCGGTGGTCTCTCGCTCATTGATATCTCTCCCCCAAGAAAAGTTTTCGACGGGTTATCCGCCGGCCTCATCCTATTTGCGGGCGGCTGGACGTTGCCTCCGGCACGCCCGGAACGGCGCACTCGGGCGCGCTGGTGGCCGTGCAAATACTGCGAAACGGCCGGGCCCGGAATGCGCGTGCAGCCGCGCGAGTTTAGGCTGGGTAGACGCTGTTCGTGCCAACGGGCGGCCGGAACGAAGGGATATTCTTTCATGGACTACGCAATCAAGAAGTCAAGCGACGAGTGGCGCTCCGAACTCGGCCCGGAGAAGTTCGCGGTGCTGCGGGAAGCCGGCACCGAACGCCCCGGAACCGGAGAATTGCTCGACGAAGAGCGTGCCGGTACCTACACCTGCGGCGCGTGTAACGCCGAACTGTTCCAGAGCGGCACTAAGTTCGATTCCGGCTGCGGCTGGCCGAGCTTCTACGAATCGGTGCGGCCCGAAGCGGTCGAATTGCTCGAAGACCGCTCGCTCGGCAGCGTGCGCACCGAGGTGCGCTGCGCGAACTGCGGCTCGCACCTGGGGCACGTTTTTCCCGATGGATTCGGCACCCCCACTGGCGATCGGTACTGCATGAACTCGATCTCGCTCAACTTCACGCCCGCGAAGTAGCGCGGTGGGCTCCTCGGCGGTCTTCCAGGCCGTCAACGGCCGGCGCAGCTATTCTCGGGTGACGTCGCTCGCGCCTACCCGGGCGGAGCTGCTGCCCCTCGTGGCGGCGGCGGCTCGCGTCGCCGATCATGGCGCTCTGCGGCCGTGGCGACTGCTGGAGCTGCGCGGCGCGGCGCGCGAGCGGCTGGGAGCGGCGTTTGTGGCGGCATCCGCTTGTGAGGGTGTTGAGGCGGTGAAGCTGGCCGGCAAGCCGTTGCGGGCACCGCTGCTGCTGGCGGTCATCGCGTCGCGGCGGGTGAGCTTCAAGGTGACCGCTTGGGAGCAGGATGCGGTCGCGGCCGGTGTCGCGCACATGCTCACCCTGCTGCTCGGCGACGCCGGGTGGGGTGCGATGTGGCGCACCGGTGCGCTCGTGCGCGCGGCGCCCGTGCGGGAGGTTCACGGCCTCGCTGATGCGGAGGAGCTGCTCGGGTGGCTGTATGTCGGCGGGATTCCGGCCGACTGCAAGCCGGGTGTGCGGCTGTCGATCGATCCCGAGGAGTTTCTGGGGGTTGTGTAGCCGGGGCTCTGCGGGGGCTGGCTGTGTGGTTTCGCTCCGGGGTTTCGCTCCGGGTTTCGCTCCGGGTTTCGCTCCGGGTTTCGCTGTGGGTTTCGCTGTGGGTATCGCTGTGGTGTTTCGCTCCGGGCCCACCTTCGGACACCGGGCCCAGGATCTATCGTGGGCCCGCTTTCCGGGCCCGGGCCCGGTCGGCACCCGCGCGGGGTCAGGCGCGGGCGTGGCCGGGTCGGCGCCAGCGCACGGCGGCGATCACGACGGCCACGAGGGCGAGGGCGGTGCCGATGATGGTCGTGACGCCGAGCGGATGCCCCTGAGTTGGTGCGAGCAGGTCGAGCGCGAGGGCGCAAACCAGCTGGCCGGCCACGATGCACAGGCCGAGCATGAGCACCCCGGTGGTGCGCACGACGAGCGCGGCGCCGGCAATGAAAATGCAGCCGATTAGTCCGCCGGTGTAGAGCCACGGGTTGCCGGGCAGACCTTCCAGCGCGAAGCCGACCAGCAGTCCGTGCACGAGGGCGGCGAGCACGAGGGCGATGCTGCCGGTGAGAAAGTTCAAAAATGTGGCCGTGAGCGCGCTCTGCGCGGTGACCCGCACCTGACCGTTGACGGCTTGCTGCCAGCCTTGGCCGATGCCGGCAATCAGCGGCAGCGCGAGCAGCCAGAGCGCACCGCTGCCGCGCAGTTCGCCGCTCACCGTGAAGGCGACCGCGCCGAGGGCCAGCACGGCGCCGACGATTTTAGAGGCGTGCAGCGGTCGGCGGCCGCCCGGGCCGATGCCGAACCGGTCCATGAGTACGCCGCTCACGGTCTGGCCGGCCACGACGGCGACGGTGAACAGGGCGATGCCGAGGGGCGCCGCGACGAGTCCCTGCGAGAGTACGAACAGGGCACCGGCCAGGCCGCCGAGCAGGTGCCACCAGGACAGATGCTTTGATTTCACGGCGCGGGCGACGAGTTGCAGGCCGCGGCGCCCGCGTTGGAAGACGATGAGTCCGAGGGTGAGAATGACCAGGCCGGAGCCGAACGAGATGACGGCGGCGGTGAATCCATCGCCGATCTGGTGCCCCAGCTCACCGTTCACCCGGGATTGCACGGCGTACAAGGCACCGATCAGAACCGAGAAGACCAGTGCCAGCCAGACCGGCACAGCGGATGCCGCGGGCGCGCCCGGCGCATCCGTTCGGGTCTCTGCGCGGGCGGGGGTCACGTGGCAATACTACGAGACGGGGGTAGGTCGCGGCGGATAGCGCCTGGTCGGCGCCGGTGGGACCCTGCCCGCTCAGCCGGCAATCTGCCCCCGGGCCCACCTTCGGGAACGGGGACCATGATCTATCGTGGGCCCAGTTTCCGGGCCCGGGCCCGGTCGCTAGAGACAGGCGGGTCAGGCGGCGCGCACCTCGATCTCGCCGGGGGCGGCTCCGTCGCTGCCGAAGACGAGGCGGCGGTTGGCGATCTTGTCGGTGAAGAACCGGTCGTGGCTGACGACCACAACGGCACCGGGAAAGTGCACGAGGGCGCGTTCCATCACCTGGGTGCTCGACATGTCGAGGTGGTTGGTCGGTTCGTCGAGCAGCAGCACCGAGGCGCCGGAGAGCAGGCACTGGGCCATGGCAACGCGCGCGCGCTGACCGCCCGAGAGGTTGCCGATCTTCTGCTTGAGGTCGGCTTCGCTGAACTGGAACATGGTGAGAAAGCGGTTGACCGACTTCTTGGTGGCGGTCAGGGCGAGGCTGCCGGGCATGGCGTTGACGGCGTGACTGACCGTGTCGCTATCGTCGAGTTCGGCCAGGATCTGGTTGTACGAGACGACTCGGGCGCCGCTGGCCCAGGCGACGTCACCACGGTCGGCGGTTTCCTCGCCGGTGAGAACCCGCAGCAGGGTGGTCTTGCCGCTGCCGTTGCTGCCGAGCACGACGATGCGGTTGCCGCGACGCACCTCGAAGCTGAGGTTCTCGAACAAGAGCTTGTCGCCGTAGCTCTTGGCCAGGCCGTCGACCCGGCAGAGCACGTCTTTCACGTGCAGGTTGCCGTAGATCTCAGTGATGATCTGGTCGACCGGGCGCGGCGTGCGCGACTTCTTGATGTGGGCGAGCTGGTTGCCGAGCTGGCGGCTCTCGGCTTTCGCGGCTTCGCGGCGGTCAGCGATGCCCTCGGCTTCGAAGGCGAGCAGCTCGGATTCGTGCACGAACTGGGCCTCGAGGCTCTTGAGCCGAAACTGCTTCTGCACGATGTATTCGCCGAAGTTGCCGGGGTACTCGTGCAGGTGAAAGTTCTCGACCTCGATGATGCGGGTGACGACGGCATCGAGAAATTTACGGTCGTGCGAGACCACGATGGCGGCGCCCTTGAAGCTCTTGAACCAGGCTTCGAGCCACTCCACGCCGGCCACGTCGAGGTAGTTGGTGGGCTCGTCGAGCAGCAGCACGTCGGGGGCTTCGAGCACGATCTTGGCCAGGGCGGCACGGTTGCGCCATCCGCCGGAGAGCTCGTCGATCGCGCAGACCCGGTGCGCCTCGTTGAATCCGAGGGTGGTGAGCGCGGTGTCGATGTGGCGTTTGTAGTCCCAGCCGTCCAGCCGGTCCATCTCTTCGAACAGTTCGCCCTGGCGGCTGATCAGCCGGTCGAGTTCGGCGCCGGCCGAGGAATCGAGGGCGATCGCCGCGTCGATCGCGGCGAGTTCGGTCTCGACGGCCTTCACAGCCACGAACAGCTCGTCGAGCACCTCGATGATGGTCTGCGCGCCGTTGAGCTCGGAGAACTGCGAGAAGTAGCCGACACGAATGCCGTCTTCGAGGGAGACCTCACCGGTATCGGGCGAAACCTGGTCGAGGATGAGCTTGAGAATGGTGGACTTGCCCGAGCCGTTCTTGCCGATCAGGCCGACCCGGTCGCCGGGTTCGAGGCGAAAGAACGCTTCGCGCAGAATCTGCGTGTTCTCAAAGCGGATGCTGACATCGTTCAGCCGAATCAGACTCATGCGTGTTTCCTCTCGGGGCGCGGGCATCCGCTCGTAAAAAACCCCAGCCCTCAGTGTACGTGGCGGGGCCTGCGCGGCCCGGTGGTGCAGCGCCCCGGGCACGCGATAAGCGGATGCCGCGGGGCGCGCTGGCGGTCGCGCATCGCTGGGAGGATGTTTAGGGGCCAGTCTGTTCCGGGCCGGTGCCGCCGGATTGGAACGACCCGTCGGCTTTCCACACGGCGTCCCAGTTGATCGGGGTGGTGGAGGCGACGCCGGCGTCCGACCAGTAGTCAAGCGTGCTCAGCCAGTACAGGCGCAGGCCGGTCGTGGGAAAATTGCTGTCGGGAACGCAGGTGGCCAGGTGGCCGATCTCGCTGCCGAGCGCGACGAGACAGACCATGCCGGACGTGGTCCGGGCGGCGTAGATGGCGACCGATTCTGACGGGGCAAGGTAACCGGGCGGAGCGCCCAGCAGTCGAAAGGAGTCGACGACGAATCCCTCGGGCACCGGGTGGTTCGGCACGTCGGCCGTAGCCTGGGGCAGATCGAGGCGGGTGAGCGCGGGCGCGCGCGTTCCCGTGGTCGTCGGCTCGGCCGTGGCGGTCGGAATCGGGGCCGCGCTCGTGCCGGAATCCGTGACTTGCGCACCAGCCACCGCCCCGATCGCCACGGCCGCGATGAGACTGGCCGTGACGAGCAGGCGGCGGCGGTTGATCAACGGTTGCGGGTCGCCAACTTCGGCCTCCGCTTCGGTTGCGGTTGTGGTTTCGGTTTCGGTGTCGTCGAGCGTGACGCGTGGTTCGGCGCGTCTAGGCGCTGATTCGCCCCCGACGATCGCAAGCGCGCGCTCGAATGCCGCGCGCTCGAAGCGGATTTCGTCGTCCAGTTGCGCCAGCTGCTGCGCCGCCGCCGCATTGTTGACGGCGTCACCATCGATGGCGAAGATGCGGCGCTGAAGTTCGCGCCGGCGCGCGGCGGGAGCGGCTGTTCCGGAAGGCGATGCCTGGTCGGGGTGTGCCTGCCACCAGAGCACATCGAGCACATCATCGGTACCCGCATAGGCGGCGCGCACCGCCTCGAGGAATGACGGGTCGTTCGTTGCCCGCTCATAGTCACTGTCGAACTCCGCGTGCGCCACCGAATCCCCCGATCGTCGTGGGTGTCAGCTTGGCACAGACACTGCGGTTCGAGCCGATCGGCGTTCCCAGCGAAGTTGTCGCGCCGTCGAAAGCGGCTCGCTGCCGAATATCGCTCGCGCGCGCGACGACGCGGCCGCGTCAAAACGACGGGACACGGATGGGTCACGCGATCCAGGCAGCACCCCGGTCACAGAAAAGCCCCTGCGTCCCGGTGGGGAGTAGGGGCTCGTGGGGCCGGCCACGGGACTTGAACCCGTAACCCCCACTTTACAAGAGTGGTGCGCTACCAATTGCGCCAGGCCGGCATGAGACCGAGGGCCTCGAAAGACCATCCTAAATGATTTCGGAGCCACCTCGGGCAACGGCGAAGCGGATGCGCGCGACGCGAGCCGCCGCATCCGTTCTGCGGAGCCTTACCCGCCGGGGGTCGGGGTGGGCGTCGACGTGGAGTAGGTCTCGCCGAGGGCCTGCTGCACGAAGGAAGCGAACTCCTTCGGGTCTTCAAGCGAACCGGTGTACGGCTTGCCGTTGACCAGAATGGTCGGGGTTCCGATGATGGACTTCATCGAGGAGTTGGGGATGGGGCCGTCGAGCGCGCGGTCGGTGGCGGCCTTGACCCACGATTCGTAGGTGCCGTCGTCGATGCAGGAATTGATGCTGGAGCGGGCCGTGCTG
The DNA here is from genome assembly GCF_004402315.1 of Cryobacterium sp. TMT1-3. Classification (NCBI taxonomy): domain Bacteria; kingdom Bacillati; phylum Actinomycetota; class Actinomycetes; order Micrococcales; family Microbacteriaceae; genus Cryobacterium; species Cryobacterium sp. TMT1-3. The sequence goes on from NZ_SOFW01000007.1 coordinate 75,241, forward strand.
ACGCCCGCTTTACTGACGACAGCTTTGATCTCGTCGTTACTGCGGCCGGGCGACGTCTCTTCCGGCTGGTCGACGAACAGGGCGGAGCTGAAGTCGAAGAAGTCGTCGGGCGAATAGTTGGCGACGCAGGCGGCCGCATTGGCTGCCCGCAGGGAGTATTTGGTGCCGGCGGACTTGCTCGTGAGGATGGCCACCGGGTGGATTTCTACCGTCGCCGCGCCGGAGTCGACCCATTGCGCGATCTGCTCGGTGTTGGCCTCTTCGAAGTCGCCGCAGAGGGGGCACAGGTAGTCGACATAGATGCGGATGTTCGCAACGGCACCGGTCGGATCGGGTTCGGATGGCCGCGGCTTGGCGTCGGGCTGCAGCGCCGGCGTGAGCACGGTGACCATGCCCTCACCGATCAGTGCGCCGTCGCTGGCCATGTTTTTTGGGCCCGGACCGGCCGGTTTGATTGAATTCACAATGATCACGGAGACCAGAACGATGATGGCGATGGCGGCGATGCCGATGCCGCCCTGCAGGAATACCTTGTTGCGGCGATCCTTCTTCTTCTGGCTGACTCGAAGCTGCTTCGCCTTTACCCGCGCGGCATCACGCCGGCGGTTCTTTGAGGGACTGCTGTCGCTTGGTCCGCCAATAGTCATGAAGAATCGCTTTCGAGAAGGAGGGGGGGGTGCGTGAAGGCACCCTTGGAATAGTAGGTCCCCTGACTGGGAAACGACCAAACGGGGAGACCCACACCGGGGCATCCGTCATGCAATAATGGGAAGGTCGTGCGCTTACGCGCGCGACGCAAATCCTATTCACAACGGATCGTCCGGCACGTTCCTGCCGGTGAAGGAGAAATAATCATGGCTTCAGTGACCTTTGACAAAGCAACCCGGCTCTACCCCGGGTCCACTCGACCGGCTGTTGACAAGCTCGACCTGCAGGTCGCCGATGGCGAATTTCTGGTTCTGGTCGGCCCGTCCGGCTGCGGCAAGTCCACCTCGCTGCGAATGCTGGCCGGCCTCGAAGAGGTTAACGAGGGCGACATTTTCATTGGTGAGCGCAACGTCACCGACGTTCCGCCGAAGGACCGCGACATTGCGATGGTTTTTCAGAACTACGCCCTGTACCCGCACATGACCGTGGCCGAGAACATGGGCTTCGCGCTCAAGATCGCCGGCATCAACAAAGACGAGCGCGCCGCCCGCGTGCTCGAAGCCGCCAAGCTGCTCGACCTGGAACCCTACCTCAGCCGCAAGCCGAAGGCGCTCTCGGGTGGTCAGCGTCAGCGCGTGGCCATGGGTCGCGCCATCGTGCGTCAGCCGCAGGTGTTCCTGATGGACGAGCCGCTATCGAACCTCGACGCCAAGCTGCGCGTGCAGACGCGCACTCAGATCGCGTCGCTGCAGCGCCGCCTCGGCGTCACGACCGTCTATGTGACCCACGACCAGACCGAGGCACTCACCATGGGTGACCGGATTGCGGTACTGAAGGACGGCATCCTGCAGCAGGTCGGTTCGCCCCGCGACCTGTACGCGAAGCCGCAGAACGTGTTCGTGGCCGGTTTCATCGGCAGCCCCGCGATGAACCTGTTCCTCGCGGACACCGTCGATGGCGGCATCAAGTTCGGCACCGCGACCGTTCCCGTGCAGCGTGAGACCCTCGCCAGCTCGACCGGCAAGAAGGTCACCGTTGGTATTCGCCCGGAGGACATCCAGATGTCGTCCACCGCCGGCGATGGCCTGCAGATCGAGGTCGACCTGGTTGAAGAACTCGGCGCCGACGGCTACCTCTACGGTCACTCCACGATCGAGGGCAAGCGCACCGACATCGTCGCTCGCGTCGATGGCCGCTCGCACCCGAACGCCGGCGAGACGGTGTACCTCACGGCCACACCGAATCACCTGCACGTGTTCGACGCCGAAAGCGGACTGCGCCTCGGCGGCGCCGTCACCGACTAGCCTTCGACGCCTTTCGGCCGGCTGGAGGGGGCTCACCTCCTCCAGCCGGTTAGGCTCACACCATGAGCGGTTCCCTCAACATCACGTCGGCCACGGCCGACCCTGCCCTCCTCGACCTGCCGTGGCAGCTGCCCCTCGACGCCTGGCCGAATGAGAACATCGCCTCGCTGCCCAAGGGTATCTCCCGCCACCTCGTGCGGTTCGCGCACCTGAGCGGGCGGGTGGTGGCCATTAAAGAAACCACGAGCGAGATGGCCAAGCGCGAGTACGACATGCTGCGCACCCTGGCTCACCTCGAGATTCCCTGCGTCGAGCCGGTTGCCGTCATCACGAACAGAACGGATGACTCGGAGGAGCCGCTCAATTCGGTTCTGGTCACGCGTCACCTCAAGTTCTCCCTCCCCTACCGGGCCCTGTACTCGCACGCTTTGCGCCCGGATACCGCCACCCGGCTGGTCGACGCTCTCGCAGTGCTGCTCGTGCGGCTGCACATGATCGGCTTCTTCTGGGGCGATGTGTCGCTCTCGAACACCCTGTTCCGGCGCGATGCCGGGGCGTTTGCCGCCTACCTTGTCGATGCTGAGACCGGGCAGTTGTACTCGGGCGGGCTGTCGAACGGCCAGCGGGAGAACGACCTCGAAATTGCCCGGGTGAACATCGCCGGCGAGCTGATGGATCTCGAGGCCGGCGGCCGGGTTGCCGACGAGCTCGACCCGATTCGGGTCAGCAACGGGATCGTCGCCGCCTATCGCCTGCTCTGGAAGGAGCTCACCGGTTCGGAGTCGTTCTCCGCCTCCGAGCGTTGGCGCATCACCCAACGGGTGCAACGCCTCAACGACCTCGGTTTCGATATCGAGGAACTCGCCATCAAGACCGACAGCACCGGTTCGAGTGTGCGCATTCAGCCGAAGGTCGTCGACGCCGGGCACCATCAGCGCCGGTTGTTGCGCCTGACCGGCCTCGACGCCGAGGAGAACCAGGCCCGTCGCCTGCTGAACGACCTCGACTCCTATCGGGCCGCCTACGGCTCGCAGGGTGCCGATGAGGAAATGGTCGCGCACGAGTGGCTCGTGCGGGTATTCGAGCCGGTGGTGCGGGCCATTCCCGAGGAGCTGCGAGGCAAACTCGAGCGGGCCCAGGTATTCCACCAACTGCTCGATCACCGCTGGTATATGGCGCAGAACCAGTCGCGGGACATTCCGCTGGCCGAGGCCGTGACCTCGTACGTGCAGGATGTACTGCGGCACCGCCGCGACGAGGCCACCGTCATCGATCCGCTCACCGGAGCCATCACGCTGCCCATTCGCACGCAGCTCGAGGATGACACCACGTCCGCAGACCCGGACGACGCCGACGACTGGACGCTGAAGGTCTAAGTTCCGTTCAGTGCGCTTCCCGAGCGTCCGGAGGCGTCCATTTCGGACGGGGCCCGGGCCCCGTCCACGGGCCCAGTTTATAAACTGGGCCCCGGGTCACAAGGTGGGCCCAGACGGTGTGAGGCTCGCCCGGTCGGTGGGCGCGGGTATCCACTGCCAGTTCAGGCGCGAGGAACGTCGTGCTGAATCATGAATTCGTAGAAAAGTCGGGGAGAAAAGGCCGTGTCCCAGTCCCAGCGGTCAAAACTGAGCACTTCCGGACGCAGGAGATTTTCTCGATTTTTCTCGGCGATGACAACGTCGCCCGGGTGTCGGTCTCCCAATGTTGCGCCCCGGGTGTACTTGATCTTGCCGTCGAATTCACCGATTTTACGCACGCCGGGCCAGTAGAAGTCGACCCAGTAGTCCCGGCCCTGAACGACGAAGCGCACCTGGAGCTCGGGTATCTCGAAGCCCAACTCGTGCATGCGCACTCGGCTCATCGACTCGCCGGGATTGGCAGAAAGCAAAGTCGAGAAGTCTATGACCCGACGCACCTTCGGGCCTCCCCGTCTCGGATGCACAATCGCTAGTTCCGCGTAGAGGTCCTCCTTCGAGAGGGCCGGTGCACCGGCGACACCCTTCCGGCGTTCGTTCTCGGCGCGCTCCCCCTCGAGGCGCAGGGCGTGGTCAATCATGGTTACACCGACGAGAAAGCTCGAGGTTGCCGCCACATCGATGAGGGTGCGCGCGAGTGTGGTGGCGGCGCATCCGTTGATCGTGACCGGCTCCGGCTCGACCACGCTCCTATGGCTCGTGGTGAAGCGGGCGCTGCTGCCCCCGGCCGTGTCGTTATTGATCGCGTGGACGACTTTAGGCCACGGTCCGATGATGGGCAAATTGTGCAGCGCTGCCGCGGAGAGATGCGAAAGAAGAAGCGGCTGCTCGGCCGTGACCACGGTCGCCCGAACGAACAGCCGGTACTGATCGTCGCTATTGGCGCCACGCCAGGTCGCTCCGAGTGAGTACACCCCACGACGGATGCGCACCAGCTCACCATTTGCAAGCAACGCGCGCACGGCACGGGTATTCAGGCCCGCTGCCCACAGGGACTCAGCGAGAATCAGGCCGTCGTTGTGAGCGTTGGGAACATCCAGAATCTCAAGCATGGCCAATTGTCACCGTGCCCGAACAAGGGATGGCGTGACGTCTACTGATCTGTGGAAAGCGGGCCGGAGCATCCGCTGTGGAGGAGGGGAACCGGTTTGAACGTTCACGCAAACGCGATGGATACCGGGCTCACCTTATAGCCCCGGGCCCAGTTTATAAACTGGGCCCGTGGACGGGGCCCGGGCCCCGTCCGTAATGCGGGGGCTAGGAGAGCTTGGCGGCGGCCTTGGCCTGCTTGATCTGGGCTCGGAGACGGGCCACCTCGTAGAGAGTGACGCCGGCGGCGATTCCAGCGTTGAGCGACTCGGTCGCCGCGCTGATCGGAATCGAAACGATCGCGTCGCACGTCTCGGTAACGAGGCGGGACAGGCCCTTGCCCTCGCTGCCGACGACGATCACGATGGGGCGCTCGGCGAAGCCGATGCCGAGGTCGGGCAGCGACACGTCACCACCGCCGTCGAGACCGAGCACGAACACGCCCTGCGCTTTGAGCGCCTTCAAGGTCTGGGTGAGGTTGCTCGCCATGGCGACGGGTGTGCGAGCCGCGGCGCCGGCGCTGGTCTTCCAGGCCGAAGCTGTGACGCCGACCGAGCGACGCTGCGGCACGATGATTCCGTGGCCGCCGAACGCAGCGGTCGAGCGGATGATCGCGCCCAGGTTGCGCGGGTCGGTGATGCCGTCGAGGGCTACGAACAACGGCTTGTGGCCGCGGCTGATGGTGAGTTCGAGCAGCTCCATGGGGTGTGCGTACTCGTAGGCGGGAACCTTGAGCGCGAGACCCTGGTGCACGGCATCGCGACCGGCGAGACGGTCGAGTTCGGGGCGCATGACCTCGAGAATGGGGATGTTGCGGCTCGTCGCCATGAGCAACACCTCTTTAACGCGCTCATCCATTTCGATGCGCGCGGCAATGTAGAGGGTCAGCGCGGGAATCTTCGCGCGCAGCGCCTCGAGCACCGAGTTACGACCGGTGACGATCTCGTGCTCGTCGATCTGCTTGGCGCGACGCGTCGAGGATCCGCCGCCGCCGGTGTTGCCGGTGCCGCGCTGGGGGGCCTGCGAGGCTCCGCGGGCGCCACCGCGAGGCGTGCCGCCGCGACCGCCGGCCGAG